>JBGPXN010000171.1:0-10010 GCA_041492755.1 Methylomirabilia bacterium | reverse complement strand
GCCGGGCTCGACAGCCTGATGGGACGCATCGAAGCCAACCCGTCGGTCGTCGATCGGCTCGACGACACCGGTATCCTGCTCCACCAGGCCGCGCTGGACCTCGCCGTCGCCGGAGTGGCGGCCCGGGCGAGCGGCGTGGACCGCGACGCGCGGCGCGACCATCCCCACGCCGCGTTCGCGGGTCTCGAGCCGCCCGACCTGCACGTCGTGACCGTCTCGGGCGGCGACACGATGGCCCGCGTGACGGTTCGCGCCCTGGAGGCCCGGGAGTCGATCCGGCTCGTTCGCGAGCTCGTCCGGCGGCTCGAGCCAGGGCCGTTGCGGGTCGCGCTCGCAGAGCCGCTGCCGGGCGGACGGATCGGGATCTCGGCCATCGAGTCGCCGCGAGGCGAGGCGGTCCACTGGCTTCGCACCGATGCCGGCGGGCGCGTGGAGCGATACCACCTCCGGTCGCCGAGCTACCACAACTGGCCCGCCGTGGCCCTGGCCGCCGAGACGGCGATCGTCCCGGACTTCCCGCTCGTCAACAAGAGCTTCGAGCTCTGCTACTCGTGCACGGATCGCTGACATGCTGCGAATCCTCATAAACGCGCTTCGCACCGGGGTGGTCACGACCCGCTACCCCGCGGAGCCGAGCGTGCCGCCGGACCGCTTTCGGGGGGCGCCCGTGCTTCGCCCCGGCAGCGGCCTGCCCCCTCCCGCCGTCTGCCCCACGGGTGCGCTCTCGGAGCATCTCGTTGCCGGCCGTCGCCACGTCGCCCTCGACCTCGCGCGGTGCGTCTTCTGCGGCCGCTGTGCCGAGGATCCGTGGGCCGGCGCGGTCGCCATGGGACGGGACTTCGAGCTCGCGGCACGCTGCCGCGAGAACCTGAAAATCGAGGTCGTGGCCGACGACCCTGCCGTCCCCGCGGTGGGACCAGCACCCGACCCGGACACCGAGGCCGCCCGCGCCTCGTCCGAGATCCACCGGGTGCTCGGCCGGTCGCTGCACCTCCGCCACCTCGACGCGGGCTCCTGCAACGCCTGCGACTGGGAGCTTGCCGCCCTCCTGAACCCGGTGTACGACGTTCGGCGCCTCGGCATCGACTTCGTCGCCTCCCCACGCCACGCGGACGGGGTCGTAGTCACCGGCCCGGTCACGCGAAATCTGGAAATCGCCGTCCGCCGCACGGTCGAGGCCGTCCCCGACCCGCGCGTCGTGATCGCCGTGGGAGCCTGCGCCGCCTCCGGGGGCATCGTCGGGGAGGGATACGCCAGCGCCGGCGGCGTCGACCGGGTCCTCCCTGTCGACGTCTACATCCCCGGCTGCCCGCCACGCCCGGAGGCCATCATCTTCGGCATTCTGGTCGCGGTCGGGCGCCTCGATGCCCGCCGCCGGCCCCGCGAGGGGTGACGGCACGCCGCCGTGCTTTCGTGCCGGACGGGGTGGCATCGTCCACCTGCGACTGCACGATCGGCCGCGAGGCCGGCTCGGGCGGCAAGGATCGAGCGCAAGCCGAGGATCGCGAAGATGTTCGACGTGAAGACGACGAACGGCTCGCGCGTCGGCGCGAAGATGGCGGGAACGGAGTCGACGGCGAAGAAGACGTCGCTCGCTCCCAGGCACAGCAGCGCCACCAGCAGCGGCGTGGCCCAGATGCGCCCGTCCTGCCGCACCACGAACCGCGGGCCGTGGAATCGGGGCGTCACCGGCAGCACGCGACGGACGATGCGGATCACGAGGTTGCGCTCGGGGTCGGCCGGCACCCGGAAGTATCCGAGGACGAGGACGAACGCGAAGATCGCGACCTGCGCGGCGGCGGCCTCCGCGTCGAACCCGGAAATGCCGGCGAGCCCGGGATCGTTGGGGAACCGCCAGAGCGCATACGCGTAGAGCCCGCCGCTGAAGAGCAGGGCGAGGGTCACCCAGAACCACGACGAGAATCCGTAGTTGCGTTCCCGCTCATCAATTCGCTGATGCGCATCGACGTTGTCCTCCCTCGCCCCCCGGGATTGCTCCTCGCGGGGCCTTTGACGACGGGCAACGGCGGGGCCACGCGCGGGCGCCCGAGATATCGAGCGTTTCCACGCGGCCGCCGTCCGCGCCGCTGGGGCCGCCGTGACCCAGCCGGGGTCGTGGAGCCCCACCGGTCGAATCTGGAGACGTCCTTAACCCGCTGTTTCCCTTCGCATCAGGCGTGGCAGCGTCGTTGCACCAACGGCGCATGACGATGGACGGCCTCGAACAGACGAGGAGGAAGCAGGGCCGATGGAATGACACGAGAAGGAGGCTTCACGCGATGAAGAAGATCCGGCGCGTCCTGCATCCGACCGATTTCTCTCCGCCTGGCCGCGCGGCCCTCGCGCGGGCCATCGAGATGGCGCGCGCTCAGAAGGCCGAGCTGGTGATCGCGCATGTGTTGCCGGTGGTCATGCCGATGATGGTCGACGGTTACATGTCACCCAAGGTCTACGAAGACTTCCAGCGCTCGGCGCGCCAGCACGCCCAGAAGCAGCTCGATGCCGTCATCGCCCGTGCCCGCAAGGCCGGCGCCCGCGCGCGAACCGTGCTCCTGGAGGGCGTACCGGCCACGCAGATCACGCGGGCGGCGAAGTCGCAGCACGCCGACGTCATCATCATGGGGACTCACGGCCGGACGGGCTTCGCCCGTGTCCTGCTCGGCAGCGTTGCGGAGCGTGTCGTCGGCACCGCGCCCTGCCCCGTGCTCACCGTGCGGAGCCGCTGAGTCGGCGAGGCTTCAATGCATCGGCACGCGCTCGCCTCGGCGCGGGTGGCATGACCGTGCAACCCACGATCCTGGTCGTGGACGACGAGGCCGACTTCCTGTCGACGTACCGGCGGATCCTCGCGCGTCCCGGCTATCGCATCGTCGTGGCCGGGACGGTGCAGGAAGCGCTCGCCGCGCTGCACGCCGAATCGCCTGCGCTGGTCATCGCGGACCTGCGCCTGCCCGATGGCGACGGACTGGAGATCGTGCGCGCGGCTCGGGCGTTGCACACGCCACCGCCGGTGGTCGTCGTCACCGGGTTCGGCTCGGACAAATCCCGGAAGGAGGCGCTGGCCGCCGGCGTCGCCGCGTACGTGACCAAGCCGTTTTCGGTGCCGGCGCTCGTGCAGCTCACCAACGAGCTCCTGCCCGCTCCATAGCTACGTGAGGTCTGAGCCCGCGGCGTTCCAGGCGCCGATCGCGACTGCCGCGACGACCGCGGTATCCGCTCTCTTCGACCACGTCCGGTCCTCACCCCGCGGTCTGACGCGCGACGAGGCGCGCCGCCGGCGCGCCGAGGTCGGCCCCAACGAGCCCGCGCCCCCCCGGCGCGGGGCGGCGATGCGCGAGCTGCTGAGCGCCCTCGCGAATCCCCTGGTCGTCATCCTGCTCATCGCGAGTGGGGTCTCGGCGGCGCTGGGCGATGTCGTCAACGCGACGATCATCGTGGCCATGGTCGTCCTCAGCCTGGTGGTGAACCTCGTTCAGACTCATCGCTCCCACCGCGCCGCCGAGCGACTGCGCGAGGTGGCCGCGCCGACGGCGACCGTGCTGCGCGACGGCGAGTGGATCGAGATTCCGCGCCGCGACGTGGTGCCCGGCGACCTCGTTCGCCTCGGCGCGGGTGATCGCGTGCCGGCCGACGGCCGGCTGCTCGAGGCGCGCGACCTGCACGTGCAGCAGGCCGCGCTCACGGGCGAGTCGCTGCCGACCGAAAAGCGCGCGGGGGAGATGTCCGCTCCGCCGCGCACGCTGCCCGAGGCCTCGAACCTCGTGTTCCTCGGCACCTCGGTGGTGAGCGGTACGGGGGTGATGCTGGTGGTGGCGACCGGAGCGGCGACGGGCTTCGGCGACATCGCCGCACGGCTCGGCGCCCGGCCGCCGGAGACCGAGTTCGAGCGCGGGATCCGCCAGTTCGCCGCGCTCATCATGCGCACCGTGGTGTTCCTCGTGCTCTTCGTCATCGTGGTCGGCCTCGCCGTGCACCATCGCCCGTTCGAGGCGGTGCTGTTCGCGGTGGCGCTGGCCGTCGGGCTCATTCCCGAATTCCTGCCCATGATCACGACGGTGACTCTCGCTCAGGGCGCCGTGCAGATGGCGCGGCGCAAGGTCATCGTCAAACATCTCTCCGCGATCGAGGACTTCGGCAGCATCGACGTGCTGTGCAGCGACAAGACCGGGACGTTGACGACGGGCGAGATGGTGCTCGACCGCGCCCTCGATCCGCTGGGTGGCGCCGCCGAGCGCCCGCTGGAGCTGGCCTCGCTCAACAGCCACTTCGAGACCGGGATCCGGAGCCCGCTGGACGCGGCGATCCTCGCCCGCCACCAGCCGGACGCCGCGGCGTATCGGAAGCTCGACGAGATCCCGTTCGACTTCGAGCGCCGCCGCCTGTCCGTCGTGGTCGAGGGACCGGAGGGCCGCCTGCTGATCGCCAAAGGCGCGCCCGAGAGCGTCCTGCTGGCGTGCGCGCAGTACGACGCGGGTGGCGTGAGCGCGCGGCTCGACGCGACGGCGCGGGCGCGCTCGCTGACCGTCCACGCCGAGCTGAGCGCCGCCGGCTACCGCGTGCTCGCGGTCGCCTATCGCGAGGTGCCGCCCCAGGCGGCGTACGCGATCGCCGATGAGCACGGCATGACGCTGGCCGGCTTCGTCGCGTTCTCCGATCCCCCCATGCCCGGCGTCACCGAGGCGCTGCAGGCGCTCGCCCGCGACGGCGTGGCCGTGAAGATCCTCACTGGCGACAGCGAGCTCGTGGCCCGACACGTCTGCGCGCAGGTCGGGATCGACGCCGGCGACATCGTGCTCGGCGAGCAGGTGGAAGCGATGAGCGACGTCACGCTCGGGCGGGTTGCCGAGCGGACGATCGTGTTCGCCCGCGTCGCTCCCGCCGAAAAGCACCGGATCGTGCTGGCCCTCAAGAGCCGGGGTCACGTCGTCGGCTTCCTCGGCGATGGCATCAACGACGCGCCGTCACTGCACGCGGCCGACGTCGGCATCTCGGTCGTCAACGCGGTGGACGTCGCCAAGGAGGCGGCCGACATCATCCTCGGCGAGCGGAGCCTCGCCGTGCTGCACGACGGTGTGGTCGCGGGCCGCCGGGCCTTCGCCAACGTCATGAAGTATCTGCTGATGGGCACCAGCTCGAACTTCGGCAACATGTTCAGCATGGCGGGCGCGGTCCTCTTCCTGCCCTTCCTGCCGATGCTCCCGACCCAGATCTTGTTGAACAACTTTCTCTACGACCTCGCGCAGGTGACGATCCCCACCGACAACGTCGACGCCGGCCTGGTCCGTAAGCCGCGCCGCTGGGACCTCGGGATGCTCCGCACGTTCATGCTGGTGATCGGTCCGATCAGCTCGCTCTACGACTTCCTCACGTTCTTCGTGCTGCTTTCGGTGTTCCACGCCGGCGAGGCGCTCTTCCACACCGGCTGGTTCGTCGAGTCCCTGGCCACCCAGACGCTCGTGCTCTTCGTGATCCGCACGGCCGGCAATCCGCTCCGCAGCCGGCCGAGCTGGCCGCTGGTCGCGACCACGACGGCCATCGTGCTGGTTGGCCTGCTGCTGCCGTTCACCCCGCTCGGTCCGGTGCTCGGCTTCGTGCCGCTGCCGCCCGGGTACTTCGTCTTCCTGGCGGTGGCGACGCTGACCTATCTCGCGCTCGTCGAAATGGTAAAGCGTCCGCTGATGCGGCGGTTCGCCGCGTAGCACATGTTCGCCAGCGTCACGCGTGGGTCCCGGGCGCCGAGCCGGCCGCCGCGCTCGCGCGCTCCGCCTCGGCCACGACTTCGAGACCCCGGACGAACGCATCTGGACTCAGTGAGATGCTGTCGATCCCGTGTTCGACGAGGAAGCGTGTGAACTCGGGGTAGTCGCTGGGCGCCTGGCCGCAGATACCGATCTTGCGGCCGGCGGCGCGCGCGGCGGCGATCACCTCGGCCACCATGCGCAGGACAGCCGGATTCCGCTCGTCGAAGACGGGCGCGACGATCTCCGAATCGCGGTCCACGCCGAGCACGAGCTGCGTGAGGTCGTTCGAGCCGATGGAGAAGCCGTCGAACACCTCGGCGAACTCCGCGGCCAGCACGACGTTCGACGGAATCTCGCACATCACGTACACCTCGAGTCCCCGCTCCCCGCGCCGGAGCCCATGGGCGGCCATGACGTCGAGCACGCGCCGCCCTTCGGCCGGTGTCCGACAGAACGGCACCATCAGCTTCACGTTCTCGAGCCCGACGTCGTCCCGGACGCGCTTCATGGCCCGGCATTCGAGCGCGAACGCCTCGCGGTAGCGCGGATGCGCGTAGCGATAGGCGCCGCGGAAGCCGAGCATCGGATTCTCCTCCGCGGGCTCGAAGTCCCGCCCGCCGAGCAGTCCCGCGTACTCGTTCGACTTGAAGTCCGAGAGCCGGACGATGACCTCGCGGGGATGGAACGCGGCCGCGATGAGGGCCACGCCGCCGGCGAGCCGGTCGACGAAATAGGCGGCAGGATCGGCGTAGCCGCTCACGAGCCGCGCGATGGCCGCCCGCGCGGCGGCGTCCGTCACGCGGTCGGGATGGAGCAGCGCGAGCGGATGCACGCGAACCGTGTTCGAGATGATGAACTCGATCCGGGCCAGCCCGACGCCCCGGGCGGGCAGCGCGGCCACGCGGAACGCCTCGTCGGGATTGCCGACGTTCACCATCACCGCGGTGCGCGTGGCCGGCAGTCCGGCCAGGTCCACGGTGCGACGCTCGAAGGGCATGGCACCGGCGTAGACGAAGCCCGTTTCGCCCTGGGCGCACGACACGGTGACGGTCTGCCCGTCCGCGATGACAGCCGTCCCGCGCTCGGTGCCGACGACGCAGGGAATACCGAGCTCGCGGCTGACGATCGCGGCGTGACAGGTGCGCCCGCCACGATCGGTCACGATCGCGCTCGCGCGCTTCATCACCGGCTCCCAGTGCGGATCCGTCTGCGCGGAGACGAGCACCTCACCGGGCTGGAACGCCGGCAGGTCGGCGGCGCCGCGAACGCATCGCGCGGGCCCGGTCCCCACCTGGTGCCCGACGGCTCGACCCGTCACGAGGGGCGCCACGTCCGGCCACGGGCTGAGCTCGAACACGTCCACCACCGCGGTGGTCTTCGACCCGTGCACGGTCTCCGGCCGCGCCTGAAGAATGTAGAGGCGGCCGTCGACACCGTCCCGAGCCCACTCGATGTCCATCGGCGACGGACCGCCGCGGAGTGTGGCGTAGTGGCGCTCGATGGCGACCGCCATCCGCACCAGCTCGACCGCTTCCGCATCGCTGAGGCACAGCCGTGCGCGGTCGGCCGCGGCCACGTCGGCTCGCTGCGGCCGGCCCGCGTCATCCAGCACGAGCTTGACGTCCTTGCGGCCGACCGTGCGGCGGATGATGGCGTGCGCGCCACGATCGAGCGCGCCTTTGAAGAGCCACAGCTCGTCCGGGTCGACGCCGCCGCTCACGACGAGATCGCCGAGTCCGTAGGCCGCGTTGATGACGACGACGTTGGCCGAACCGCTTTCGGGCTCGAGGGTGAACATCACACCCGCCGCCCCCAGATCCGCCCGCACCATGCGTTGCACGGCAATGGACAGGCGCACCGCCATGTGATCGAAGCCGTGGTGGATCCGGTAGGAGATCGCCCGATCGGTGAAGAGCGAGGCGAAGCAGCGCCGGCACGCCGCGAGCAGCGCCGGGACGCCGGACACGCCGAGATACGTCTCGTGCTGGCCCGCGAAGCTGGCCTCCGGCAGATCTTCCGCGGTGGCGCTCGAGCGCACGGCGACCGCGGGCATCGGCGCCGCGGAGTCCGCCAGCGTTCCGTACGCGTCGGTCACCGACGCCGTCAGCTCGCCCGGCCAGGACGCGGTCTCTACGAGTCGGCGGATCTCGGCGCCCGCCTCCGCCAGCCGCCCGACGTCGCGGCCGTCCACGCCCGCGAGGATTCGCCGGAGGGGCTCGTGCAATCGACCGTGGTCGAGGATGGCGGTGTACGCGTCCGCGGTGATCGCGAAGCCGCCCGGCACGCGCACACCGGCCGCGCGCAAACGGTTGTAGAGCTCGCCGAGCGACGCGGTCTTCCCGCCGACGAGCGCGACGTCGCCGTGCGAGATCTCCTCGAACTCCCGGATGAATCGCGTCATGCGCCGGCCCGGAACGGCCCCTTCACGCGTGGACGTGCCCTTCGACGTGAGGCGTCGCTCTGGCCGCCTTGATAAGTCTTTGACACATAGGGCAGAACGAATCCGACGTCGCCCGTCTCGAGCGCGCGCTGGGCCGCGGCCACGACCGGTCCGTCGAGGGCGTCACAATGTGGCGGCATCGCCGTCTCCTCTCTCACTCGCTGCCCTCGCGGCTCTCATAGCCGCCCCCGCTCGGCCGGGGCGGATTGGTATCGAACGTTGCCTCCAGCCCGGCGATCAGCGTGGCACGCTCGCCCGCCTTCAAACGCGCGGTCGTTCCGGGGAGCGCGTAGAGCCACGGCGGCATCTCGCCCTCGTGAATCGTCTTGATCGATTCACGGGCCTCCTGACGTCGATTCCATTCCGAGAAGTTCAGCGTCCGGCGGCCCTCGAGCACGTCACGCTGGACCAGCCACGACAAGGGCGCGACGTGCGAATACCAGGGCCACACGGTTTCGTTACTGTGGCAGTCGAAGCAGGCGCGCACGGTGAGCGCCCGCGTCTCGGGCCGGTCCCACCGAGGCTCCTGCAGGACCGGCGGATTGACGTGGTTGCGTCCGTATGGAATGAACTGGATCGCGACCAGCAGACCTACAACAAGCGCTCCCAGCAAGAGCAACACCCGACGCATCCGCGCACCTCCGGTGCCGAAACAGGCAAGGATCGCGCCACGCGTGGGCTCAACGAGTCCACGCACTTGCGCGTCGCCGTCCGCTCGGAGCTGGGGCGCCACGCCCCGTCGTGAGGCGGTGGCGCCTCACCGCCGGTGCCTCACCGCCGGTGCCTCGC
Source organism: Methylomirabilia bacterium (assembly GCA_041492755.1). GTDB lineage: Bacteria > Methylomirabilota > Methylomirabilia > Rokubacteriales > CSP1-6 > JBGPXN01. The sequence continues at coordinate 1,040 of JBGPXN010000171.1, read as the reverse complement.
CGCGGGGGCTCGCACGCGGTAACGAGCACTTGCGGTCCGGTCCCGATCTTGCTCAGCCATCAGCGACGGACGAGCAACCCGACGGCCGCAACCGCCGCGAAGGCGGCCCCGGCAACGAACGTGGCGGACGGACCCGATGTGCTCCAGAGCGCGCCCGCGATGACACTGGCCAGAAGGAGCGCTCCCCCGCTGACGAGATTGAAGACGCCGAAGGCGATGGGGCAGCGGCTTCATCGATTTCTCCTCGCGTCGAGGTACGCGACGCATGCGTCCAGCGTCCCGAGCTTCGCATAGTCCGCCTCGGGGATGTCCACGCCGACCGCGGCGTGCAGCGCCACGACGAAGTTCAGCAGGTCCATCGAGTCCAGGTCGAGCTGCTCGCGGAACGGTACGTCCGGCGCGAGCGCGGCGAGATCGGCCTCGGGCGCGATCTCGCCGAGCGTCCGCAGCACGGTGGCGCGGAGGTCGTCGCTCGTCACAGCCGCTCCGGCGCCTGCAGCAGGCGGTCCACCGCGGCCAGGAACAGGCCCCCGCGATGCCCATCGCTCACGCGATGATCGGCCGAGAGCGTCGCCGTGACGAGCGGGCGCGCGACGACGGCGCCGTCGACGACCCACGGCCGCTCGACGACCCGACCGAAGCCGACGATGGCGACCTGCGGCGGATACACGACGCCCAGGACCGTCTCCACCCCCTGCTCGCCGAGGCTCGTCACCGTGATCGTCGGATCGGACAGCTCGGAGCTGCGCAGACCCCCCGTGCGGGCCCGCTGCACGAGGTCGCGAAGCGCGCGCATCAGCTCGCCCACGGGCCGGCGGTCGGCGTCGTGCAGCGCCGGCGCGATCAGCCCGCCGCCGCGCAGCGAGATGGCGACACCGACGTGAACAGCCGGGCTCGGTTCGGCGCGGTCACCCCGCCACACCGCGTTGAGCTCCGGAACGTCGTGCAGGGCGAGCGCGACGGCCTTCACGAGCAGGATGCCGTAGAGGAGCCGCTCGGTGACGGGGCGCCGGCTGTTCTCGTCGCCGAGCCAGCGCATG
>JBGPXN010000322.1:0-2207 GCA_041492755.1 Methylomirabilia bacterium | reverse complement strand
GGACGGCCGCCCTCTCGTCTACGACGGCGGCGACTATCCTCGTGCCTTTCGCCGCGCGCTCGAGCTGATCGGCTATGAGCGCTTCTCCGCCACGCGGGATCGCAATGGCGACCGCGTACAGGGCGTCGGTGCCGCGCTGGCGCTCGAGGTCGGATCGACGGGGACGGCAGAAAGCGCCCGCGTGGTCATCGACCCTTCCGGCGGGGTGACGGTGTTCTCGGGCGGCAGCAACCTGGGCCAGGGGCTGGAGACGGCGCTCGCCCAGGTGTGCGCCGACTACCTCGGAGTGACGCCGGGTCGCGTGCGGGTCGTCCTCGGCGACACCCTGCTCGCGCCGACAGGCGGCGGCAGCTTCGCAAGCCGCAGCGCGGTGGCGGGCGGAAACGCGGTGGCCATCGCCGCGCGCCGGGTGCGCCTGAAACTCCTGGCGGTGGCCGCCCACTTCCTCGAAGCAAGCGTCGCCGATCTCGAGATCGGCGCCGAAGCCGTGAGCGTCCGGGGCATGCCCGACCGGGCCATCCCCATCGGGGCCGTGGCCGAGGCGGTGACGTACCCGAACTTCAGCGCGCGGTGGCGGTGGCCGCAGGATCGTGCGCTGCCGTGGGGCGACGAGCCGGGGCTCGAGGACAGCGCGGCCTTTCGCCCGGACTTCACCTTCGGCTACAGCGCTCACGCCGCCATCGTGGAGGTGGATCGTGAGACCGGCGCGATCGAGGTGAAGGCCTACGCCGTCGTGCACGACTCCGGCCGCGTCCTCAATGCCGACGTCGTGGCGGGTCAGATGGTCGGCGCCGTCGCGCAAGGTCTCGGCGGCGCGCTCTGGGAGGAGATGGTGCACGACGACAACGGCCAGGCGCTGACCGCAAGCCTGATGGACTACGCGCTGCCGCGTGCGGCCCAGGTCCCCGCCATCGTGCTCGATCATCTGGAGACGCCGGCCCCGAATCCGCTCGGCGTGAAAGGCGCCGGCGAGGGTGGGATCATCCCCGTGGCGGCCGTGATCGCGTCGGCGGTCGACGACGCGCTGACCCCGTGGGGAATATTTTGCGATCGGACGCCGATCACGTCCGAACGTCTCTGGTCGCAAATCCAGCAGGCCGGGAGGATCGATGAGTGAAGAGATCAAGAGCATAGCCGTCCTCGGCGCCGGCCACGGTGGTTTCGCGGCCGCCGCCGATCTGACCCGGCGCGGCTTCGAGGTCCGGCTGCAGTCGCGGAATGCGGAGCGCCTCGCCGCCGTGCGCCTGCGGGGAGGGATCGACGTGGAGGGCATCCACCAGGGGTTCGTGCCCCTTCACCACCTGACGACCCGTGTCGCGGAGGCGGTGCAGGACGTAGATCTCGTCATGCTGATCGTGCCGTCCGTCGCCCACGCCGCGTATGCGCGCGAGCTGGCGACGGTACTCGGCTCCGGTCAACCGATCTTCCTCAATCCCGGCCACACCGGGGGCGGGCTGCACTTCGTCCACGAGCTGCGTGAGGCCGGGTTCCGCGACGAGATCAAGATCGCGGAGACGGTGACGCTCACGTATATCTGCCGGACCCAGAGTCCGACGGCGGTGACCATCTACAGCTACACCCGCAATCTGAAGCTGGCGGCCCTTCCGGGACGGAATTCGCCGGCAATGTTCGCGCTGCTCAAGCCCATCTTCCCGGAGATCACGCTCGCGTCGAGCGTGCTCGAGACGGGGATGGCGAACATCAACGCCGTCTTCCATCCGCCCGGCATGCTGCTCAATGCCGGCTGGATCGAGGACACGAAGGGCGATTTCCTGTTCTACCGGGACGGCATCACGCCGGCGGTGGGAGCAGTCGCGGAGGCGGTCGACGCGGAGCGGATGTCGATCGCGCAGGCGCTGGGAATCCCGACCGTGCCGTTCCTCGAGACGTTCTACCAGGCGGGCCTGACCACGGCGGAAGGCCGGGCCAGCGGGTCCATCTCGTTCGCTTGCCGCGTGAGCGCACCGAACGCGAAGGTGAAGAGCCCGTCATCGCTGGATAACCGCTACCTCCACGAGGACGTCGGCTATGGGCTCGTGCCCATGGCGGAGATCGCGAGGCTCGCGGGTGTTCCCACCCCCACCATGGACGCGCTGATCCGGCTGGCCTCGGAGACCATGCAGATTCCTTTTACCGAGCGCGGACTCACGCTCAGAAAACTCGGCCTCGCAGGCGTGAAGCCCGAGCATCTGGTGCGATACGTGCTC
>JBGPXN010000216.1:0-7174 GCA_041492755.1 Methylomirabilia bacterium | reverse complement strand
GCGTGCTCCAGTGCGTTAAGGGGGCATGACTGTCGGGGCCACGCCGCCACTTTCCTACCACAGGAAGCACCAAGTTTCACCTCTTGAACGATCCGCCGCAGGCGGGGGCGAAACTAGCCTGGATTATTCGTAAACGCGCACACCGCGATCGACCGGGGGGCACGGTCGGAGATGGGTGGATGGGGTCCGGGTGACCCATTTCCCGCCACGCGAGATGACGACGTCGCCGTATGGAATGGGAACGGCTCGCCGGTGATCGGTACGCCGTCGGCTGTGGTCAGAGGACCCCGTCCACCCAGCTCCGGCCGTGTCCCCCGGTCGGCGAACGCGTCGCGCGTTCACGAATAGTCCAGGCTAGCGGGTTCACTTACGGCCGACGCACCGGCCGATCGAATAAGCACCCCGCGGCCGTCCGGCGCGTCACGCTCCGAGGTAGGCGTGCTGCACACGCGCGTCGGCGAGCAGGGTCTGACGATCGCCGCTCAGGACGACCCGTCCCGTCTCCAGCACGTAGCCGCGGTCACAGAGCTCGAGGCCCTCCACCACGCGCTGCTCGACGAGGAGGATCGTGATGCGCCGCTGCCGGCGGATGGCGGCGATCGCGTCGAAGATCGATTCCAGGATGCGGGGGCCGAGGCCCTGGGATGGCTCGTCGAGCAGGAGGAGGTCGGGCTGGGCCATGAGGCCGCGACCGATGGCGAGCATCTGCTGCTCGCCGCCGGACAGCGAGCCGCCGAGCTGGGCCCGGCGCTCGCGGAGCACGGGAAAGAGCGTGAAGACGCTTTCGAGTCCCTCGGTGCGGCGGACGCGCGCGGCGCGACGAAAGGAGCCCATCTCGAGGTTCTCGGACACGGTCAGCGAGGGGAACACCTTGCGGCCCTCCGGGACGTGCGCGATGCCGCGCCGGGCGCGCGCGTAGGACGGCAGCGCGGCGACGTCCTGGCCGCGGTACTCGATCCGGCCGGCCCCGACGCTGACCGCCCCGCTCACGGCTTTCATGAGCGTGGTCTTCCCGGCCCCGTTCGGGCCCACGATGGTGACGAACTCGCCCTCCGCGACGTCGAGGGAGACGTCGGACAGGGCGTGCAGCCCGCCGTAGGCGACGCTAACTCGAGAGACCTTGAGCATGGCGGAGCCACCGTTTGCCGAGATAGGCCTCGACGACGACGGGATCGCGTACGACGTCGGCGGGCACGCCTTCCGCGATGCCGCGCCCATGATCGAGGACGACGAGGCGGTCGACGAGCTGAACGACCGCATACATGGTGTGCTCGATGATGGCGACGGTGATGCCGCCGTCCCGCACGCGGCGCACCAGCGCCATCACGACGTCGACCCCGTCGCGGGAGAGGCCGGCCAGCGGCTCGTCGAGCAGGATGAGCTCGGGGCCGGTGGCGAGGCAACGCGCCAGCTCCATCAGTCTCAGATCCAGTGTGGTGAGGCCACCGGGCACGACGTCCGCGCGCGCTTCGAGGCCGACCGCCGAGAGCGCGCTCAGGGCGCGGTGCCGGGCATGTTCGACCGCCGGCTCGCGCACGAACGCGCCGACCATGACGTTCTCGAGCACGGTGAGATGCGGGAACGAGCGAACGACCTGGAACGTCCGGCCGATGCCGCGCCGGCAGATCGCGCTGGGGCGCAGACCGGAGACGCGCTCGTCGCGATGGCGGACCTCACCGGCGTCGGGAGGCAGGAATCCGTTGAGCACGTTGAAGAGCGTGGTCTTGCCCGCGCCGTTGGGACCGATCACGCCCAGGATCTCGCCGGCCCGCACGGCGAAGCGAACCTCGTCGAAGGCCCGGACCCCGAGGAACGACTTCGACACGGACCGCACCTCGAGCAGCTCCGCGCCGCGTGGCAGCGCCGGCCGCGCGGTCTCGTTCATGGGGATCGGCGTGAGTCGGATCGCGGCAACCGGTGCCTCCGTGGCCGTCGCGGGTCCGGCCGTCGCAGGTGCTGTCGCTGTCGCCGCCGTGCCCACGGTCGTCGCCCCGGCCGCCGCCGCCGCCGTCGCCGCCCGGGCTCGCCGGTTGGCGGCGAGACTCACGAGGCGCCAGTAAAGTCCCTCCGGCGCGAACAGGATGACGAGCACGAGGGCACCGCCGTAGACGACGCCCTGGATGCCGGGCAGCCGGTCGCCGATGGTGGCGTCGAGTATCTCGCTCATCGGGATCATGATGGCCGAACCCAGGAGCGGCCCCCACTTGCTGCCGACACCGCCGACGAGGCACACCGTCAGCGTCTGCACGATGACGAGCACGCCGAACGCCGCCTCCGGCGTGACGATGAACAGGATGGCGTGCGCGTAGATCGCGCCGATGGCGGCGGCCGGGACCGCGCTCAGCATGTACGCGATCATCTTGGCGCGGAACGTGTCGACCCCCATCGCCTCCGCGGCCTGCTCGTTCTCCTTCAGCGCGCGCAGCGCGTATCCCAGCCGCGAGGTCTCGATCCAGTGCGAGAGCACCAGCGTGGCCGCCAGCACGGCCAGCGCGAGCACGTCGTACGCGCGCGGATCGCTGAATTGCATGTAGGCCACGGGACGATCGCGCACCATCGGGATCGAGACCTCCTGGTAGCCCAGGAAGTCCATGACGATGCGCAGGATCAGCGGATAGGCGAGCGTGGCGAGCGCGAAGTAGATGCCGGCGAGGCGGAACGTCGGAAAGCCGATGAGCGCGGCGGCGATCACGGCCGCGAGCATGCCGACGACGATCCCGATCCAGGGCGTGAGCCCGAAGCGGACGATCAACAGCACGGTCACGTAGGCGCCGACCCCGAAGAAGGCCTGGTGACCGAACGACGTCTGCCCGGCGTAGCCGCTGATGATGTTCCAGGCCAGGCCCATCGTGGCCCAGATGAAGACGAGGGTGAGCACGCGGTGGTGGTAACGCTCGGTGAGGCCGAACGTCAGCGCGAGGCCGAGCAGGACGACAACGCCGATGGGGACGAGTCCCCGCAGGCGGGACGGGAGCGCCGCCATCAGACCGCGCGCAGTCGCTGGCCGAAGAGGCCCTGGGGCCGGAGATACAGGACGAGCAGGAACGAGACGAACACGCCCACGTTCTGGAGCTGGAACGGCAGCACCAGCAGCGTGAGCGACTGCACGAGGCCGATCAGCAGCCCGCCGGCGAACGCGCCGGGGATGGAGCCGAGGCCACCCAGCACGACGGCCACGAACATCAGCACGATGAAGTTGCCGGCCACCGTCGGCTCGATCGGATGGTAGGTGGCGAGCAGGCCGCCCGCAGCCGCCACCAGCGCGATGCCGACCGCGAACGCGAGCCCGTGCATCGCGCGCACGTTGATCCCCTGATAGCCGGCGGCCTCCGGGTCATCGGCCGCCGCCCGCAGCGCCTTGCCGTAGTCGGTGCGGGTCAGAAAGACGTACACCACGCCGGCCAGCAGCAGCGCCATCAGGAACGCGTACGACCGCGCCTGGTTCAGGAGGACCGGACCGACGGCGAAGGCCTGGGTCGCATACGGCGTCTTGATCCCGCGCGGCATGGGCGTGAGCAGCATGGTGGTGGCGTTGGTGATGATCAGCGACAGGCCGAGGGTGAGGATGAGCTGGGCGTCCATCAGCTGCTGCGCGTCGCCCCCGCCCGTCACGCGCTGGAGCAGCACGCGATGGACCAGCAGTCCGAGCGCGAAGAATGGCGGCAGGATCAGGAGCGCGCCCAGCAGGGGATCGACACCGTAGCCGACGTTTAGGAAGTACGTGAGGTACATCCCCAGCATCATGAAGTCGCCCTGCGCGAAGTTGACGACGCGCATGACCCCGAAGATCAGCGCGAGGCCGATCGACATGAGGGCATAGACACCCCCCACGAGCAGCCCCGTCACGACGTACTGGGCGAGGTCGCCGAGCGCCACGTCGGCCGGGCCGATGCTCCCCTACGCCGGCGCCGCTACTTGCCCGCGTGCCAGATGGGCTTGCGGGTGGCCAGCTCCGCGGGGACGACCGTGAACGGCTCACCGCTCTGCCACTGCACGATGATCGGCACCGCGCCGATCCGCCGGCCGCGCTCGTCGTAGCGGATGCGCCCGGGCGCCATCGACGTCGCGCCGGGACCGCTGGTCAGCTCCATCTTCGCCACCGCGTCGCGGATGGCCTTGGGATCGAGCGACTTCGCCCGCTCCGCCGCCTCCTTGATGATCCACACGTGCGCGTAGCTCATGAGCGGGTCTTGCGTCATGAACGGCTCGCCCGTTCGCTGGGTGAACTTCCGGACCAGCTCGTCCTGGCCCTTGAGCGGGTGGGCGGCCACGACGGTCATGATGTCGTCGAGCAGCTCCTTGCCCACCGTCTTCACGTACTCCGGCGTGACCAGCCACGCGCCCACGCCCTGGATGTGCGTCTTCACCCCGAACTCCTTCACCTTCTGGAGCACCTGGATCGAGTCCGGGAAGTTCGTCGCGCCGTAGAAGACGATGTCGGGCTGGGTCGAGCGCAGCTTCTGCACGATCGCCGTCGCGTCGGCCAGCGGTGGCGTCCAGATCTCGTCCACCACCAGCTCGATGCCCTTGGCCTTGAGCAGCTTCTCCCGCAGCGGCTTGAAGAAGAACACGGTGGCCGCCGTGTTGTCGCCGACGATGGCGGCCTTCTTGATCGTCTGGTTGTTGCGTTTGGCCAGATCAACGACGAGCTCGAGCGCCTGTTCGGCCTGCAGCGACGAGACCGGGCTCGTCTGGAACGTGTACTTGAACCCCCGCTCGGTGATGCTGTCGGCGTACGAGAGCGTGAACCACGGGACCTGCAACCGCTCAGCGACCTCGGTGACACCCAGCGTGAAGGAGCTGAGCCAGGAGCCGATACCGGCGCTGATCTTCTCGCGGCTGAGCACGCGCTGCGCCGCGCTGACCGCCTTCTCCACGCTGTCCCCGGCGTCGGCCTCGCGCAGCACGATCCTGGCGCCGCCGAGCGCCTTGATGCCACCCTGGGCGTTGATCTCCTCGATCGCCATCTCGGCGCCCATCTTCTTGAGCTGTCCCTGCCGGGCCCACCGCCCGGACAGCGGGACGACCAGCGCGATCTTCAGATCCTCGGCCGCCGGCGCCATCGCGGGCGCCACGAGCAGCGGCGCCAGCAGGAGCAGAGCCATGACGATCACGAGGGCCCGGACACTGTTTCGTCGACCATTGCCGGATGGCTTCATCGACATCCTCCCCTGGGATATGGGCGACCGACGCTCACGGCCGCGCCACGGGGCGAAGCCCATCGTCATCGGTCTGCCCCGCACGAGCTGCGCGGATTATCGGGGAGCGCCGCGCATCGTGCAACACGCGATCACTCGCGCCAGTCTCGGGCCGGGTCGGTCAGGACGTTGACAACATTTCCCGCGGAATTTATGAAGAGTAAGTCGCCGCTCGGAAACGGTGGCGTCCCGAGTAAGACGCTGCGCACCACAAACAGTGGCGAGCGGGCAGATCAAGTTGCGCCGGATCGACGGCTGGCGGAAGATCGCCGCGATGCTCAGTCAGCACACGGCGGTGGCGGCATGATGATGTTGCGCGCTGCGCTCACAGTCGTCCTCGCCCTCGGCCTCCTCGCCGCGCCGCTCGCCGCCGAGGCCCAGCAGGCGGCCAAGATCGCTCGAATAGGCTACCTGTCGATCAACCTGGCCGCTAACCCCCACCTGCGAGAGGCCTTCCTCCAAGGACTGCGTGACCTCGGTTACGTCGAGGGTCGCGACGTCGTGATCGAAGACCGATCTGCCGAGGGGAAGCTCGAGCGGTTCCCCGCTCTTGCGGCCGAACTGGTTGCGCTCAAGGTTGATGTCATCGTGACCGCAGGAGGCCCACCCGCCGCCCTGGCCGCCAAGCAAGCGACCAGGACCCTCCCCATTGTCTTCGCTGCTGCTGCCGATCCGGTTACGGACGGGCTCGTCACCAGCCTTGCGCGGCCGGACGGCAATGTCACGGGGTTGTCCATCCTCGCCCCGGAGCTAGTTGGCAAGCGTCTGGAACAGCTCAAGCAGGCCGTTCCGGGGGTCAGTCGGGTCGCTGTCCTCTGGCAGCCAGGTGCCCTCGGCCAACGCACGGAAAAGGACACGCTGAAGGGAGCAGAAGTCGCGGCGCGGGCGCTGGGGGTGCGGCTTCAATTCGTTGAGGCGCGAGGTCCGGAGGACTTCGACAGGGCCTTCTCGGACATGACCAGGGCGCGCGCGGGTGCTCTGACTGTGTTGACAGGCGCCATGTTCTTCGGTGAGCGCAGACGCCTCGTGGACCTGGCGGCAAAGAACCGGCTGCCGGCAGTGTACCCATGGAGGGAGTTTGTCGATGCCGGGGGCCTTATGGCCTATGGACCGAACGTTGCTGATTTGTATCGGCGCGCCGCTACCTACGTGGACAGGATTCTCAAGGGTGCGAAGCCCGCCGACCTGCCCGTCGAGCAGCCGACGAAGTTCGAGCTGGTGATCAACCTCAAGACCGCGAAGGCGCTCCGGCTGACGATTCCCCAGTCGCTGCTGCGGCAGGCGGATCAGGTCATTGAATGAATGACTACCGGGAAGTTGCGTCCTGGATTTTCCACATCACGCGGGACACGACCTCGGAAACGGGCGGACGCCAACCCAACAACATCGCGATGGCAACGATGCCGGATGCCGGGCGGGCACGATCGACGCGCGGACGGAGACGGAGCGATGACGACGCGAGCGGAGACGGCAACATGACGACACCACCGAACGGGGGCGCGAACGGTGACGATCTCGTCGTGCAGCGCGACGGCGGCGTCGCCACAATCACGATCGATCGGCCGGACGATCAGAACCGGCTCACGCCGCCGGTGCTGCGCGCGCTCCAGCGGCTCGCCGACGAGCTCGCCGACGACGGGCACACGCAGGCCGTCGTCCTCACCGGCAGCGGATCCGGGTTCTTCTCGATGGGGATCCTGAATCCCACCGTCCGCGCGACCTACACCAAGGACCAGATCGTCGAGCTGGTGCGCCTCGCCAACCGCCTGTACGACGCCATCGAAGCGCTCCCACAGATCGTCATCGCCGCGCTCAACGGCGTCGCCCGCGCGGGCGCGGCCGAGCTGTCGCTCGCGTGCGACATCCGGCTCGCCGCGGCCCACGCGACGTTCGCGCTGCCCGAGGCGCAGTGGGGCGGCTTCCCCGGCGCCGGCGGCCCCGTCCGCCTGCCCGCGCTGGTCGGCCGGGCGCGGGCG
>JBGPXN010000266.1:0-4615 GCA_041492755.1 Methylomirabilia bacterium | reverse complement strand
TCGGGATTGCGGCACAGCTCGAGGAAGCCCAAGCGCGCGCGCACCGCGCGGTACTCCGGCAGGTAGCGCCCGGCCTGACGCATGAGCCAGACGGGCGTGAATGACGTCGGCTGACGTCGGGCGGCACGCAGGAGCGGAAGGACTACGCCGGCGCCGCCGAACTCACGCCGGTCGGACGAGGCGCCGTGACCGTCCATCAGGGTTGGCCATCACGGTTGGGTCTTCGTCCAGGTGGAATCCGGATTGAACAGGGTCATCTTCGCCGCGATGTCGCGGGTGGTCTTGCCCAGGTTCCTTTCATAGACGACGCCGTCGTGGCTGACGATGAACGTCATCACACCGGAGCCGCCCCAGCGCGCCGGATACGCCACCAGCGCGAAGCCGCCGATCATCCTGCCTCTGACGATGTAGTCGTAGGCGCCGCCGGGCGCGTCGCTGCCCTGTCCGGTGAGGATCTTGTAGCGATAACCGTGGTACGCGTCGCGCTCCCCGTTGGTGACGCGTCGCGCCTGGACGGCGATCGGGCCGAAGGGGCTCTTGGGCTCGCCTTCGTTCGTCTCCCAGTAGAGCCCGTCGCGCTTGCTCGGCGCGCTGACGAGTTTTTGTGCGTATTCGAGGAAGCCGGCGCTGCTGCGGTCCTTGAGGACGTACTCGCGCTGCGCATCGACATACGCGAGACAGACGCGCATCGCGGACAACTCGTTGTCACCGATGCGGCGCGCGACAATTTCCTCCGCGCCGGTCTTGGCGTCGAACCGCCAGCCGGCGGCTCCCTTGACCAGCGGATACGGGAACGGGAACTCCTTGTCGCCGAGAAGAAGCGTCGCCTTGTCATCGCCGGCGCGATCGATCTTCCTCGCCTTTTCGTAGGCCGCGACGAAGTCCTGGCGCATCTGTTCGTCGGCGATGCGGTCGCCGGACCAGATCAGCTTGCCGCTACCGGGACCGAGCACCGCACGAATCTGCATCGCGTCACCGGAACGCATGGCGCCGAGGAGCGCCGTGGTGGCCTCCTCGAGGGTGGGGTACACCTGCTGCTCCGGAGGCCGCCTCTTGGCGGGTGCGGGATCGGCCGTCTCCGCGAGTGACGCAGACAGGGCCATCGCCAGCATCAGGGCAACGACGCCGGCGATCAACGGAAGGCGAGCCGACATGCAAGTCTCGCGTATCAGACGGGACAAGGAGGGCGCCTCCGGGCTACTGCCGACCACGCTGCGGCTCCGAGCGTGGGGGGGACGGGCGGTTCACCGACTGCATGCTCGCGCGCCCGCGGTCGGCGCTGCTTTGAACCTGCGCGCGATTCTGAGCGCCGTTGAACACTGGGGCGGGACGCGGGGCCTGCCGCGAGGCCGTCGGCTGCGGCATCGGACGGGGAGCCGGACGCTCCACCGCCCGTGGAGCAGCAGGCGGTGGAGCCGCAGGGCGCTGCGCCGGGCGTTGCACGCCGAACACTGGTGGACTCGGCCTGGGCGTCGGACGCGGCAGATCGTGGCCGCGGAAGGCGCCGCGTTCTTGCACGGCCCGACTATCCACGCGCTGATACCGATCGCGCGTGTTGATGTCGCGATAGGCGACGCCCTGGCGATGCTCCGGAAGATGTTCCCAACTCCCACCCGCGTAGCGGGTACGGTATTGCGGCCGATCGACGAAGAAACGGTTGTTGGGGTTGATCGTGATGTGGTGTGAACGCCAGTCCGGGCGGGCCCAAGTCCAGCGATCGACGGCGATCGCGAGCCCGATACCGAAGGCAATGCCGGTCGCGATCACGGCGCCCGTCGGATATCCGTAGACGCGCGGCGGCGCCCAATACCACGGTCGATACGCCGGCGCCCACCAGGGCCCGTATATCACTGCCGGATCGTAGACGGGCACGTACACCATTTGCGGTTGTGCCGGCTCGATGACGATCGTCTGATCGCGGACGGCCACCGTCTGCTGCGGCGTGGACTGCAGACTCCCGACCGCCTGCGCCTTGGCGCGCAACGATTGCACGGTGTCCATCACGCGTTGCTGGTCGGCGAGAAAGGCGTCGCCGAGCTGCTGCGTCCACTCGAGCTTGTCGTCCATCATCGCCAGTACCTGCGGAAACTGGGTGAGCGACAGCACGCTGGGGTCCCAGGTCTTGTCGGCAAGGGCACGATCGAGTGCCTCGCCGCTGAGGCCCGGATTCTGCTTGACGAAGCGGTCGGCCGCGGTCACTTCGAGCGGGTACGTGGAGGCCATCAGCACCTGCGTGAGCAATGAATCGGGATAGAGCGCGATCGGCGCCAGCAGTCCGTCAAGCTGGTCCTGCGAATACGCCGGCGCCGGGGGCACGGGCGGGGGCGGGGGCTGGGCGTGCGCCGGCAACACACCACACAGCATCAGTGCGAACAGACCGGCAAGACAGCGGCGGATGGGCTTACTCATGGGATCTCTAGACACATTGTAGCCTGATTCGAGATTCACGAGCGACCCCCCTGGTATCGAGGGGGCGCAAGGTTTATGATCCTGCCCCATGTCATACATTGCCGGTAAGCAAGCGTTCCTCGAGATCCTCAAGCAGGAAGGCGTCTCCATCATGTTCGGCAACCCCGGCACGACGGAGCTGCCGCTCATGGACGGGCTGGCGCGCCAGCCGGGGATCCACTACGTGCTCGCGCTCCAGGAGGCCGTGGCCATCGCCATGGCCGACGGCTACGCGCAGGCAAGCGGCGGACTGGCCGCCGTCAACGTCCACGTCTCGCCCGGGCTCGGCAACGCGATGGGGATGCTCTACGACGCCCAGAAATCGGGGGCGCCCCTGCTCTTGACCGCGGGGCAGCACGACCAGTCGTTCACGGCGACCGAGCCGATCCTGTGGTCAGAGCTGCCGCCGATCGCGCAGCCGTTCGTGAAGTGGTCGACCGAGGTGCGCCGGCTGGAGGATCTACCACGCATCGTGCGCCGCGCGACCAAGACCGCGCTCACGTATCCCACGGGGCCCGTCTTCCTCTCGCTGCCTGTCGACGTCCTCAACGCCGAGCGCGATCTCGACCTCGGCGCGGCCACCCGCGTCGCGCCGCGGATCATCGGCGACCGCCGGGCGGTGGATCGTGCCGCGCAGCTCCTGGCCAAGGCCGAACGCCCGCTGATCGTCGCCGGCGACGCCGTGGCCCACGGCGACGCGCTCGCCGAGCTGATCGAGCTGGCCGAGCTGGTCGGCTGCCCGGTCGTGACGGAGAGCGTGGCGAGCACCTGCAGCTTCCCGTTCACGCATCCGCTCTCGCTCGGCTCGCTGCCGCGCCTGGCGCCGCCGATCCGCGCGATGCTCATGCAATACGACCTGCTGTTCTCCGTCGGCGGCGATCTCTTCACGCTCTCGCTACCCTCCGACGTCGACCCCATGCCGCCGGGCCTGACGGTCGTCCACCTCGACGTCAACCCGTGGGAGCTGGGGAAGAACTACCCGGCCGAGGTCGCGATCCTCGGCGACCCGAAGGCCACGCTGCCCGAGCTATCCGAGGCCGTGCGCCGCCACACGACACCCAAAGGCCATCCCAACGCCAAGCGCCGCCGCGACGCCGTGCGGGTCACGCACGAGCAGCTGCGGCAAGAGGTGGTCGAGCGCGCGACCGCGGAGGCGTCCGCGGTGCCGATCTCGCCGCTCTCGCTCCTCCAAGCGCTGGCCTCCGCGACGCCGGCCGACGCCGTCATCATCGACGAGACGATCTCCTCCGGCCACGGGATGCGCCAGCTCTTCGCCTGCGCCGACGCCAAGAGCTTTTTTGGTCTGCGCGGCGGCGGTATCGGCTGGGGCCTGCCCGCCGCGCTCGGCGTCAAGCTCGCGCTCCCCGCGCGGCCCGTGATCGCGCTCGTGGGCGACGGCAGTGCCATGTACACCAACCAAGCACTGTGGACGGCGGCGCGCGAGTCGCTGGCCATCGTCTACGTCATCTTCAACAACGGCTCCTACCGAATCCTCAAGCAGCGCACGCACGAGCTCAAGGGCTTCTCCGCCGAGGACGACGTCTACGTCGGCATGGACCTCGACCGCCCGTTCATCGACTACGTGGGGCTCGCCAAGGCGCTCGGCGTCCCCGGCGAGCACGTCGAGAAGACGGCCGACGTGGCAAAAGCTCTCGACCGCGGATTACGGAGCCGCGGTCCTTACCTGATCGACGTCCGCATCGACGCGACGTTCAAGTAGCAAACCGCAATCATTCACCGCACCCCCAACGAGGAGGGTCCCATGAAACCATTCACGCTTCCACGATGGCGGCTCACGAGTTGCTGCGGGCATTATTGGGGACACGCGGCGTCCGCGGCAGCGGCGCCAGAACACCCGAGTCGGCGTGACTTCATCAAGACTGCGGCTGGCAGCGTGGCGGGGCTCGCCGCGCTCGCGACGCTCGGCCGGCCCGCCGCGGCCCAGGTGCGCGTCTTCCCACCGCCTCCACCGGCCGTTAGCCCCATCGAGGGTCTGATCGACTTCCACAACCACAACGCCCCTGACGTGTTCGGGCGCGCCGTCGACGACGACGAGTCGGCCCAGCTCTACATGGCGCGCAAGATGGAAGCGATCGTCCTCAAGAACCACGTCGCGCTCACGGCCGATCGCGCCTGGCTCGTGCGCAAGCACAATCCGGGGATCAAG
>JBGPXN010000272.1:0-4244 GCA_041492755.1 Methylomirabilia bacterium | reverse complement strand
CGGTCAGCCCGTAGATGTGCTGGACGCGAAAACCCAGCCCGCTCATCGCGCGGATGATCCTGGCGGGTGGCGCCGCCCCGCCGGTCTGGATGTCGACGACGTGGTCGAAGCGCACGCGCGCCTCGGCCGGCGCGTTGATCAGCATGCTCAGCACGGTCGGCGCGCCGACCATGTTGGTGACTCGATGCTCGGCGATCAAGCCGAAGACGATCGCCGGATCGACGCGGCGCAGGCAGACGTGCGTGCCCGCCATCGCGATCACGGACCACGGGAAGCACCAGCCGTTGGCGTGGAACATGGGCAGCGTCCAGAGATAGACCGCGCCGGGCGGGATGTGCCAGGAGAGGATGTGCCCGATCGTCATCATCCACGTGCCACGGTGGTGGAAGACAACGCCCTTTGGGTTGCCTGTCGTGCCCGACGTGTAGTTGAGCGCGATCGGCTGCCACTCGTCGCTGATCGGGGGAGGCGTGAAATCCGGCGAGCCCTGGGCGAGGAAGTCCTCGTACTCGATCTCGCCGAGCCGCTCGCCGGGGCCGTCGTACAGGGCGTCGTCGACGTCGATGACGAGCGGCTTCCTGTCGAGCCGGGCGAGCGCCGCGACTACGGTAGCGGAGAACTCACGGTCGGTGATGAGCACCTTCGCTTCGCCGTGGCCAAGGATGTACGCGATGGTGCGGGCGTCGAGGCGCGTGTTGATCGCGTTCAGCACCGCGCCGAGCATCGGCACGCTGTGGTGCGCGTCGAGCATCGCCGGCACGTTGGGCAGCAGCACCGACACGGTGTCGCCCACGCCGATGCCGCGCGCGGCCAGCGCCGAGGCGAGCCGGCGGGCGCGCGCGTGGAGCTCCCGGTAGCTGATGCGGCGTTCACCGTGGATGATGGCGGTCCGGTCGGGATAGATCGCGGCCGTGCGTGGTAGGAAGACCAGCGGCGTCAGCGGCGTGCAGTTCGCGGGGCCGCGTCCGAGCCCGGCCTCGAAGATGTTCCGGGCCTCCATGGGCACCTCCCGGAGATCAGTGATCGACGAGGCCACCGGGGATCGGCGGCATCGGCAAGCGGCGAATCTCCACGCTATCGCCGGCCGCGACGCCGAGGATGCGGCGGCCGAGCCCGTCGAGTGCGATCTGGCCGTCGGCCGCGTCGGCGTCGATCCTCACCCACGCACGCAGCGGTGCCGGATGCCGGCCGAGCAGCTCGACCAGCGTTCCCGGCTCGAGCCCCAGCGCACCGGCGAGCGCGGGAGCGAGGCGTAGGACGCGATGCCGGCCGCGTCGTCCCTCGTACGGCTCGCGCTCGTCAGCGACGACGGAGAACCGGCGGCGCGCTGCCGCGAGCCTCGCGCGCTCAGCGGCGGTCGCCGTCATGTCCACATCGCCCGCCGCGGTCAGCACAACGCCATAACCGTGGCGGGCGCGCTCGGTCGAGACATAGCCCGCATGCACGTCGCGCCGCACTCGTTCGGGATCCCGGGTCAGCGGATCGCCGAAGCCGCCGCCGCCGGCCGACTGCATGACGACGACGTCGCCCGCCGCGATCGCGTGGCCGGTCACCTTGCCGGGCGTCGGGAACGGCACGTCCTTACCGTCGCGTCGGACTGAGACCTCGACAGGGGCGGCGGCACCGGCGCCCCCCACGCCGAAGGGCGGGATGACCGCGCGGTCGCTCAGCACGGAGTAGCGGGCCTCGCCCTCGAGCAGCTTCAGCTCGCGCCGAAGGCCGAGACCGCCACGGGTTGCGCCCTCGCCGCCGGAGTCCTGACGCAGCTCGCTGCGCTCGACCACGAGCGGCATGCCGCTCTCGAGCGCCTCCGCGGACTGGATGGTCCGCACGTTGCCGAAGTCGATGTTCCCCCAGGCGCTCGCCCCGTCGTCCTCGCGATAGCCGCCGTTTCCGCCCGCGGGCGCCTCGTAGTAGACGTAGTCGCGCTGGCGGCGCTCGTCGCTGCCGCCGATGGCATTGGGAAAGGACGTCCCGCAGAGGTCGCCGCACACGAGGTCGGGCACGACCTGGGCGAGCGCGCCGAGCATCACCGACACCGCGCGCTTGCGCACCTCGCCGTGGGCGCCCGCCGGAGCGTCGAGCTTCACATCCACGATCGAGGCCTCGGGCGCTCTCAGATGGATCGGTCGGAAGGTCCCGTGATTGATCGGCCCTTCGGGGTCGAGAACGGCCTTCACCGCCACCAGCACGCCCGCGCCGGTCGTGGCCAGCGTCGAGTTGACGACGCCGGGCACCTGCGGGCTCGACCCCGCGAAGTCGGCGATGATCTCGTCGCCCGCGATGGTGA
Source organism: Methylomirabilia bacterium (assembly GCA_041492755.1). Taxonomy (GTDB): domain Bacteria; phylum Methylomirabilota; class Methylomirabilia; order Rokubacteriales; family CSP1-6; genus JBGPXN01. The sequence continues at coordinate 1,954 of JBGPXN010000272.1, read as the reverse complement.
GGGTCAGACGCATCAGCACGGGGTCGAAGCGGCCGTCCTGGTAGAACTCGAGGTAGTCCTCGTAGACGTACTCGCCGGCGGGCAGCGTGGCGATTTTCTGGCGTAGGCGGCGTTCGGACCGGTCGAAATTCAGCGCGATGCAGTCGAGCACGGTCTTGCGCCCGTACTTCGCCAGCAGCTTGCGGATGCGACCCTCCGCGATTCTGCACGCGCCGAGCGAGGCGTGGAAGTCGCCGAGGCGGTCCTCGGGCAGCCGCATGTTGTTCAGGAGCAGCGCCATGGCCGCCCGGTTGAGCCGGCTGTCCTCCATGATCTTGATGGGCGGGATGCGCACGCCCTCCTGGTAGATGTTGGTGTTGAGTCCGGAGTAGCTGCCGGGCGCGCCGCCGCCCACGTCGGCCCAGTGGGCGCGAACAGCCGGGAAGATCAACAGCTCCCCGCCGTCGAACAGCGGGCAGAGCATCGTCACATCGTTGAGATGAGTCCCGCCGCGATAGGAGTCGTTCAAGAGGATCACATCGCCCGCCCGGAGGTCGCCCTCGAAGTCTTCCATGGCGCAGCGCACCGACCACGGCATGGGCAGCACGTGACCCGGATGGTCCTCGGACTGGGCCACCATCTGTCCCTGGGCGTCGAACAGCGCGCACGAGAAATCGTCCATGTCCCAGATCACCGGCGAGTACGAGGCGCGGATGACGGTCGCGCGCATCTCGCGAACGATCGCGATCAGCCCCTCGCAGACGACCTCCAGCGTGATCGGATCGACGGCCATCACAGACTCTTCCGCTCCAGGACCAACTCGCCCCACGGGCCCACGGTGCCGGTCCAGCTCGGCGGGATCACTGTCGTCGCGCCCATCTCCTCCACCACCGCCGGCCCCGCCAGCGAGACGCCGCCAGGCAGCCGCGCGCGCTCGTACACCGCGATCATCGTTGATTCGCCACCGAAGCGCACCGCGCGTTCCGTACGCCGCGCCTGCGCGAGCGTCCCCACGACCGACCAGCGTGGCGGCGGCGGCTTGGGCACGGCGCCGATAGCGGCAAGCCGGAAGCTTACGATCTCCGCCGCGCCGTCGCTCGCGTGCCCGTAGCGGCGCTCGTGCGCCTGATGGAACGCCCCCTCGAGCGCGGCCATGGAATCGGCCGCGGGAGGCACGCGCACGATCAGCTCCCAGGACTGGCCGACGTAGCGCATGCCGAGCGTCCGGATCAGGGACATCCGCTCGTGGGGAATGCCTTCGGCCGCGAGGTCCGCACCCGCCTCGCGCTCCAGCTCCGCGAACACGGCCTCCACCTCCGCCATCGTCCCGCGGCGCGTGTGGGTGAGCCGCGTGCGGACGTAGTCGCGGCGGAGGTCGGAAATGAGCGACCCGAACGCCGAGAAGTTGCCCGGCGCCGGCGGGACGACGACACGGGACATTTCCAGCTCCTCCGCGACGAAGGCCGCGTGCATGGGCCCCGCGCCGCCGTAGGCAACGAGGACGAAATCGCGAGGATCGTGGCCTTTGGCGATTGAGATCTCCTTGATCGCACCGACCATCCGCGCCACCGCGATGCTGACCACGCCTTCCGCGAGCGCGACCTCATCGGCGACACCCGCGACGCGGTCGAGCAGCGTCGCGAGCGCCCGCCGCGCACGCTCGGCGTCGAGCGTAACCTCCCCGGCCAGCCGGACGTCGGTGGCCATGCGGCCGAGCACCACGTTGGCGTCGGTAATCGTCGGCTCGGTGCCACCGCGCGCGTAGCACGCGGGTCCGGGCTCGGCGCCCGCGCTCCTCGGTCCCACCCGGAGCGCGCCGCCGGCGTCGAGCCAGGCGACGCTCCCGCCGCCGGCGCCGATGGAGTTGATCTCGATCTGCGGCGTCCGGTTCGGCAGCCCCGCGATGTGCTGCTCGGTGGTGAGCGTCGGCTCGAGGTCCTCGACGAGGCAGACGTCCGTGCTCGTGCCGCCCATG
>JBGPXN010000016.1:0-45967 GCA_041492755.1 Methylomirabilia bacterium | reverse complement strand
CGGAGGGGCCTCTGACCACGGTCCTTGGCGCACCGGTCATCGGTGTGCCGTTCCCATTCTCCACCGTTGCGTCGCAACCACGCATAACTGGAATGGGTCAACCGGCGCCCCCTCCACCCACCCCCCGCCCGCGCGCGGCGATGGGGCTCGCGTTCGCATCGCCGGATAGGAACCAGGACGCTGGCGCTTTTGCCATCACCAGGGATTGAGCGTGGCGGGGGCTGTATGGTTGGTCAGGCAGGTGAGTGGTTGGGCGCGGGTGCTATCACGATGTCCGGTGTCCGGCGGGGGTGGCGTTGTCGGCGGGGGCGGAAATGCGGCGGCTTGATTCAGGTGCGGTCGTGTCGGTTGCGCGGAGGTGCTCGCGTTCGCCGCGCTCGCGACGCGACGGCGGGCCGGACGTTCGGTCGCCGAGCGTTTTGCGGCGGTGGTCGTCGCGTTCTGCGCCGCGGGAGGAACGGGGAGCTTGCGCCGGGGCGCGTCAGCTCGAGTGAGTGTGGGGACAGCGCACAGCCGTCGTCGGGCTGGCGGATCGCTTCTGCGTGACGGCGGTGCATGGCGTCGGTATTCTTTAGGCCACGCGGCGCCGGGAGCCGGGGGGCGGTCGGAGGGAGCCGGGGGCGGTCGGAGGGAGCCGGGTGACCCGTTCCCGATATGCGCGGTTGCGACGCAACGGTGGAGAATGGGAACGGCACACCGATGACCGGTGCGCCAAGGACCGTGGTCAGAGGCCCCTCCGACCGCCCCCGGCTCCCTCCGACCGCCCCCCGCTCCCTCCGACCGCCCCCCGGCTCCCGTCACCAAGTGAGGTCTGAGAATGGATGGAACGAATCTGCACTGGCTGTCGGCAACGGAAGCGGCGCGGCAGATCAGGGACGGAATGATCACGTCGCAGCAGCTGGTCGAGGCGTGTCTGGCCCGGATACGTGAGATCGACGGGCGGGTGCAGGCGTGGACGTTCCTGGACCCCGAGCATGCCTTGGCCCAGGCGCGCGCGGCCGATGAATACCGACTCTCCGGGCAGCCGATCGGGGCTTTGCATGGGGTGCCGGTGGGACTGAAGGACATCATCGACACTGGCGATATGCCGACCGAGAATGGGTCGGTGTTGCACGCGGGGCGGACGCCGTCGCGCGATGCGAGCGTGGTGGCCATGCTGCGCGCGGCCGGCGCGGTCATCATGGGCAAGACGGTGACGACGGAGTTCGCTACCCGACATCCGGGCAAGACGCGCAACCCGCACAACCCGGCGCACACGCCAGGTGGCTCTTCGAGTGGATCGGCGGCGGCGGTGGCGGCGGGGATGGTGCCGCTGGCCCTCGGGAGCCAGACGGGAGGCTCGACCATCCGGCCGGCGTCGTACTGTGGGATCTACGGCCTCAAGCCGACGCACGGGTTGATTCCGCGGCACGGGATGTTCCAGCTCTCGCGCACGCTGGATCACGTCGGACTGTTCTCGCGGACGATCGACGACCTCGCGCTGCTGATGGAGCAGCTCGTCGGCTATGACGAGCGGGATCCGGATACTCGACCGCGCCCACGGGTGGCCTATCGGGAGGTGGCGGGCGAGGAGCCGCCGTTGCCGCCGATGTTCGCCTTCGTGAAGACGCCGCGGTGGGACGGTGTGGACGACGACACCAGGGCGGCCTTCGCAGAGCTGACCGACGTGCTCGGCGACCGGGTGGAGGAGCTCGAGCTCTTCGGCGCGGCCGCGGAGGACGCGTCCGGGTGGCAGCGGGTCATCATGGAGTCCGAGATGGCCGTCAACCTCGCCCGCGAGTGGGACAGGGGGCGCGCGGGACTTTCCGCCGCCATCCGCGAGCGAATCGAGAGCGGGCGGGCGGCCCGCGCGTTCGAGTACCTGCGCGCGCTCGCCGGTATTCCGCGGCTCATCGCGAGCTTCACCGAGCTGTTCGAGCAGCGCTTCGACGCGATCCTCACGCCGTCCGCCTTCGGGACGGCGCCGATGGGCCTGGAGTCCACGGGGGATCCGGCATTCTGTACGCTATGGACGCTGTGTGGGATGCCGGCCGTGAGCGTGCCGCTCATGCAGGGGGCCCACGGCCTGCCGCTGGGGGTCCAGCTGGTGGGCCCGCGTCATGGCGACGCGCGATTGCTGCGCACCGCGCGCTGGCTCGTGGCCAAGGTGGGAGCGCACGCCGCGCCGAGCTGACCGGGATCATTGCGAGCCTGGCGGCGTCCAGGTCGGTGCACTGAGACGCCGGCGACCATCGCGGGCCAGCCGCACGCCCGGATCGCCGGGATCGACGTCACGGTCCCAGAGCTTGCAGGTCACCTGCTTGTGGTGCTGGTCGAGCCCCTCGCAGTAGTTGGTGAACTCGCAGCGCCGCACGAGGTGACCGAGGCCGAGACGGATCTTCCTGAACCAGTCCGGATCGGCCAGGCTCTGGCGCGCCGCCGCCACGAAGTCCGCCTCACCGCGCTCCAGAATGGCCTCGGCGTGCTCGAAGGTCCCGATGCCGCCGCTGGTGACGACCGGCGTCTCGTACCCGGCGGCCCGGACGGCGCCGCGGATGGTGGCGGCCAGCGGGACGTTGCGTCCGAACGGGCCACGATCGTCGGAGATGACCGTCGGCATGCACTCGGAGCCGGAGCGGCCGGTGTACGGATAGACCGCGTCGCCAACTTTCGGCTGGCGGGCGTCCTCGAAGCGGCCGCCCTTGGAGACTGACAGGTAGTCCACGGCGCCCGCGGCGAACTGCACGCCGAACCACACCGCATCGTCGAGATCGCTGCCGCCCGCGATGACCTCGTCGCCGAGGTAACGAATGCCGACGACGTAGTCGGTCCCGGCGCGCGCGCGCACGGAGGCGAGGACGTCCAGCGGCAAGCGCACGCGACCCTCACGGCTTCCCCCATAGCCGTCGTCGCGCACGTTCAGCCGCGAGAGGAACGAGGCCATCGTGTACGCGTGGGCGTAGTGCAGCTCCACCCCGTCGAAGCCGGCCTCGCGCGCGCGGCGGGCGGCCTCGGCGAAGAGGCCCGGCAGCGCGTGCGGGAGGGCGCGGATGTGGGGCACGTGCAGGTCCCAGATCCGCTCGCGATACCCGTAGTCCAATGACTCGCGCTCGCGGTCGGTGAGGACCCGGTCGATCAACGCGCGATCGGCGGCGAGCAGCCGAGTCCGCACCGCATCCTCCGGCACGCGGATCCACGCGTCGTCACCGAGCGCATCGGCCAGTCGCGCACGGAGGGCGGCATCGACGTCCAGGTAGCGGCCGAAGAACCGCTCGGGCGTCGGACGGCGACGCACGCTCACGAAGTCGAGGATCTGGATGAACAGGCGCGTGTGGCCGGCGCTGCGCGCGCGGACCGTCTCCACGAGACGGCGCAGGCCCGGGACGAACCGGTCGTCGCCGATGCGCAGCAGCGGCCCGCTCGGCACGTCGCGGATGCCGGTGGCCTCGACGACCAGCACCCCCGGCCGGCCCGCGGCAAAGCGCGCGTACCAGTCGAGGACCTCCGGCGTGACGAAACCGTCCTCGGTGGCCCGCCACGGCACCATCGCGGGCACCCACGTACGCTGCTCGACGGCGAGCGACCCGATACGGGCCGGGGCGAACCAGCGCGCGCGTGCGGCCTCCTCCCGGGTGGGCCAGCGAGTTTCGGGCAGCGCGTGCCGAACACGGAATCGGGGGGAAGCGGCGTCGGTCACCATCGGGCTCCGAACCGCAGCGTTGGCGCCGCGTTCGTCACGATCCGTCCGGGATCACGGCCGGGCGAAGCCGTCCTCGATCTCGATCACGCAACTGCGGGCGCCGTGCCGTCGAGCACGATCGCCTCGCCGTTGGTGGCGTCGTCACCGAGCAGCCGAAGGGCGACCGCCGCGACCTCGTCGGGCTGGATGAGGCGCCCGCCGGGGTTCATGGTGGCCAGGGCCGCGACGGCGTCCTCGAACGACCGCCCGGTCCGACTCGCGATATTGCGAGCCCCGTTCCAGACCATGTCGGTGGCCACGTAGCCCGGGCAGATCGCGTTCACGGTGACCCCCTTGCCGCTGACCTCGGCGGCCAGCGCGCGCGTGAAGCCGACCAGCGCGTGCTTGGAGGCGGTGTACGCGGTGACGTAGGGCGCGCCGAAGAGTCCGGCCAGCGAGGCGATGTTGATGACGCGACCCCAGCGCCGCTCGAGCATGCCGGGCAGCGCGGCGCGCGTCAGGAGATACGGTCCGGTGACGTTGACGCGGAGGTGGCGCTCCCACAGCGCGGCGTCGGTACGGGCGAGCGGGGCGGCCTCGGCGATTCCGGCGTTGTTGACGAGCACGCCGATCGGGCCCAGCGTCGCCGTGACTTCGCCGACCGTGCTCGCGATGGCGTCGGGGTCGCTGACGTCGAGCACGAGCGCCCGGGCCGGACGCCCCTGCCGCGTGATCTCGCTGGCCACGGCGTCGAGGTGATCGCGGCTGCGCGCGGCGAGCGCAACCGCCAGCCCAGCATGCGACAGGGCCAGCGCGATGGCGCGCCCGATGCCGCGGCCGCCACCGGTGACCAGCGCGACACGAGGGTGGGAAGCGGTATCGGCGGCCGGCCCGCGGGCGGGCCCGGTCGCGGGGGTGTTCACGGGCTCTGGATGCAGAACAGGAAGAAGAGGGGCCGCGTGCTGCCGGCTCCGCCCCGGGCGCCGTCATCGAGGCAGCGAACCCGCGGCGGCGCCGCCGAAGTCCGTGGGGCCGGGGCCGTGCTCGCGCACCCGCTGGTGAGCGCCACCGAGACGGTGAGCATCGTCAGGCCAGCGGCTGCCCACCAGCGCGGGCGGTTCATGGCGTCATTCTAGCCTGCCGCCGCGGTATAACTACGTCCGCGTTCAATGCGGCCCTTCGCGAAGGAAACCCCGGCCGGCGCCGTCGACCGACTGCGACCAGGAATGCGCGTACTGTTGCCGCCCGGCTGCGGCGAGCCCGTCGCGCTCGTGGCCGAGATCTGCCGGCAGGCCGACCGCCTGACCGACCTCACGCTCATGGGCGGGATCCACCTCGGTGGCTATCCGTTCGCCCGCCCCGAAACGGCGGCGCTCCGGTTCGCCACCTGGCACATGGCGCCCCGGCTGGAAGAGGCGCGACGGCGGGGCCGCGTCGAGTTCGTCCCGATCCGCTACTTCGACGTCGTCCGCCAGTTCGCGCGGGGCGGCGAGTGGGCGCCCGACTGTGTGCTCGTGCACTGCGCGCCGCCGGATCGTCACGGGTACCTGAGTCTCGGCGTGTCGGTCAGCGTGAGCTTGCCGGCCGCGCGCACGGCACCGCTGGTGATCGCCCAGGTCAATCCCCGGATGCCGCGTACGCGCGGCAACGGCTGGCTGCATCGCAGCCAGATCGACGTGTGGGTCGAGGTGGACGAGCCGTTGCTCCCGTATCCGCCGCCGGCCGTCGGCGACGTCGAGCGCGCCATCGGCCGCCACGTGGCCGCGCTCGTGCCCGACGGTGCGACCGTCCAGGTCGGGGTGGGCGCGATCCCGCAGGCCGTCCTGGAAGCGCTCGGTGACCATCGCGATCTGGCGCTTCACTCGCTCATCGTCGATGCGGCCGTCGATCTCGTGGAGCGCGGGGTGGTGACGGGTGCCGCCAAGTCCGTGCACCGCGGGCGGATCGACGTCGCCGAGGCGATGGGGACGCCGCGGCTGTTCCGGTTCGTCCACGACAACCCGCTCATCAGCATGGAGTCGTCGGAATGGACGCACGATCCGCACGTCGTCGCGACCCTGCCGCGTTTCGTGGCCATCAATTCGGCGCTCGAGGTGGATCTCTCGGGGCAAATCACGGCGGAGAGCTTGGGCCCCCGACAGGTCGCGGGCATCGGCGGGCAGTTCGACTTCGTGCTCGGCGCTTCCCGATCCCCGGGCGGCGCCTCCATCATCGCGTTGCCCTCAACGGGTCGCGACGGAGAAGTCTCGCGGATCACCTCGAAGCTGACGGCGGGAGCGGCCGTCACGACGCCGCGCTTCCTGCCGGACTGGGTCGTCACCGAGTTCGGCGTCGCGCACCTGAGGGGACGGGGAGAGCGGGCGCGGGCCACGGCGTTGATCGCCGTGGCCCACCCACGCTTCAGGGAGTCACTCGAGCGAGGCGCTACTTAGCGGCGTCGATCTGAGCGAAGATCTCCTCGTGCTCCGGGAAGCGATACGTCTCCTGGTTGGAGTAGACGGTCTTGTCGTCGATGTACACCTCGAAGATGCCACCGGCGCCCTCGAGGAGCTCAGCGGTGATGCCGTACTTGGACTTGATGGCGGCCTGCAAACTGGAGGCCTGGGGGAGGTAGTTTCACTCGCCGCAGTATCGGATCGCGATGTTCATCTCGTCCTCCCTGAGTGTGAGGGTCGCCTGGCGAACGCCATTCTAGCACCTGCACTTGAGATGCCGGCTCCGGACCAGCCGATGCGGCCATGACGCGCCCCGTCGTCATCGACACCGATCCGGGGATCGACGACGCCCTTGCCCTGCTGCTCGCCTGGGGCTCGCCCGAGATCGCCGTCGAGGCGCTCACGGTCGTGGCCGGCAACGTCACCGTGGAGCTGGGGACGGCGAACGCTCGTCGGCTGCTCGATCTCCGCCGTCCGGTCCCGACGCCGACCCTGGCCGCCGGTGCCACGCAGCCGCTCGCCCGGCCGCTGGTCACGGCCGATCACTATCATGGCCGCGACGGCCTTGGAGGCCTCGACGACTGGCCGCCGGTGACGGCCCGGCCCATCGCGCCGGCGGTCCAGACCCTGCTTGACCTCACGCGCCGTCATGGCCGCGCGCTCATCCTCATCGCCCTCGGCCCGCTCACCAACCTGGCCCTGGCGCTGGAGCGCGCGCCGGGAATCCTGGCGCGGCCGGGGCGGGTGGTGGTGATGGGCGGCGCGGTCGACGTGCCCGGCAACGTCACGCCGGAGGCCGAGTTCAACATCCACGTGGATCCGGAAGCGGCCGCGCGCGTGCTCGCGTCGGGATGCACCATCGACCTCGTGCCCCTCGACGCCACGCGGCAGGTCATGGTCGAGCGCGCGCAGATGGAAGCGGCCCTGGCCCGCCGGCCGGGACCGCTCGGCACGCGGGTGCTCGCCTTCACCGCCCATGCGTTCGCGCGTGAGAATGGACGCATGACGCTGCACGACCCGCTGGCCGTGGGCGTCGCCGTCGATCCCACGCTCGTCGAGTGGGAGCCGGTGCGCATCGAAGTCGGCCCGGGCGGGCGGACGCGCCGGGCCGCGGGGCCATCGAACTGCCGTGTCGCCCGCCGCGTCGATCGCGCGCGTTTTCTGGCGATGTTCCTGGAGCGGCTGTGTCCCGGATCCTGATCGTCGGCTCCGCGAACGTCGACTACACCGTGGCGCTCTCACGGCTGCCGCGACCCGGCGAGACGGTGACGGGCGGCACGCTGCTGGTCAATCACGGAGGCAAGGGCGCCAACCAGGCGGTCGCGGCGCGGCGTCTGGGCGCCGACGTTCGTTTGATCGCGTGCGTCGGGGACGATGCGTCGGGGCGCGACGTGCGGGTGGCGCTCGAGCGCGAAGGCATCGGCGTCGGCGGTGTCGTCACGACCGCCACTGCCGCGACGGGCATCGCGCTCATCACGGTCGACGCGGAAGGCCGCAACCAGATCGCGGTGGCGCCGGGCGCGAACCGGGCGCTCGGCCCCGAGCACGTGCGCGCGCGGGCCGACGACGTGGCCTGGGCGCAGGTCGTCGTCTGCCAGCTCGAAACGCCGCTGCCCACCGTTCGCGCCGCGCTCGAGATGGCGCGTGGACGCGGCGTGACGACGGTCCTCAACCCCGCGCCCGTGCCGGACGCGCCGATCGACTTCTGGCCGCTCTGCGACTACCTCGTGCCGAACGAGATCGAAGCCGAGCGGTTGAGCGGTGTGCCGGCGCCGGATCGGGCGGGCGCCGCGGCCGCGGCCCGCGTGCTTCGTGACCGCGGGGTGGGCACGGTGATCGTCACTCGCGGGGCGTCGGGTGTGCTCGCGTACGGAGGCAAGGGCGAGGTGGAGTGTCCAGCCTTCGCGGTCACGGTCGTCGATACGACGGCCGCGGGCGATGCGTTCAACGCGGCCCTGGCCGTCGCGCTCGCCGAGGGCCGCGAGCTGGCCGCCGCCCTCCGTTTCGGCAGCGCCACCGCCGCGCTCGCCTGCACGCGCCGCGGCGCCCAGCCGTCCCTGCCGCCGCGCGTCGAAGTCGAGCGTCTACTCGCGCGCTGACGCGGGGCATGCAACGGATGTCATAGCAACCGCGGGGTGGGTCAGGGGCGGGAGGTGACGGTGAAGCGGTGGAGGCGGGCGAGGGCAGAGGCGACACGGTCGGCGGAGAGGCGACCGTCGGCGAGGGCCTCGCGGAGGGCGGCCAGGACCACGGCGGCGGCAGAGCGGCCGTCGGGCAGCCGATCGTCCGCGATGATCAGGACGTCGACCCCGGCCGCGAGCGCTCGGACGGCCGCGGCCCCAACGCCGTATTGCTGCTCGATGGCTCCCATCCTCAAATCGTCGCTCACGACGAGTCCGTCGAAGCCGAGCGTGCCGCGCAGCACCTTCTCCAGGGTGGCTCGAGACAGCGTCGCCGGGTAGCGGCGGTCGAGATGACGGTTGAACACGTGCGCGGTCATCACGCTCTCGACCGCGCCCTCCCCCAGCAGCAGGCGATAGGGCAGGAGCTCGAGGCCGGCGTCGGCGGTGTCGGTGACGTCGACGAATCCCAGGTGCGAGTCGGCGTAGCTCGATCCGTGCCCGGGAAAGTGCTTGAGTGTCGATCGCACGCCGGCGCTCCGCAGCCCGCGGATGAAGGCGTGCGCGTGCGCCGCCACCCGCGCGGGGTTGGCGCCGAAGCTGCGCCCGGCCCCGACGATGACCGGATTCGCCGGGTTGTAGCCGACGTCGACCACCGGCGCCAGGTCCCAGTCGACGCCGGCCTCGCGCAACATGCGGCCGATGCGCAGTGCCTCGAGCTCGGTGAGGGCAAGATCGTTGGCGTCGCCCAGCTCCGCCGCGGACAACGTCGGCGTGTAGCCCGCGTCAGGACCCAGGCGCATCACGCGCCCGCCCTCGGCGTCCATCGCCACCAGCGGGACTCGACCCGTGCACACGCGGGCGCGCGCGCGCAGATCGGCGGTCAGTCGCGCCACCTGGCCCGCATCCACCACGTTGCGCCCGAACAGGAGCACGGTGCCGACGCGCGCGCGGCAGAGCAGGGTCTGCAGCCTATCGTTGCCGTCGACGGTGGTGCCGTGGAAGCCGACGAGCAGGAGATCGCCGAGGGAATCGACGAGGGGGGCGATCCGCGCCGGGTCCGGAGGCAGCGCCGTCCGGCAACCCGCGAGCAGCAAGGCGACGAGCGCGGCGGCCGCCGCCACCGAGCGTCCGCGCTGCCAGGAAGTCACCGGGCGGCGGCCACGAGCCTCCGCACGCGCGCCGGATCCACCGGTTTGCGCACGTCGCCGTCTTGCTTGACGAAGGTCCCGACGATCGCGGCGTCGGCCACGGCGAGCAGCTCGGCGACGTTGTCGGGCGTCACGCCGCTGCCCACGAGGACGGGCACCGTCCCGACCGCGCTGCGCACGCGTTTCACGTCGCCGAGGGCCGTGGCCTCGCCGGTGGCCTTGCCGGTGACGACGAGCGCGTCGGCCAGTCCACGATGCACGAGATCGCGCGCCTCTTGTTCGATCTCCACCGCCGCGATGGGCGCCGCGTGCTTGCCCTGCACGTCGGCGAAGAGCGCGACGTCCGCGGAGAGCAGGCGGCGATCGCGCAGCGTGTGGTACGCCTCCGATTGCACGATGCCCTGGTCGGTCACGACGGCGCCCGCGTGCACGTTGACGCGAATGAAGCCCGCCCCCGTCGCGCACGCGACGGCGAGCGCGGCCCGCGCGTCGTTCTTGAGGACGTTCACGCCCAGCGGCACCGTGGGCAGCGCGTCCCGGAGGGCGGCCACGATCACGCTCATCGCGGCCACGGTCGCCGGCTCGACGCGCCCGGGCGTGAACGGCACGTCGCCGTGGTTCTCGACGAGGAGCGCGGGAATGCCGCCGTCGACGAGCGCGCGCGCATCGGCCAGCGCGCTCGCGGTCGCGCGCGCCATCGAGCCCTCCCAGCGTGGGCTGCCGGGCAAGGCGGGCAGATGAACCATGCCGATGAGAGTGCGCGCGAGCTGCATCGATGCTCGGGGGTTACGGGGTGGTGCGCGGGGGTTCGGCGGCGGGCGGGGGTGGGGTGAGGAGCTCGGGCTCGGTGGACTCCGCGGGCGGGGGGGCCGTGCGCGGGGGGCGGGGCGCGCGCTGGATGGAGCGCTCGAGCTCGGGGGTGAGGCGGCGCATCTCGTCGGTGATGCGGGCGGCGTCCAGCGCGGTGCCGACCACCCGGGGCGTGATCAGCAGCAACAGCTCGGTCTTGGTCGTCGTGACGGCCTTGGCCCCGAAAAGATAGCCGAGGAGCGGGATGTTCTTGAGGAACGGGATGCCGCGGTCGTCGATGTTGCGGCGCTCGCGAATGAGGCCGCCGAGCACCAACGTCTGATTGTTCACCAGTACGACCGACGTCTCCACCTCGCGCTTGATGATCCGGCGCGAGCCGGTGGGGGGCTCGGAGCCGCCGAAGTCGTTGACCTCTTGCTTGACGTCGAGAGCGACCGTGCCGCGCTCCCCGATCCGCGGGGTGACGGTGAGGATGACGCCGGCGTCGCGGTACTCCACCGTCTGCGTGCCGACGACGGCGGCGGTGGTGCTGCTCGGCGTGGCGGTGCCGGCCACGGTGCCGCCAAAGGGCACCTGCTGGCTCGTGACGATCGGCACCGAATCGGAGACGTTGATGATCGCCTTCTTGTTCTCCGACGTCAGCACGTGCGGGTTCGAGAGCACGTTCAGGAGATTCTCCGACGCCAGGGTGTTGATCATCGCGAAGAACTTGTCGGTCTGAAACGCGAACGCGGTGAGGCCGCCGCCGGGCAGGCCGACGAGTGGGATGTCCGGCACCGGGATGCGCCGGGACGGCGAGCTGATCGTCCCCGGGGCGCTGGCGTTGATGTTCTGGTTGGCGAACCGGAAGCTGCCGTCCTTGAGTGCCCAGTCCAGGCCCAGCCGCAGGTCGTCCGTCAGCGTCACCTCGACGACCAGCACCTCGATCAGGACCTGGCGCGGCATGCGATCGAGTTGCTTGATCGTCGCCTCGATCTCGGGCCAGTTGCGCGGGAACGTCGTCACGATCACCGCGTTGGTCGTTTCATCGGCGATGAAGCGGACCTGGCCCTCGATGACGCCGAGGTCACCGAGTCCGACGGCGCCCGGTCCGCCGCCGGAGCCGCCGGGCGCGGGCGGCGGCGGGGGGGGCGGCGGCGGCTGACCGGGACGTCCCGGCGTCGGCGGCGGCGTGGTCGGCGCCGAGGTGGTCGGCACCGTGTCCTTGCCGCCGTAGATCGCGTTGAGCGTCGTCCCGAGGTCGCGGGCCTTGGCGTTCTCCGCGTAGTACACGAACACGCGCCGGCCACCGTAGATGTTGACGTCGAGCTGATTGACCAGGCGCCGGATGGTCTCGAGGTCGGTCCGGCGCGCGTGGATGATGAGCGAGTTCGAGCGGCGCTCCGCGATGATCAGCGGCACGCGATCGGTGCCGCCCGTCGTTTGCCCGGCCGGGCCGGCGGGCGTGGGCGCCCCGGGCGGTAGCGTGGGTTGGCCCACGCCCGGTCGTGCGACGGGCGGGGCCACGGGAGGCGCGTCCGGGGCCGGGGTCGTCCCGCGGGACACGCGGCCGGTCTGGAAGAGCTGATTGAGAATGGTGGCGAGATCGGCAGCGTCGGCGAAGCGGATCGGGATGATGACGAGCTCGTCCAGCGTCACCTGCACGTCGACCACCCGCACGATGCCCATCAATCGCTTCAGGTTGGAGGCGGTGTCCGTGATGATGAGGACGTTCGTCTCGCGATGGGCGATGAGGCTGCCCCGCGCGGAGATCAACGGGCGTAGCAGCGTGCTCAGGTCGGCCACCGACGTGTAACGCACGGGTAGGATCTGTGTGATGACCTCGTCGGGCGGTCGGGTGGCATCGACGTCGGCCCCGATGAAGGTCGGCACCGCGCGCTCCCGCGCGCCTTCGATGCGGATGATCTTGTACAGGTTCCCGGACTTGACCGCGGTGAACCCGTGCACTTCCAGGATCGCGAGCATGACGCCGAAGACGTCTTCCTGCGGGATGCGACCCGACGTCTGCACGGTCACCTTGCCCCGCACGTCGGGGGCCAGGACGTAGTTGAACCCGACGATCTCGCTGGCGGCGTGGACCACCGTTTCGATGTCGGCGTTGTCGAAGTTCAGGACGATGAATCGCCCACGCTGGCCGTTGCCGGCGGGCGGCGTGCTGGGCGCTGGCGCGGCGGGTGGTGGCGGCGTGATGGCCGGCTGGGCGACGCCCGGCCGCGGTCCGATCGACACGGGCGGCAGCGGCGGCGCCGGTGTCGGCGCGGGGAGCGTGGGCACCGCGGGAGCCGGTTCCGGAGCCGGCCCCGGCGCTTCGGCTTGCGCGGCCGGGCGCGCGGTATCCGGACGCACGGCACGCGCGCAGCCCGTGACGGAGCCGAGCGTCAGCAGGCCGGCGAGGGCCGCGCTGGTGATGCACGCCGGTGCGGTCGGCATCAGCCCGCCTATCTCCGGGCATCGGGCGGCGGCGGAGCCACCGGCGGCGGACCGGGCGGGATGCGACGCAGGAGATTTGGAGGCAGTGGACGCTGCGGCGTGGTTGGCGACAGGGGCGGTGGCGTCACCGCACCCGGATACGGCGACGCGGGTGGCGGCGTCGACCCGGTCGGCGACGCGGGCGCGGGGAGCGAGCCCGGCGGTGGCGCCACCACTGCCGCCGGGCGCGGCTTGGATGGATCGTGCAGCCGCACGTCGACGGCGCCTTCGGGGCGATTCACCACCACACTGTCGGCCGCGATCCTCTGCAGCGTGCCGCCCGCCACCGAATCGCCGACGCGATAACCGGCGACGCGCTTGGTCGTCGGATCCTCGAGATACGCGATCGGCTGCCCGTCGCGCAGCACGATGCCGAAGAGCACCGGCTTCGGGAGCCGCGCGGCCCCGGCGGCCTGCGTCGTGGGCGGCGGCGCCTCCGTGCGGGTCGGACTGAACAGGTTGCGCACCGCGATGACGTTGTACGCCCCCGGGTTGGGCGGCGGCTCGGCCGCCCGGGTCGCGGCGGCGGCGGGCGCACTCGCGCGCGGTCGCGCGGCGACGTCCGGCGTCCGGGCCGTCAGCGTGCGCACGATCGACAGCACGGCGAGCGCGGCGACGCCGATCACGACGACGTTGACGACGAGCAAGCGACGCGGCATCACGTCTTGGCCTTGCCGGGCAGGATGAACCCGGAGACGGTCAGCGTGGCGAGCAGCTCCTTGGGCTGGCTGACGTTGACGACGCGCACCTTGAGGTCTTGCACGCTCAGGATCTTGGGCGCGCGCTCGATCTGCGCGAGCAGGTCCACGAGCTGGCGGATCTCGCACGAGACGGTGAGCTCGATGGGGATCTCGAGCAGCTCGCCGCGTTCCACCGGTTGCAAGATGCGCTCGCTGCGCACCTCGGTCTTCACCTGCGTGGCCATGTCCTTGGTGAGTTTCTGAAGCTCGGAGGCCGCGACGGCGGGGGTGGCGGCGGTCAGGAACCGGGTGGAGACGCTCTGTAGGCGGGCATCGACGGCTTCACGCTCGGCCAGGATCGCGCTCTTGCGGGCCACCAGCTCGAGCCGGCGGGTGAGGATTTGCTCGCGTACCGGGATCAGCTCGCCGGCCGCGCCATGACGCTCGCGCAACGGCTGCACGACCAGCGTCCACCCGGCGACGACGAGCGCGCCGAGAATGCCGACCACGATCAGCATGCGCTCGCGTCGTGAGAGGTTGCCGATCATTGCGGCGCCGCCCGTGGGGGTGGGGGGGGGATCGGCGCGCGTCGCGGCTGCAGTTCGGCTGCGTCCGCGGCCGGAGACTCCGCGGGCCGAGGCTCGGCCGGCGACCGGACGTCGGTGGCGCGGCTGGGCGGCCGTTGCGTCGGCGGCGGCACGGGCACCGGCACGGCCTGGGCCGACTGGGCGGCCGTCGCCGGCGATCCCCCCTCCCACGCGGCGCGGATCCGGAACTGTTCCTTGTCGCGGCCGCGCGTCACGGGCGAGGCGAACTCCGCGCGCTCCAGGCGCGGCGAGTTCTCCAGCAAGGGGATGAGGGCGCTCGCCACCGCCGCCTGGCCGGTGAGCTCCACGCCTTTGACGTCGAGGTTCAGACTCGTGAGCCACGCGTCGGTCGGCAGCGCATCGGTGAGCTCGCGCAGGACGGGCAGCGGGCGCAACGCCGAGGACTCGAGCGACGCGATGGTCCCAACGAGCTTGCGCTTGCGCTCCACCTCGTGCAGCACCTGCTCGATGGCCTTCACCTCGGTGTCGAGCGCGCTCACGCGGGCGGTCAGGGTGACGAGCTCGCGCGTCTGCCGGTACCCGGGCGCGATCAGCGCGGCGACCCCGAGAAGAGCCGTGATGACGAGCGTGACCAGGGTGAGCGCCTGCGCGCGGGTGACCCGTCGCGGGCGGAGCGCCGGCGGGATGAGGTCGAGTCGCACCAGCCGCCCGGCCGACGCGACCGCGATGGCCAGCTCGGCGGCGCCGCGCGACACGTCGGCGATGGCGGTGAGCCGCGGGCGCGCCTGACGCGTGTAGCTGGGCTCGCCGACCGCGACCCCGAGCTCGGCGAGCTGCGGCGCCAGCGACGGCCCCGAATCGCCCGACACCCAGATGGCGTCGCACTTCCGCCAGCGAGTCAGCGCGAACGTTCGACGGATCTCCTCACCGAGCGAGACGTCGGCGAGGGCCGGCAGGTGCCGGCTCAGCACGATCGCGGGCCCGGCGATGAAGAGCACCTCGGCGCCGTCGCCAACCCGATGGATCCAGACGATGCGCTCCTGACCGGGCAGGCGGACGAGCGCGAGCAAGTCGTGGGCGGCGACGGTGAGCGATACCGGACGCAGCCGCGCCTCTTCGGCCAACCGGAGGGCGCCATCGGCCACGCGCCGGTCGGCGACCGCCACCAGGACTTGATATCCCGTCACGGTGGTCTCGGCGGCGCCCGCGCCCTCTCGCGGAAGCAAAGCGAAATCGAACGGTGCGTCCTCGGTGGGAAACGGAACGTGCCGTTCCAGCTCGAAGCGGACCATCTCGCGCAGCTCGCCCCCGACGTCGGGCAAGGTGATCGCCTTGACGGCGACCGAGGCGCGCGGCAAGCCAATCGCCACGGTGCGCGGGCGGAGTTGCCGCTGATCGAGCTCGGCGCGGAGCGCCGCCGCCGGCTGATCGGCGTCCACTGCGAAGACGTCGCACCGGGGCCCCGCGATGGCTGCGGCAACCAGACGATCACCGAGGAGGACAACGGCCAGACGAGTACGGGTCAAGGCCATTCCCTGTCAGATTAAGCCGAAGGTCTGCTGCGCAGCAAGCTACCGTTTTACCGCTCTTGTCCGCTATCCCTGGTAGTGGCGGCGATCCGCGACGCGATTCATCGCGTGATCGAAAATTCCAAAAAAATGACGTTCGTGTTGGCATCCGTCTGTCGCTGGACGACCGCCCGCGCGTGCGCGACGACTTGCCCGCCCATGAGCCCCACCGCCTCGATCCGGAACGTCCGCGTGTTGGCGGAGAGCCCCCGGCCGGCGAGCCGCCCCGGAACGACGGTGAACGCCCGGTCGCGACAGCGCTCTTGCTCGACGTCGGTGATCTCGGCTTCGGCGAGCCCCCAGCCGTGCAGGACGAGCGCGTCGGCGGTGTTGACGTTGATCTGGCCGGGCGTGCGCACCGTCATGACGTCGAGCAGACCGCGCTTGCCGTCGCCTCCGTCGAACAGCGCGGGGGTGATGCCGCGGACCTGGAGCAGCTCGCGCACGGACGTGAAGTTGGCGTTGCGGGCGCGGTACGGCACCGGCAGCTTGAGGTAGTAGTCGTCGCTCTCCGCGCCGTTGAGACGGTGCTCGTCGTTCGGATCCCGCCAGTCCTGGATCGAGTCGATCACCGTGTCGCGCCCCTGCTTTTCCAGCCCGAGGCGCTGGAGCAGGCGATCGAGACGGTCGGGCGTGACGGTGTTGACGTTGACCCGCGCCTCCTCGTCGGTCATCTCGTACGAGAACTGGCCCGGCCCGAGCGGGACGTTCTTGAACGGCAGCCGCTCCATGAGCGTGCCATCCCGCTTGTAGAAGCGCAGGGGCTGGTCGTCACATCGGGTCACGAACCCCCAGTCCCGCACCAGCTCGCGCACGGCCTGGTGGATTCCCGCTTCCGCCAGGTGGGTGCCGGCGATGGTCTCCTTCCAGGCGCGGACGGCGGAGGCCTCCAGCCGCATCGAATACGCGAACTCGGCGCCGATGACGCCGAGCAGCGCCAGCACGAGCATCACGGCGAGCAGAGCGAACCCGCGCTGGGACGTGGCGGCGTTCATTGCGTGGTTTGCAGGGGCACGGTCAGCGGCGGCAGCGTCACGAGCCGGTTGCCCTGGGTGAGGGCGACTTCGACCTGGATCGCGCGCGGCATCCCGGCATCGCCCTCGGCCGACCAGCTCGTCTCCCACGCTCCCGACGGGCTGAGATACCGGAAGCGCAGCGTCTTGACGGTTGGATCACGCAGGACCACCTGGGCCTGGGTGAACGGCTCGAAGTTCGGCAACGCTCGCTGGCGCACGACCAGGCCCGGTTCGGTGCTCTGCTCGAGGCCGATGACGACGGCGACGAACGCGATGGGCACGGTGAAGGGCACCGGCGGCGCCTCCGTCACGAGCTCGATGCGATCTTCCTCGCCGCGGAACAGGATGACGGGATCGGGCGCCGTGCCGCGCGAGCCCTGGTACGGGGAGGCGCCCTGGAGCGCGCGCGCGAGGATCAACGCCACGCCGCGCAGATGCTGGTGCGCCTCCGCGCGGTCTTCGCCCTGCGTCCACGCGGCCACCGCGACCCGGAGTCCGCCGAACGCGATCGCGAGGAGCGCGCCGACGATGGCGAGCGCGATGATGATCTCGACGAGGGTGAAGCCGCGCGCGCCGCGGGCCCGCGTCAACGTCGCATTCCGCCCGGGCTCGCCGGCGTCGTCGCTCGCGTGCCCTGGGTCGTGGACGGTGTCGGGGTCGCCGGGCTCGAGCGCGTAGGAGCCGTCGTCGTGGCGGACCCGCCCGTCCCGGTCTGCGACCCGACGCCGGCGGCGCCCGGGGTGCCGGACACGGAGGTCGGCACGCGCGCGGTCAGCGCCGTGCCATCGGGCGCGATCGCGACCGTGCGCAGCGTGGTGAGATCGACCTGACGGTGCTCGTCCCAGCTCACCCGGACCGCGATCTCGAAGACGTGGAAGCGCGGTGTGCGGCCGTTCTCGGCCTGCTCCGGCGCGTCAATCAGCTTCGTGACTCGCTCGCACTTGAAGCCCTCGGGCGCCTCGCATTCCTCACGGCCCTCGGTCGGCTCGCCGACCTCACGCGCCGCGCGATCGGCGAGCAGCATCGCGTGCTGGTGATCGCCGGAAAGCTTCAGCAGGCGGAGCCCCTGGGCGAAGCCCTGGATGGAGGCGACGACGGCGAGCCCCAGAATGGCGAGGGCGACCAGCACCTCGAGGAGGGTGAAGCCGTCAGAGGTCCTCACTCGCGGGTGCTCCGGACGCGGCCCGTGATGCTGTCGACGGTGATGCGGTAGCGCACACCTGCGGTGGCGACATGGAAGTCGCCGCCACTGGAGACCCCGTGCGGCTCGAACCGCACGCTCAGCGGCGCCGGGCCGCCTGACTCGACGGTGAGGTCGCTGGCCAGCGTGCGCCTCTGCCGCTCCTCGGTGCCGTCCATCAGCTTCACCAGGTGGTTCTTGGGCTCCAGCACGACGACGTGCGGGCGTCGCGTCGTGATCGCCTGCTCGCGGGCGTGGCGGAACATTGCCGACAGGCGGGCGATTTCGCTCCGCGCGCGCAACGTTCCCGTGCTCCGGCTGACGAGGGGCACGCTGAGCGCCGCCACCAACCCCAGCACCAGGAGGGTGATGACCAGCTCGAGGAGGGTGAAGCCGGCGCTACTTCTCGGTCGAGCCCCAGGAGGTGACGTCGGCGTTCTCTCCGTCGCCGCCGGGCTGGCCGTCGGCACCCTCGGACCAGAGATCGTAGTCTCCGTTGACCCCCGGGCAGCAGTTGTACTTGTACGGGTTGCCCCAGGGATCCTTCGGCACCGGCTTCTTGAGATACGGCCCATTCCAGTTCGGCGCATTGGTGTTGCGCATCAGCGCGTCGAGCCCCCCCGACCGATCCGGATAGCTCCCGACGTCGAGCCGATACTGATCGAGCCCCGCCCCCAACAACTCGATCTGCGCCTTCGCGGTCGCCGTCTTCGACTGCCCAACCCGCCCAAACAACCGCGGCCCCACCAACCCCACCAACAACCCCAACACGATGATCACCACCAGCAACTCGATCAGCGTGAAGCCCCCCTGGCTGCGCAGCAGCCGCAGCCCGCGCCCCGTGAGACCGGTCCACACCGAGCGGGTGCGGTCGGGGCCGTCGGGCCTCGCGGACGCCGAGATCTGCGCCCCGCCGCGCGGCTCCGCGAAGCCCGCCCCAGGCTGTCCGGGCATCACTCCGGTGTTCGCGGAATGGCCGACACCACGAGCGTCATCGGCCCGGGAAGGATGCGGCGATGGATCGAGCAAAGAACGGTTCTCCCCGAGCCCGTTCCCGTCGCCACCCACGCGATGGCGGAGGGACGGGGATGGGGTGCGGAGCGAATAGTTAGCGCAGCACCCCATCCCCGTCCCTCCGGCGACGACGCGAGAATCCGAACGCGGAACGGGCCTCACAGAGGCACTTCGTTGATGGAGAAAATCGCCATCAACATGGCAACGACGATGAACGCGACCAGGATCCCCATGACGAGGATGATCGCCGGCTCCAGCAGCCCGATGAACCGCTTGAGCTCCGTCCGCACGTCGATCTCGAACGTCTCCGCGGTCTTCAGCAACATCTCCTCGAGGCGCCCGGTTTCCTCCCCCACGCGTACCATGTGCATCGCCAGCGGTGGGAACTCGGTGTGCTCCTGCATGCCGGCGGCCACGGTGCCGCCGCGCTTGACGCTGTCGGCCAGCCGCTGCACCGCGCCCGCGATGAGCTGGTTCGACATCATGTCGCCGACGACGGCGAGCGCGCCCAGCACGGGCACGCCGCTCTTGAGCATGGTGCCGAACGTGCGGGCGAAGCGCGCCGTCTCGATCTTGAGCACGAGCGAGCCCACACGCGGCAGCCGTAAGATCGTCCGGTCCCATTGCAGGCGGCCTTCGGGCGTGCCCGTCCAGACGCGCCACAGCAGCACCGCGGCCAGCACGCCGATGACGGCGACCCACCAGTACGCATGCGCCAGTGCGCTCACCGTCAGCAAGATCTGGGTCGAGAAGGGGATCGCCTGCTTGAGATCCGCGAAGATCGTGGCGAAGCGGGGGATGACGAAGGTCAGCAAGAACACGACGGCCGCCGCGCCCACCGCGGTCACCACCAGCGGGTAGGCGAGGGCGGAGACGATGGCCTCGGTGAAGGCGGCCCGGCTTTCCAGGAACTCCGCGAGGCGACGCAGCGACACTTCGAGCACGCCCCCCTTCTCGCCCGCGCGCACCATGTTGATATAGAGACGCGAGAACGGCCGGGGATGGTGCTTGGCGAGCGCGTCGCTGAGCGACGAGCCACCGCGCACGCTGCGCTGCAGGTCGGTCACGATCACCCGGAGCCGGGGATTGGGCGACAGCTCTTCCAGGATCGACAGCGCGCGATCGAGCGGCATGCCCGCCTCGAAGAGGGTGGCCAGCTGCTGCGTCATGGCGAGCAGATCGCGCTGGCGGATGCGCGCGCAACCGCCGCCGAAGCTGAGCACCGACGCGCGCTGCGCGTGGGGCTGGACCCGGATGGGGAAGTACGCTTCGCGATGCAGCCGCTCGACCACGGAGCGCGCGTCGGGCGCCTCCATGACACCGTCGATCGTCTGGCCGCGCCGATCGGCCGCCCGGTAGAGGTAAACCGGCATCAGCCGATCAGGCGTCTTCCGACGTGACGCGCAGCACTTCCTCGATCGTGGTGACGCCTTCGCACGCCTTGAGCCAGCCGTCCGCGCGCAGCGTCACCATTCCGGCCTCGACGGCCTGGCGCCGGATCTCGGGGCTGGAGGCGCGGCGCAGGATGAGGCTGCGGGCGTCCTCGGTGATGGGGAAGAGCTCGTAGATGCCGGTGCGGCCGCGGTAGCCGGTGCCGCGACACTCGGTGCACCCCTTGCCGCGGTAGAGCATGACGCCCGGGCGTGGCTTGATGCCCAGCGCCTCCACCTGGGCCGGCGACGGCACCTCCGGCATCCGACACGCGGCGCAGATCCGTCGCACTAAACGCTGAGCGAGCACGGCCTCCAGGACCGACGACACGAGATACGGCTCGACGCCCATGTCTTGAAGTCTGGGGATGGCGCCGGGCGCGTCGTTGGTGTGCAGCGTGGAGAACACGAGGTGGCCGGTGAGCGCCGCCTGAATGGCGATCTCCGCGGTTTCTAGATCTCGGATCTCGCCGACGAGGATCACGTCCGGGTCCTGGCGCACGATGTGGCGCAGCCCGGTGGCGAAGCTGAGACCGATCTTGGCCTTGACCGGGATCTGGTTCACGCCCTTGAGCTGGTACTCGACGGGGTCTTCGATGGTGATGATCTTGCGGTCGGGCGAGTTGATCTTGTCGAGCGCGCCATAGAGCGTGGTGGTCTTGCCGGAGCCGGTGGGGCCGGTGACGAGCAGGATCCCATGGGGCCGCTGGATCAGCGCCTCGAATTGACGGCGCGTCGCGGGCGCGAAGCCGAGCTGCTCCAGCGGATGGAATACCGTCGAGCGGTCCAGTAGCCGCATGACGATCGACTCGCCGTGCACGGTTGGGATGGTGGAGACGCGGATGTCGATGCGGCGGCCGTGGAGCGTCACCCGGATGCGACCGTCCTGGGGCAGCCGCCGCTCCGCGATGTTCATCTCCGCCATGATCTTGATGCGCGAGGTGACCGCCGCCTGCAGGCGCCGGGGCGGTGCCTCCTGATCGTAGAGCACCCCGTCGATCCGGTACCGGATGCGCAGCGCGTCCTCGAACGGCTCGATGTGGATGTCGGAGGCCTCGGCTTCAATGGCGTTCTCGACGAGCAGGTTCACCAGGCGCACCACCGGCGCCTCGAACGCCAGGTCGCGCAGGTGATTCACGTCGTCGTCGGCGTCGGGGCCGCGGTCGTCGTCCATGCCCTCGACGATCCGCTGGAGCGCGCTGTTGTTGCCGTTGTAGGTGCGGTCGATGGCGTCCTGGATCGCGTCGGGCAGACTGACCACGATCTTCACGCCGAGGCCGGTGCTCTGCCGCAAGTCGTCGACGATGAGCGGGTTGAGCGGATCAGCGGTCGCGACGGTCAGCACGCCGCCGTCGATGCTCACGGGGCACACGCCGTACTGCTTCAGATATTTCGGCGAGAGGTTTTTGAGGACGGGCAGGGGCGCCGGCAGCTCGTCGCGGCCGAGAAAGGGGAGGTTCTGCTGGCGCGCGACGGTCTTGAGGATGTCCTCGGCGGCCACGGCGCCGAGCGCCACCAGCGCTTCGCCGAGCAGCTCGCCCGTCGTCTGACCGCGCTCGAGCGCGAGCGCGATAACGTCCGGAGTGGCGAGGCCTTCGGCGACGAGGAGTTCCCCGAGGAGCCGCGAGGAGGCTGTAAGAGCCATGCTATGCTCCGACGTTATGTTAGCACAGCTTGCGCTCGCGGCCGTCGCGGCTGCGGCCGATCTGGCCGGCGCGCTGGTCGTGACCGAGTCGCACCGAAAGGGCTCGGCGCGCCTTCGCTACTTCGTGGCCGCGGGGGCCGGCTTCATGCTGGCCGCCGCCTTCGTGCGCATGCTGCCGGAAAGCAGCCAGGTGCCGCATGCGTTTCTCTTCGTGCTCATCGGCTATTTCGCCGTGCATCTCTTCGAGCATTCGCTGGCGCCGCACTTCCACTTCGGCGAGGAAATCCACCCGGACGCGTTCTTGAAGCCGTCCTCCGCCTACCTGGCCGTCCTCGGCCTGGGCGTGCACACGCTGTTCGACGGCGTCGCCATCGCGGCCGGCTTCATGATCGGCCCGGCCCTGGGCTGGGTGCTCTTCCTGGCCGTGCTCCTCCACAAGCTGCCCGAGGGCTTCACCGTGGCGTCGATCATGCTGGCCACCGGTCGCTCACGCGCCGGCGCCATCACCGCCGGTGGCATCCTCGGTGCGCTGACGTTTCTCGGCGCCCTGCTGACGAGCTTCCTCGCGCACGAGCACGTCGGCTACGCGCTCGCACTGTCGGCGGGGGTGACGATCTACGTGGCGGCCTCCGACCTCATCCCCGAGGTGAACCGGGAGCGCGGCACGCTGGGATGGACGGTGTTCGCCGGTCTGCTGTTGTTCGTCCTCGCCGACTGGATCCTCGGGTACTTCGGCCTGCAGTGAGCGATTCGATCGCTCAGGGCCGGAGCCCGTCCCGCTCCGCGTCCGCCTCCGGGTGTCGACAGGGGTATCGCCCCCGGCCTATCCCGCCGCGGCGCAGGACAGGTCGAAGAGCGCGTCGTACGCCGGTCCCCCGCCCACAGAACCAGTACCGATGGACGCACCGAGCTGACCAGCGTCACGGAGGAGTCGCCGTGGGCGAGCGTCCGGGCACGGGGGCGGTCGCGAGTTCGAGTCGGCGAGGGGTCGAGACGATCACGGAGGAACCTTCGGCGATCAGCGCCGACGCCGGTGGTCCGGAAAGCGCGGATGCGAAGACCGGGCCGTAGAGCCGCGTCATGTCCGCGGTGAGGACGGCAGACGTCGCCGTCCAGACGCGCCACGGCGGGTGGTCCACCCGGTATTCGACCGTGCGGCCGTCGCGCTGGCGCGTGTAGCCCCAATGATGCTGCGTGATGAACGTCGCCTCGGAGTCCGGCGGCGGCACGGCGGGCGTCCCGATCGCCGTCGCGGTGAGACCTTCCCACCCTGCGCGACCGCGCCATTCGTACGCGAGCCGACCAGGGGCCTCGACCGGCGTGGCCGGCGCCACGCTCCGCATCGGAACGACCCGGTACGGCTCGTTGTAGGCGAGGCGCGCCAGGAGGGCGACGGCTGGCCGGGCGACGAGCTCGCGCACGAAGACCACGCCCCGCCGGACCTCGCGGCCCGGCCCCTCGCGCCGGACATAGAAGCGCAGGTTCACCTCGTCGAAGTCACGATGGAAGGGGACGGGGACTCCGAGCACGCGCGTGCGGAGGAAGCGGAATCCCACGACGCTCACGAACGTCCGTCCCTGCCAGCGATCGAGCACGGTGCCCGCCGGAACGAGCGGCTCGACGAGGGACGGATCGACGGCGTAGTTCACCATGACGAGATAGCGCCAGTCGGCGGTGAGGAATGGGCGGCGCCCGGGCGTGAGCACGGCGCCGGCCGCCGGCGGGCCCGGGGCGACCGGCTTCGGCGGCTCGAGCCGGCACCCGGCGGAGATGCGCCGGCGCCGGTTGGCGAACGCGCGATACGTCCGGTCGAAGATCCAGCGGGGGCCGGGCGTGACGCTCAGCACGTGGAGCGGGTAGGCCCACGCGAGCCGTCGCATCACGTACCGGTAGGCGTCGGTGCCGGCGAACTGTCGACCGTCGCGAAGCAGGAGGCGAATGTCCGTGAGCAAAGCGTCGGGCGCCAGCCCGAGACGGGCGGCCACCCACGGCGCCTGGAGCGGGGCCACCGCCAGACCGAGCCGCGCCAGCGTCGGGCCCCAGAACGGGACCCACCGCGAACACACGCCGCAGCCGGCGTCGAAAAGGACCCAACCTCGCGGCTCGGCGGCGTCGGGTTTCAGCGCGCCTTCCGATCTCTCCGAGGGGGGCGACGGCAGCATAGTTCTGTCCTGCAGCGTAGCAGAGTGTGGGCCGAAGCCATGCCGGTCCGGTGCTATTCTTGTCGGCATGAGCCGGCGGAGCGTGCTCGTCCTGCACGGGCCCAACCTCAATCTGCTCGGCACACGCGAGCCCGACGTGTACGGCCGGGTGTCGCTGGCCGAGATCGACCAGCGATTGCGCGAGCACGGCCGGGGTCGCGCCGTCCGCGTCGAGACCCGGCAGTCCAACGTCGAGGGGCAGCTCATCGACTGGCTGCAGGGGGCGGAGCGCGAGGGGTTCGTCGGCGTCGTCTTCAATCCCGGCGCGTTCACCCACTACTCGATCGCGCTGCGCGACGCCGTCGGCGGCATCGGCGTGCCCGTGGTCGAAGTGCACCTGTCCAACGTCTACGCGCGCGAGGAATTTCGCCGGCACTCGGTGATCGCCGCCGTCGCGCGCGGCCAGATCGCGGGCTTCGGCGTCGACAGCTACCTGCTCGGGCTGGACGCGCTGCTCGCGCTCCCGGCGCGGGCACCGGCCCGGACCACCCGCGCGCCCGATGGGCGCCGGGCCGGACGCACGCGCCGGCGATGAATCCCCCCCGCCACCCTGCCGTCTAACCCGTGACTGGCGGGGTGAGCGACCGACACCCCGTGGATACCGACGACCAGGCGCTGCTCGAGCGATGCCGGCAGGGCGACGTCGACGCCTTCGAGCCGCTCGTCGAGAAGTATCGCCAGCGGGTATGGCGCCTGGCCTACCACGTCCTGCGCGACAAGGAGGAGGCGCGGGATGCCGCCCAGGAGGCGTTCGTCCGGGCCTGGAGCGCGCTGGACTCGTTCCGCGGTCAGTCCGCGTTCTACACGTGGCTGTTCCGGATCACGATGAACGTGGCCATGGACCGGGTCCGGCAGCGCGCCGCCCGCGGCCGCGCGTTCGGCACCGAGCAGGTGCCGGAGGAGGACTGGGAGCGCACGATGGTCGAGCAGGGCGAGGCACCGGACGACACGGCGTCCCGCATCGAGGAGCGCGAGCGGATCGAGCGCGCGCTTGCGACTTTGGCCGAGCATCATCGGACCATTATCATGATGAGTGATCTCGAGGGCCTGTCGTACCGCGAGATCGCCGAGGTGTTGCAGATTCCCATGGGAACCGTGATGTCGCGACTGCACAACGCGCGCAAGCGACTGCGCGCAGCCCTCGGCCCGCTGCTCATCCTCCTCGTCGCGCTCGCCCTGCTCACCGCCGGCGTCTCCAGCGCCGCCGCGCAGCAGGTCATCCGCTTCGGCGGGCGCGTGCTGCTGGCCAGCGACGCGCCGCCGGCGGCGAACATGAAGCGGGTCCCCGAGGGGCCGGACGATCGGCTCGAAAACTTCCTGCCCCGGCTTCGGCAGCTCTTCCGCTACAAGGAGTACACGTCGATCGAGCGGTTTCGAGCCGAGGTGCCCGTTGGCTCGACGCAGCGCTGGGGCGTCCCCGGCGATCGGCAGCTCGAGGTCACGCCGGAGAGCGTGACCGGCGGCGCGGTGCGGCTGCGTCTGCGGCTCGTGCGCGGCAGCGTCTCCGAAGTCACGACCAACATCCAGGCTGCACCCGGCGCGCCCGCCGTCATCGGAGGACCGCGGCATCAGACCGGCGTCCTGATCATCATCGTGTGGGCGAATCCCAACCCGCGCTGACGGCGCGGGCGAGAGGGGGCTCGAGTGGGCGAGGGGGAGGAGCGGTACTTCCGCGAGCGGGCGCGGATCGAGCAGGGCCACACCAGGTATCGGGACAAGCTGCGCGCCGAGGGCAAGCTCTTCGTCCGTGATCGGCTGAAGCTGTTGCTGGACCCCGGCCCGGAGTTCCAGGAGGACTGGCTCTTCGCCCGCTCCAGCGAGGCCGACACTCCGGCCGACGGCGTGGTCACCGGGGTCGGCCGGGTCGGCGGCCGGACCGTATGCATCATGGCCAACGACTACACGGTCAAGGCCGGATCGTGGGGCGCGAAGACCGTGCAGAAGATCATCCGCATCCAGGAGAAGGCCGTGCGGCTTCAGGTCCCGCTGATCTATCTCGTCGACGCGGCCGGCGCGCGGATCTCCGAGCAGATCGAGGTCTTCCCCGGTCGCTTCCACGCCGGCCGCATCTTCTACAACGAGGTCCAGCTCTCGGGGGTGGTGCCGCAAGTGTGCGTGCTCTTCGGGCCGTCGCCCGCGGGCTCCGCGTATCTGCCCGCCCTCACCGACGTCGTGATCATGGTCGACGGCAAGGCGTCGATGTTCGTGGGCAGCCCGCGGATGGTGGAGATGGCCATCGGCGAGAAGACGACGCTGGAGGAGCTGGGCGGGGCCCGCATGCATTGCTCGGTCTCGGGCTGCGGCGACGTCCTCGCCGCCTCCGACGAGGAGGCGATCGAGCTCTGCAAGCAATACCTGAGCTACCTGCCCTCGTCCTTCCGCGAACTACCGGCGCGGACGCAGCCGGTTGAGGCGAAGCCCGGCCGATCCATCGAAGAGATCGTGCCGTACGATCAGCGCAAGTATTTCGACATGTACGAGGTGATCGATCGCCTCGTCGACGCGGGTTCGTGGTTCGAGCTCAAGCGCCTGTTCGCGGCCGAGATCATCGTCGGCTTCGCCCGCATCGGCGGGCGCGCGGTGGGCATCGTCGCCAACCAACCCAAGGTGAAGGGCGGCGTGCTGTTCGTCGACTCCTCCGACAAGGCCGCGCGCTTCATCTGGCTCTGCAACGCGTTCAACGTGCCGCTCGTGTACCTGGCCGACATCGCGGGCTTCATGGTCGGCACCAAGGTCGAGCGCGAGGGCATCATCCGCCACGGGGCCAAGATGGTCTTCGCCACCGCCCAGGCCACGGTGCCGAAGATCTCGGTGATCGTGCGCAAGTGCTATGGCGCGGGACTCTACGCGATGTGCGGGCCGGCCTTCGAGCCGGACGCAGCGATCGCGCTGCCCCAAGGGCAGATCGCCATCATGGGACCGGAGCCGGCCGTGAACGCGGTCTACTACAACAAGATCATGGAGCTGCCCGAGAGCGAGCGCGCGGCGTGGGTGAAGGAGAAGCGGGAGGAGTACGCGCGCGACGTCGACGTCTACAAGCTCGCCTCCGAGATG
Organism: Methylomirabilia bacterium; assembly: GCA_041492755.1. Classification (GTDB taxonomy): domain Bacteria; phylum Methylomirabilota; class Methylomirabilia; order Rokubacteriales; family CSP1-6; genus JBGPXN01. Next base: position 18,988 of record JBGPXN010000016.1, on the reverse strand, counting down.
CTGATCGACGACATCGTCCCGGGGTCGCTGCTCCGTGCCGAGCTGGTCAAGCGCCTGACCTACGCCGAGAGCAAGCAGCACGAGTTCCCGGCGCGCCGCAACGGTGTCTATCCGGTGTGATTCACTACTTCGAATGCATTCCCCACACCCCGTTCCAGCTCGGCGCCGGGGGCGTGGTGCGCAGCTCGGTGACGCGCTCGACGAACGTGTGGGCGGGGCCATCGTCGGGAGCGATCTGCAGGCATTCGCGGAACTTGCGCTCGGCGACGTCCCACTTCTGAGCGCGATACGCGAGCAGGCCCTCGGCGAACACCCCGCGTAGCTCGACCATCGGTGACGACAGTTGCCCGGCTGGACCGAGGAGCTCGAACACGCGGATCGGCTCCGTCTTGCCGACCACGACCAGCACGTCGAGCTCGCGCGCCTCCACCGCATCCTGGGCCAGGCGATAGGTGTCCTCCGCGACGACGATGCTGGTGCCGTACGCCTTGTTCACGCCCTCGAGCCGCGAGGCTAGATTTACGACGTCGCCGATGACGGTGTAGGACTTGATGGACTCCGAGCCGATGGTTCCGATGACGACTTCGCCGGTGGCCAGGCCCATCCGCACCGCGAACGGCGGGACGTTGCGCCGCAGCCCGGTGAGATTGGAGAGTTCCCGCTTGAAGTCGACGATGGCCGCCTGCTGCGCGAGCGCGGCCAGACAGGCGTCGGTCGCGTGTCTGTCGGCGCGCGAGAACGGGGGACTCCAGAAGCTCATGACGGCGTCGCCGATGTACTTGTCGACGATGCCGTTGTGCTGGCGGATGACGCCCGTCACGGTCGAGAAGTAGCCGTTCAGCACCCGGACCATCACGTCGGCCGTGAGCTGCTCGCTCAGGCTGCTGAAGCCCTTGATGTCGGAGAAGAAGATCGTCACCGTCCGCCGCTCGGCGCTGTCACCGTCCTCCTCCGCTTGCGCGCGCAGGAGGCTGGCGACGATCCGCGGGTCCAGGAACTTGCCGAAGGTGTCCTTGATCTTCTCTTTGGAGCGGAGCTCGCCCGCCATCCGGTTGAACGCCACCGTCAGCTGGCCGATCTCGTCCTTGGACGTCACCGGCAGCTCGACGTTGAGCTGCCCGGCCTCGACGGAGCGCGTGCCCTCGAGCAGCGTGCGGAACGCCTGCTGCAGGCGATAGGTGAGCAACGCGAAGACCCCGAGCCCGATGCTCGCGGCGAGGAGGAACAGGACCCCGTTCATCAGGAGAATGCCGCCCGCCTGTCCCTCCGTCTCGCGCGTGGAGTCACGCGTGAGCTCCGAGATGGATTGGCGGAGGCGGGCAAGGTCGGTGCCGAACGCCTGCTCGAAGCGAGCAAAGCCGGCGAGGCCTTGCTGCGCCTCCCGCGCCCGTCCGGCCTGGGCGTCGGCGACCACCGCGCGGCCCACCGCCACGAACGGCGTGATCTGGCGACCGATCAGCTCGAAGGCGCCATCGATGCGGGCGAGGACGATCTGATCCGAAGGATCGTTGCGCTTGTCGGCCACGGCGCGGTCGAGCAGGCGGTGCGCCTCGGCGCTGATCCTCTCCAGCCGGTCCGCGAGCTGGGCCGCCCGTTGCCCGAGCGCCTTCACGGTCGCGGGATCGTCGTGTCGACCGTCGAGCAGCCGGCGGACGTCGAGCTCGTACTCGAAGGTCAGCACGTCGAGCTCGGAGATCAGCGCGGTGAGCGCAATGTGGTAGTCCACGATGGCGCCCATCTCCTCCATCACGTCGCGAATCAGGTAGGCGGACAGGGCGGTGGTGATGGCGAAGACGAGGAGCAGAAGGCAGGTGAGGGCGAGGATCTTGACGCGAAGGGGCACGTTGGTCCGGCTGGAGGCGGCTCAGCCGCCGAAGCGGCGCTTGGCTTCCGCGAGCTTCTCCGCGATCGGGCGGGGCAGCCGCCCGCCGAACTGGTCGTAGAACTGTCCGAGATCACCGAGGGTGGCGAGCCACTCGGCGGAGTCGACGCGCAGCGCCTCGCGAAGCCGGTCCTCGCGCACGCTCGATCCACTCGCGTGCAGGTCCGTGGGCTTCGGCACCCAGCCGATCGGCGTCTCGACGGCGCCCGCGCTGCCGCGGATGCGCTCCACCATCCACTTGAGCACCCGCATGTTCTCGCCGTAGCCCGGCCACAGGAACTTGCCGTCGGCGCCCCGGCGGAACCAGTTGACGCGGAAGATGGGTGGGGGCTTCGGCAGGCGGGCGCCCATGGCGAGCCAGTGCGCGAAGTAGTCGCCCATGTTGTAGCCGCAGAACGGGAGCATCGCCATGGGATCCCGGCGGACCACGCCGACCTGGCCGGTGATGGCGGCCGTCGTCTCCGTGCTCATCGCCGAGCCCAGGAACACGCCGTGCGTCCAGTCGAAGGCTTCGAACACGAGCGGGACCACGGCGCTTCGACGCGAGCCGAAGATGAGTCCCGAGATGGGGACGCCCTGCGGGTCTTCCCAGTTGGGCGCGATGGACGGGCACTGCTCGGCGAGGACGGTGAAGCGCGAATTCGGATGCGCGGCCGGCCCCATGCTCGGCTCCCACGTCCGGCCTTGCCAGTCTTGTAGCCCAGCGGGCGCCTGGGGCGTGAGGCCCTCCCACCAGGGCTCGCCCGACGGGGTGAGCGCAACGTTGGTGAAGATCGTGTTGGAGCGCACCATCGCGGTGGCGTTGGGATTCGTGTTCGGGCTCGTGTGGGGCGCCACCCCAAAGAAGCCGCGCTCGGGATTCATCGCGCGGAGCTGGCCGGTCGAATCCACGTGCATCCACGCGATGTCGTCGCCCACCGTCCACGCCCGCCAGCCGGGCAGCTGCGAGACGACCATGGACAGGTTCGTCTTGCCCGACGCGCTCGGCATGGCGCCGGCGAGATACGTGATGCGTCCCTCGGGGTCCTCGACGCCGAGAATCAGCATGTGCTCGGCGAGCCAGCCTTCCTGGCGTGCCTGGGAGGAGCCGATGCGGAGCGCGTGACACTTCTTGCCGAGGAGCGCGTTGCCGCCGTACCCGGAGCCCACGCTCCAGATCAATTTCTCTTCCGGAAAGTGCAGGATCAACCGCCGGTCGGGCGACAGGTCGCCGATCGAGTGGATCCCCGCCACGAAGTCGTCGTCCGACCGCATGTGTTGGGTGGCGACGGGACCGACCCGCGTCATGATGTGCATGCTCGCCACGACGTACTCGCTGTCGGTCACCATCATTCCCACACGGCTCATGCTCGACCCGGCCGGCCCCATGAGGTAGGGGATCACGTACATCGTCCGGCCCTTCATGGCTCCGCGCAGATACGCGCCGGCTTTGGCCTTGGCGTCCGCTGGCGCCATCCAGTTGTTGGTCGGGCCGGCTTCTTCCTGTGCTCGGGTGCAGATGAACGTGAGCTGTTCGGTGCGCGCGACGTCCTGGGGGTGGCTCCGGTGCAGGTAGCAGTTCGGGTAGGTCTTCGGATTGAGCGGCAGGAGCGTGCCGTCCCGCAGCATCGAGTCGATCAGCCCATCGTACTCGGACTTCGAACCGTCACACCACACCACGCGCGACGGCTGGGTAAGGGCGGCGGCTTGCTCGACCCATTTCTCGACGACGGTGGTCACGCTCATGCGTATGTCCTCGCGAATACGGCCAGAGTACGGCTGGCCGGCGGGGCCTCCCAGACGCGTGACCCTCAGCGTGGGGGCGCGGCCCGGCTGAACCGTCACGGCTATCGTGCGGGCTCCTGCCGCGAACGTCAAATAGAACGTGCTAGCATCGCCCGGTGTCGGGCCTTTTCAGGGCCGCTCGCTATCTCACGACCCTTCCCCTCCCTGGCGACGGCCGCGACCACGGCCGGTTGGGGGCGGCCGCCGCCTGGTTCCCCGTGGTGGGGCTCGGCATCGGACTCCTGGTCGTCGTCGTCGAGCGCATCGTCGGCAGGATTTTCCCGGGGCTCCTCGCCGCCCTCCTGGTCGTGACAGTTTGGAAACTGCTGACCGGCGGATTGCATCTCGACGGTCTCGCCGACTGCCTGGACGGCCTGATCGGCGGCACGCCCGCCGATCGGCTGCGGATCATGCGAGACAGTCGCATCGGGTCGTTCGGGGCCATCGGACTCATCCTCTTCCTGACCCTCGAAGTCGCCGCCGTCGCGGAGCTGGACCCATCCGTGCGCTGGCGCGCGCTCCTCGCCGCCCCGACGATCGGCCGCGCCGTGCCTCCGCTCCTCGGCCGCCTCTACCGGCCGGCGCGCGCCGATGGTCACGGCGCCACCTTCGCGGCGGGGCTCGGCCGCGCCTCCACCCTGATCGCGCTCGCCCTCGCGACGCTCGTCGGGGCGGTGGCGCTCGGCGCGGTCGGGTTGGTGGCGACTGCGGCCGCGGTGACGACGGCGGTCGCGATCGGCTACTTCCTCAACCGGCGGCTCGGGGGCGTGACCGGCGACGTCTTCGGTGCGGCCGTCGAGATGGCCGAGCTCGCCGTGCTGCTGACGGTGTCGGCGTGGGCGCACGGGTTGAACCGGGACCCGTGGTGACGCCCGCCGCGACGCGCGTGTACCTTCTCCGTCATGGCGCCGTCCTCCACGCGGAGACGCGGCGCTTCATCGGTCATCTCGACGTGCCGCTCTCCGACGTCGGACGTCGACAGTGTTCGATCCAGGCCGATCGCCTGCGCGAGGTCGCGCTGAGCGCGGTGTACTCGAGCGATCTCGACCGCGCGCGGGAGAGCGGCGCCATCATCGGCCGGGCGCACGGACTCCGTCCGCACGTCGTCGGCGACTTGCGCGAGATGGCGATGGGCCGCTGGGACGGGCTCACGGCGGAGGAGATCGAGCAGCGCGAGCCGACGGCGTTCCGGGAATGGATGGCGGGCATCGGCGAGTTCGCGTTCCCGGAGGGGGAAAGCCTCGTCGACCTGGAGCACCGCGCGTGGCCGGCGTTCGAGCGCGTGGTGGGCGCGCACGCGGGGCAGGCGATCGCGGTCGTGGCCCACGGCGGGACCAATCGCGTGTTGCTGTGCCGCGTGCTCGGCCTGCCCCGTGGCCGCATCCTCGCGCTCGGGCAGGACTACGGCGCGCTCACGGTCCTCGAGCGCGTCGGCTCGCGCTGGACCGTGCTCCGGCTCAACGAGAGGCCGGTGCTATAAATACATCATGCTCGCCCTGAACCTCTTCGACGACGGGCTGCGCGACGTGCTCGATCCGAAGATCCGCGGGCTCGCCTCGTAGGTTAGGCGGCAACGGATCTCCGGACCACCGGATCGTCGTGCGCAAGGGTCCGGCGCGCGCGCGTCAGGCGTTGCGGTCGGCGCGCGCGCGGTGGGCGTGATAGGCGGCGGCAACGCGCTCGTTCATCTCGCGGCACGCGGCGCGGGCGGTGGACTGGGTCGCCGGCGTGTCGGCGAGCAGGAGGAGGGCGCGGCGGCCGATGGCGGCGTGGCGGTATTCGTCGGGGAGGATGGCGCGAGCGTAGAGGTGGGCCGACTCGGGGTCGACGTCGCGCGCCTGTCGGATGAGCGTCTCGAAGCCCTCGCAGGACTGGGTCTCGCCCGCGAACTGGAACATCGCCAGGCGCTCGAGCGTCGGGCGCGCGCGCGCGGCCACGAGCCAGTCGAACAGCGCCTCCCACTCGGGCAGCGGCCGGTAGGCGTCGGGGTCCTCGCCGACGTCGCGGACCCGCCGGCGCAGCAGTTGCCAGTGGCGGTGCTCGTCGTCGAGCTGGCCGGCGAGGAGCTCGCGAATCTCGCGCTCGGGCGTGTGGGGCAGCCAGGCCGCGATCAGCTCGGTCGAGCGCAGCTCGTTGTAGACGCCCTGGCGCAGGCGAAAGCGGATCTGGCGGAGTCGGACCTCGGCCGGCGCGCTGTCATCGACGCGCACGTCGCGTCCGACCCAGAACGCCGCGTTCTCCCCGGCGAGCGCGCGCACGAACTCGCGAGGATCGGTCACGGGCGACGGAATAGGATCTTGCCCATGTAGGACTCGGACAGCGAGTTGGTGTCGTTGGAGTCGATCGCGATGGAGACGGCCGCCGGATTGTCCGGGTCTTCCCCGTAGATCTTCTTGAAGTCCTCCTGGAGGTTGCGGCGCTCGGTGATCCACTTGCCGAGCTCGGCCGGGCCCGATCGGAGGACGACGTAGGTGACGGTGCCGGTCTTCTCGCTCTTGCAGATCGTGCCGACCGGAGTCGTCGTGTCCCAGACGTAGCCGATGATGCGCGAGCGAACCGGCTCCGGAAACCGTGGCCAGGTGGCGAAGACCTGGGCGGCCTGGTCGTCCGTGTCCTTCTTGCAGGAGTTCCCGCCCTTGGGCAGCGCCACGGCCTTCCAGCTCCATTCGAGAATCGGCGTGTCCTTGATGTTGACCTTGCCGCGAACGTCCTTGCTGATGGTGGAGCCCTCGTTCCTGCTCACCAGGTGAAGCACCTTCGGGCCGCCGTCCTCCACCACCGTGAACTCGTATTTGGGGCTGCCCCAGTTCTGGCCCTTCCACTCCGGCGGGATGCCGCGCGTGCCGACCAGGATCTTGGCCCAGTCTTCGACCACGAATTGATCTGCCGCCCACGCGATTGCCGCCACCAGGACCAGCACGCTTGCCACGAGCACACGAGCCATGGCGGGCTCCTTCCTCTCCTGAATTGCGTCGCTCGGCTTCCGAAATGCGCCGTTCGGCCCATGGGTCCGCGCCGCGCACGCGACGGCGGGATTCACCGCCTATGATAGCGTCGCGCCATGACCGACGCTGCGAGTTCGCTCCGCGTGGACAAGTGGCTGTGGGCCGCGCGCTTCTTCAAGACGCGCAGCCTCGCCACGGCGGCCTGCGCGGGCGGCAAGGTCGACGTCAACGGCGAGGCCGCAAAACCGGCGAAGCTCGTGCGTCCGGGCGATCTCGTCCGCGTCACCGTGCCCGGCGGCGAGCGCATCGCCCGGGTCACCGTGCTGAGCGACCACCGCGGCTCGGGCGAGATCGCCCGCACGCTCTACGACGATCTCACGCCGCCGCGGACGCCGCGCGCCCGAACGGCGGCGGCCGCCTGGCGGCCGCCCGGCGCCGGGCGGCCGACCAAGCAGGAACGCCGCGCGCTCGACCGGCTGCGCGGCTGAGTACATGGGGGGCCCCGACATGGCCCCCCATACCCCCCGGCGCTCGGAGAGCCCCGGCGGAGCCGGGGCCCTCCTCGAATTCGCTCACGGGCTCTGAGTCGAGCACCGGCTTCGCCGGCGCAGTCCTTCGCGGTGGCCGCCGGTGGCGGGTCTCGGGGGGAGCAGCGGTCGCCCCCACCCGACCGAGGACGTCAAAAGGTCAGCTTGTCGCCCGGGTTGATCGGGAAGACCTGCGTCGTCGTCTGCCCGAGGAATTGCTGATATTCCTGCGGTGTGCCCTTGAGCACCGGAAACGTCCCGTAGTGGATGGGAATGGCGTATCGCGGCTTGAGCAGCTCCCGGGTGGCGTAGGCTGCATCGCGCGGGTCCATCACGAAGTGGCCGCCGATCGGGATCATCACGAGGTCGGGTTTGTAGTACTCGGCGATGAGCTTCATGTCGCCGAAGAGACCCGTGTCGCCCATGTGGTAGAGCTTGAAGCCGTTCTCGAACTGGATGATGAACCCGCTCGGCTCGCCGCCGGGATAGGTGGTGCTCTTCTTCGTGGCCGGGTCGGTGACCGTGACCTCCGACGAATGTTCCGCCCGCACCTGGGTGATCGTGATCTGGGGCCCCAGCGGATTCACGTGCCCGCCCTTGCCGAAGCGCACGCCCTTCTCGGGCGTCACCCAGCCGAGATCGATCATCGTCGCGATGAGACCGGCCGGACCCAGCACGGTGGCACCGGTCCGCTCGGCGAGCGCCTTGACGTCGCCGGTGTGGTCGCCGTGGCCGTGGGTGACGAGGATCACGTCGACCTTGCCGAGCTTGTCGAGGTTCTTGTACTCGGCCGGCGTCTTCGGGTTGTTGGTGAGGAAGGGGTCGATCACGATCACCTTGCCGGTGAGCGTGGTGAGCTTCGTCGCCGCCTGGCCGAGCCAGTGCACCTCGGCCTTCGCGGTCTGCGCCCAGGCCGCGTCGGTGGCCAGTGTGAACGTGAGGGCGCCGCTTATCTTGAGGAAATTGCGCCGGTTCAGCTCCATGGATGACCTCCCTGGTCGCAGATGATGTCGGTGGCGGATCAGGGTACCATCGCGCCCGGGGAGATCACCATGGCCACCAACGACACGGTCACGTACGACTGGGACGCCCTCGTGGGCGGCCTCGATCGCTATCTGCGCCTGCGCTCCATTCCCATCGGCATGAAGCTCTTCGAGACCGTCGAAGAGATGGAGGCGATCCCGAAGATTCGCCGCCCACGCGCCAAGCACACCACCGACCAGATCGTGGCCCAGGCCCGCCAGCTGGGCTGGACCGTGGGCATCACGATGGCCGATCTCGTCGGCGCGCAGTGCGGCGCCGTGATCGGGCTGCATCCTCAAGACGACGACTGGCTGTCCGGACGCCGCATGGCCGGGGTGTGGTTCGCGACCCAGGCCGATGCCGCCGAGCACCAGCGCGCCATGGACGTCGTGCCGCACGGCCGTTACCGCGCGATGGCGGTGTCGCCGCTCACGTCGGGCCGCCTGAACCCGCCCGACATCTGCCTGATCTACGGCACGCCCGGCCAGATGATCTTCTTCATCAACGGTCTGCAGTGGAGCGGCTACAAGAAGCTCTCGTTCACCTCCGTGGGCGAATCGGCGTGCGCCGATTCCTGGGGCAAGGCGCTGCGCACCGGCGAGCCGGCGCTGACGATCCCGTGCTACGCCGAGCGCCGGTATGGCGGTGTCGCCGACGACGAGCTGTTGATGGCGATTCCACCGCGCTATCTGGCCAAGGTCATCGAAGGCCTCGCGGCGCTCAGCAAGAACGGCCTGCGGTATCCCATCCCGCCGTACGGCATCCAGGCCGACGCGGGGGCGGGGCTCGCGGTCTCCTACGCCGACAAGGAGCGCAAGCCTTCGTCCTGAGTCCGCGTTCGAATTCCGGGCGCGGTGACCCAGAGGAGGGCGGCGAGAAGCGTGCCGAGGATGTCCATTACCGCGAACCGCGCATCCGCCGGTTATCGCCAGTACGGCGAGCGGGACGTGGAGCGGATCCTGCTCTACTCCGGTCGCTCGGCGAGAAAGCCGTCGAAGCCACGTCCCTTCAGAGACCGCAGCATCAGAACGGCGTCGGCTCGGCGGACGAACGGCCCGAGGAGCACGCGCAGGACCGGGCTCGAGCCCGGAGTAGTGACGAGGGTGACGGCGTGCTCTCGCAGTGCCACCGCAGCGCGCGTCGCCGCCTCCACGCCATGGAAGGCACCCACCTGAACCCAATACGTCGTGGGCCGCGGCAATTTCCACTCGACCACGCGTGCGGAGGTTGCCGTGGCGGAGGACGGGAACGACACCTCGTCGGTCGCGAGCTCCAAGTCGGGGGTCGTGGGCGCGGTCGTCGTCGTTTCCGGCTCGGGTGCGACGACGACAGGCGGCGCCAGCGGTAGCGCCGCCGGAGGAATGATCATCGCCACTGCGGAACCGGTAGTCCGGACGACCGGGACCGGAGCTGCCGTGGCCGTCCGGACGGCCGCCGCGATGGAGGGCAGTGCCGGAGCGCTGGCCAGCGAAGCGGGCGCGGGCGATGCAGCGACGGGGACGGCGAGCGGGGGGGGCGGCCCGGGAGCTGCCGTCGACGCGAGTGGCGGCGTGCCGGCCTGCAGTTTCACGGGTGCGGCAGTCGCGGTCTGCGCTGCCGGCGTCGGTGGGCCGGGCGCTTCGATGGCCGCGGCGACGGTATCGACGCGGTCGCGTATCTCGGCCACGAGCTCCGCGAACGACTCGCGTTGCAGGACGCGCTGGAACTGCGCGCGGTAGTTCGCGACGAGGCTCACGCCCTCTACCACGACGTCGCGAACCCTCCAGCCCGCTCCGCTCCGCGCCATCGCGAAGCCCACGCTGATCTCGTCCCCCGTTCGCGTCGTCATCTCCGTGCGCACCGTCACGCCGTCGTAGTCCTTCACCTCGCCGGTGTAGTTGATCGCCAGCCCACCCTCGAGGCGGGCGCGCGAACGCACGCGGGACAGGAGCGACGACTGGAGCAGCTCCGTGAACAGCCGCACGAATTGCTCGCGCTCGTCGGCGGACCGCGCCTGCCACGCCGGGCCGAGCGCGGCGGCGGCGGCGGCGCGAAAATCGACGAGGTCGAGGACCAGGAGCCGGATGGCCCCGAGGCGGTCGTACGGACGTTCCTCCAGCGCTGGATCGGCCAGCGCGTGGTTGGCGGCACGGAAGAATTCACGCAAGCGATCGGTGGCGGTCGCCTCCTCGGCCGCCGCGCTGGCAACCGTGAGCGCGGCGAACAGGCCGACGGCGAGGGCGACCAGTTGACGTCGAGCGACGCCGCGACGGTGTCGAGCCATGAAGGCCACGATAGGGGCGGGCTCGCGAAAACCCCCCAAGAAATCGGTGATCGAATGTGTCCCTCCAGGAATCCGTCCTGTTCGCGTGGCCTCGGGTAGACTTGGGCGACTTTGGCCCGGGCCTCCAATTGCCGGAGGAGGAACGCGATGCGACGTGGTCTGCCCGCCGTCATTCTGGCGCTTGTTCTTCTCGCGTTGTCCGTCGCCACGCCGGTTGTCGCTCAGCGGCCGGCCGAAGGAGTGGCGCCGAAGTTCACGGTCGATCCGTTCTGGCCGAAGCCGCTGCCCAACCGCTGGCTGCTCGGCCAGGTGTCGGGCGTCGCGGTGGACGCCAACGACCACGTGTGGATCGTCCAGCGGCCGAAGACGCTCACCGAGGACGAGCGCGGCGCGACCCTGACGCCTCCGCGATCGATGTGCTGCGCGCCGGCGCCGCCGGTCATGGAGTTCGACGCGCAGGGCAACCTGGTCCAGGCGTGGGGCGGGCCCGGCACCGGGTACGACTGGCCGGCCAACGAGCACGGGGTCTTCGTCGATCACACCGGGCACGTCTGGCTCGCCGGCAATGGTGAGAAGGACCACCACGTCCTCAAGTTCACGCGCAACGGCCGCTTCGTGCTGCAGATCGGCAAGCCGGGAACGAGCCGCGGTGACGGCGACACCCAGAACCTGAACCGCCCCGCCGACACCCGCGTGGACCCCGTCACCAACGAGCTCTTCGTGGCGGACGGCTACGGCAACCACCGCGTCATCGTGTTCGACGCCGCCACCGGCGCCTACAAGCGGCACTGGGGCGCGAACGGCCGCCCGCCCGGCGATGCTTCGGTGAAGGCTTTCGGCAATCCGGTCCACTGCGTGCGCATCGCGCGCGACGGGCTCGTGTACGTCTGCGACCGGCGCAACAACCGGATCCAGGTCTTCCGCAAGGACGGCGCGTTCGTCACCGAGTTTCCACTGGCCCCGGACACGCGGGGCAACGGGTCGGTGTGGGACCTCGACTTCTCGAAGGACGCGACGCAGACGTACCTCTACACGGCCGACGGCGAGAACAATCACATCTGGCTCCTCGCCCGCGAGGGCGGCAAGGTCCTCTCACGGTTCGGCCGCAACGGACGGTACGCCGGCCAGCTCCACTGGGTGCACAACCTGGCCGTCGATTCCAAGGGCAACATCTATACGACCGAGGTCGACAACGCCAAGCGTGTGCAGAAGTTCAGCTACCAGGGCCTGGCGCCCATCACCGAGTGATCAGACCGCTGAACACGGCCCATCTCACATTCGGAGAGGGCCTCGGCGGCTCCCTCCGATCACGGGCTCGCCATCTCGGGGCCCCCATCCGCTTACTCGGTGACGAACGGGATCGTGACCGTTCCGATCTGCTCGCCGGTGGTCGCGTTGACGAGCCGCGCCGAGAAGTCCACCCGCTTGGCCTTGCGCTTCACGCGATCGAAATAAAGGAATCCCGTGGCCCGGGCTTCGGGTTCGACCGTCCGCGCGGGGAGCGCGAGCTGCACCATCTCCGGCGTCGGCAGCGGCACTTGCACGCTGATCGGGTAGTAGAGGTCGTCGTAGAACGGGTCGGTGTAGTAGTACGGTCGCCCCCGGCCGCCACGGTAGCCGCCGATACCCAGGCTGAACGAGAATCGCGGCGAGGCGGCCACCACCGGTACCGACGCCGGCACGCTGGCAAATCCGGTGACCTCGTAGGGATTCAACGCGACCAGTCGCGGGCCGTCGTCCGTGACGAGCGCGAAGTCCTCGTGATGCAGGCGCAGCGGTACCGTGCCGCCGTTGTCGATCACGACCAGGATGGGCGTGACGATGGCATTCAGGGTCGGTGGCGATGCGGTCCAGGCGTCGGGGTACGCGATGATCTGGATGCCGTCCTCGCGGCCGACGGCACCCGGCACCGGGCCCGGAACGACGGAGACCCCGGGCGCGGGAGCAAGCCTGACGCCGCATCCGCTGATGGCCGCCACGGCCAGCAGCATGGAAGCGACCCGCGAGAACGCGCGAACTTTCGCCCGCGCGGTCATGGTCATTCCTTTGGATGCGACGCGCCCATTTGGGATGCCGACCGCGGGGCGTTCACGGGGTCGCCGCTCCGGCGGGCACGCGATCTTTCAGGAGCAAGCCGACGTTTCCCCTGAGGATCTGCTCGCCGGCCTTGCCGAGCGCACGCACGTCGTTGACGAAGTCGCGGACCGCTTCGCGGGTCCGGATCTCCTGGGGATAGTCCGTCGCGAATACGATCCGGTCCGACGGCAGCTCGACCAGGGCCGTTCGCAGGGCCCCGGGGGCACCGCAGAAGCCGGCGGTGTCGAAGACGATCCGCTCGCGCACGTAGTGGTCGAAGTCCTTGTGCGGGAGCGCACCGTGCCGCGGGTTCCCGGCCGTTCCCCAGAAGTCCTTGTCCTGGTAGCTCCGCACACGCCCGAGCATCGACGCGATGCCGCCGCCCAGATGCGCCATGTGGATGGTGAGGCTCGGGTGGCGGTCGAGGACGCCGGAGTTGATCAACCGGATCGTGGCAATGATCAGTGAGAACTCGCGGCCCACCGACCGCGCCGTGTCGTAGGCGTCGAACGGCTGCGGGTAGTTGAGCTTGAGCGCGGGATGGACGAACACGAACATCCCGAGGCGTGAGGCCTCCGACCAGAACGGCTCGAACTCGGGCGCGTCCAGGAACAGGCCATCCACCTCCGAGGTGATGACGGCGCCGGGGAAGCCGAGATCGCCGGCGCACCGCCCGAGCTCGCGCAAGGCGTCGGGCCCGCCCAGCGGGTGAACGTGCGCGGCACCGATGAAGCGCCCGGGGTATCGACGCTCGGCCTCCTTCGCCTTGTCGTTGATGAACCGCGCGCGCTCGAGCGGGGCGCACATCCCGGCGCCGCTGGTGAGGAATGCGGCGTCGATGCCGGCCGTGTCCATCATCCGGATGTGCTCGTCCAGATCGTAGAGGAGGGCGTGGGAGGTGTAGCTCGGCGCGCCGGTCTCGTCGTATTGCAGAACGCGCCGCTGGCCCAAGTCGTCCTCGAAGAGCTCGCGCGGCGTGAAGTGGTGCTGGAAGTCGACGATCATGATCCCGTCCTGTCCGTGGCCCCCCGGGCGCGCCGTGCTATTCAGCGCGCGCCGAGGCCACGAGTCCGAGCGGCGGCGAGCTAGCGCGCCGGCGGCGGCGGAGCGACGTTCGGCGGCGGTGGCGCGTCAGGCGGCGGAGTCCCGGCGTTTGGTGGAGGCGCCGGCACGCGCTGCCCCGGTGCCGGTGGCGGCGGAGGTGGCGGTGGAACGTACCCGGCGCCACCGGCCCGAACGTATCCGGGGATCTGGTTCCCCCTGGCGTACATGCATTGCTGATAGGCGATGTCGAAGCGCCGCTGGAGCACCCACGACCGCGTATCGACGGCGCTGGCGCCCACGGCGCTGCCGCCGATCAATCCGGCGCCCGCGCCGATCGCCGCGCCCGTCGCGGGGCTTCCGGCCGCGGCACCGATGGCGGCTCCGGCGGCTGCGCCGATGAGCGTACCGAGCACCGCGCCACCGGCCACGCTCTCGCCAGGAGTCCGGATCGCCGCGGCGCCCGACTGGTGGAACGCCCACTGGCGGCAGGCGATGTCGTCGACCTGGAACTGCTCGAGGGGCTTGCCGGTGCCGGGAAGCACCATCACGGTTGGAGCCAGCGGGGCCATCGCGCACGCCCCGAGCGGCAGGGCGGCGAGGACGACGATGCCGAAGACGACGCTGCGCTTCATCGCGTCGTCCCCCCGGCGGGCGGCGTGACGGTCAGCCAGCCACCCGGGCACTGCTGCACGTACGGATAGTACGCGCGTGAGATCTCACAGTAGTACCAGTAGCTCTGCGCCGGGGCCGCCTGGGCGGGCGGCGGCGACTGCTGGAGGTACGTCGGCGGCTCGACGACGACGGGCGCGGTGTAGACCGGCGCGTACACGGCCGGGGGGTAGTAGTAGTACGGCGGCGGATAGTAGTACGGGTAGAACGCCGGGCCGATGAACACGCTCGTGCCGAAGAAGACCCGCGCGTGTCGGACGGGCTGTCCGCGGAAGTGATGACCGGGATGGCCTCCTCCGCGCCCCCGCCCGGAGGCACTTGCGGGCGGGGCCGCGACCAGAAGGACACTCGCCACGAGAGCGAGGAGCGCGACGGTCTTTTTCATCGTCCATCTCCCGGCGGAGGCGTGGGCAACGCCAGCACACTTCTCGGTCACGGCCCCCCGTAGACCGGGCTGCCCCAAACGATTGTACCTCAGCGGCGGCGACGGGCGCGCAGGGGCTACACGCCGGCGTCGCGGGTCAGCGGTTGCCAGGCCAGGGACCGGGCCTGGAGCCGCTCCAGCAGCGTGTCGATCCCGAGGACGAGCAGCGTCACCACCGCCACCCCCGTGAACAAGCCGACGGTGTCGGCCATCGCGCGGGCGTTGTTGATGTAGTGGCCGAGCCCGCGATCCGCGGCGATGAACTCACCCACCACGGCCGCGCTGATTGCCCGCGGCAGCGCGACTTTCAAGCCGGCGAAGACGTAGGGCAGCGCGGTGTGCCAGGCGATCTCCCACGTCACCGTCCACTCGCGGGCGCCGAGGACGCGCACGGCGGAGGCGAGTCGCGGGTCGACCGAGCGCACGCCGGCGAGCGTGTTGAAGAAGAGGAAGAAGAAGACGACCGCGGCCACGAACATGACCTTCGACGTGATCCCGATGCCGAACCAGAGGATGAGCAACGGCGCCAGCGCGAGCTTCGGCACGCCCATCGCGGCCGCGAAGAACGGATCGAGCGCGGCGGTGAGCCGGGGCGACAGGCGCAGCGCGAACGGGACCAGGATACCGGCGCCGCCGCCGAGCAGGAAGCCGAAGGTCGCCTCGGTGAGCGTGGCCAGCGTGTGTCGCCAGAGCTCGCCGTCGATGGCGATCTCCACCGTGCGCGTCACGATGTCGGCCGGGCTCGAGATCCACTCGGCGCCGAGCGCCAGATGCGCCGCGTGCCAGACGACGAGACAGGCGATGCCGAGGACGACGCGACCGGCCAGGATCACGCCAGCTCCTTGCGGATCCGCTCGTAGAGCTCCGGGAAGCCGTCGAGCCCGTAGACGTTGCGCACGTCGCGCGGCCGTGGGATCGCGATCCGATGCTCGCTCTGCACGCGCGCGGGCGCGCGGGTGAACACGAGCGTGCGGTCACCGAGCGCGATGGCCTCGGCGATGTCATGGGTGACGAACACGATCGTCTTGCGCCCGCCGTTCCAGAGCTTCAGGAGGTCGGCCTGGAGCTGGGCGCGGGTCTGGGCGTCGAGCGCGCCGAACGGCTCGTCCATGAGGATCACGGGCGGGTCGTAGACGAGCGTGCGGATGAGGGCCGCGCGCTTGCGCATCCCGCCCGAGAGCTCGTGCGGATAGTGCTGCTCGAATCCCTGCAGCCCGACCGCCTGCATGAGCCGGCGTGCGCGCTCCCGGGTTTCCGCGTCCAGCCGGCCCTGGACGCGCAGAGGGAACAGCACGTTGTCGGCGAGCGTGCGCCAGGGCAGGAGCGTGTCGTCCTGGGTCACGTAGCCGAACTGCCGCTCCCAGCCGGGCCGCAGCGCGCCGGACGTCGGACTGGCGATCGAGCGCCCGCCAAACCGGATCTCGCCTTCGCTCGGGGCGTCGATCTGGGCAATGAGGTTGAGCAGCGTGGATTTGCCCGAGCCCGACGGGCCGACGATGGTGACGAACTCACGCTCGCCCACCGCGAACGAGAGCTCGCGAATCGCCCACAGGCCCTCGGCGCGCGCGCCGCGTGGCTCGAACCGCTTGCCGAGCCCGCGGACCTCGAGCAGCGGCGCGGCGGTGTCGCTCACGCGGCCGTGACCAGCCGCCGCTGCGGTTGGGCGTCGGCCGGGCGCCACTTGAGAACGCGGCGCTCGGCCGCCTCGACGGCCTCGTTGATGACGATGACGAGCAGCGTGACCGCGATGAGTCCCGCGAACACCGTGGTCGTGTCGAAGTCCTGCGACGCGGCCTGGATCAGGTAGCCGAGCCCGCGGTTGGACGAGATCAGCTCGCCGACGACGGCGGCGCCGATCGCGTACGAGAGCGAGATCTTGAAGCCGGCGAAGATGAACGGCACCGCGCCCGGCCAGACGACGTGGCGCGCGACCGCCTGCTCGGACGCGCCCACGACCCGGGCCATCCCGACCAGACGAACGTCGGCCGCGCGCACACCGGCGGCGGCGCTGAAGAGCACCAGGAAGAAGACGACGCTGGCGACGAGCGCGACCTTCGAAGCCAGCCCGATCCCGAACCAGAGGATGAAGAGCGGCGTGAGCGCGAGCTTCGGCACCCCGTAGCCGGCGACGAGATAGGGATCGAGCACCGCGGCCAGTCGCGGCATGCGTCGGAGCGCGAAGGGAATCACGGCGCCGGGCAGTCCGCCGACGAGGAAACCGCCCGCGGCCGCCGCCAGCGTGAATCCGGCGTGGCGCACGAGCTCGCCGTCGGCGACGAGCTGCAGGAACCGTCGCGCTGTCGCCAGCGGTGGACTGACCCAGTGGGCCCCGAACACCAGCGCGGCGAGCTGCCACGCGGCCAGCGCGACGACCGCGACGACGAGCCGGTCCCGCAACGCCTGCCCGCGGCTCACTGCACGTACTTGTTCGTGTAGAGCTCGGCCAGCGGGGGCAGCTTCTCGTCCGCCTTCATCACCCCGGCGTCGACCTGGAACTCGAGGGCGCGCTTGAGGCCGGCCTCGGGCACGAGACCCGTCCGTGAGCTCGCCGCGCGCACGAGCTCGAAGGCGTCGGTCAGCACGGCGGGATCGGTCTTGTCGAACTTCTTGCGGAGGGCGGCGACGGCGTCGGCCGGCCTGTCCTGCATGAGCGCGAACGCGCGCTTGTAGCCCGCGATGAGCTTGCGGCAGATGGACGGCTTGCCCTCACACAAGCCCTGGCGAGTGACGATGACGATGAAGGAGAAGGGGGTGAGCTCGGCGAAGTCGCCGCGCGCGAGGCTCATGATGCTGACCGCGCTGCCGTCCCGGCTCGCCATGACCGGCCACGGCATGGACATGGTGAACCCGTCGATCGCCCCGCTCTTGAGAGCGGCGATCATGTTGGGCGGCTGCATCGGCGTGACGGTCAGGTCCTTTTCGGGATCGAGGCCACCCTTGCGCGCCAGGTACTTCAGCAGGAGGTGATTGATGGTGTTGACGCTGTCCACCGCGATGCGCTTGCCGCGCAGGGCGTGCGCGCGCTTGTCGATCGGCGTGCCCGGCCCGATGCCCGCCTTGTCGGCGACGTCCTTGCGCAGCACGGTCTCGATCGGCATCCCGTCCATGAGCTGCGCGATGGCGAAGAGCTTTTGACCGCGCGCGTCCGCGCGCACGAGCGTGGGTGAGGAGACCGGGGCGAAGTCGACGCTTCCGGCGAGGACAGCGTTGGCGGCACCAACGCCGGCGACGGTTGCGATCTTCACGCGGAGCCCTTCCTTCTCCCAGAACCCGAGCTCCTCGGCGAGGAAGGTGGAGCTGAAGGTGAGCGACAGCGCGGGCACCGCGAGCGTCGTCTCTTCCGGCGCTTGCGCGCCGGCGCCAGGGACCAGGCCGAGGGCCACGATGGGGAGCACCACCAGCGTCGCGAAAGCCGAGCCTGTGCGCATCGTCTCCTCCGTCGCCCAGAGAGTAAACGAGCCTGCGTGTGCGTTACAATGCGGACCATCATCCGGTCCTCGGTTTCCGCCGGTGGCTCACGTTCCCGAGGATCAGGGAGGACGCCATGTCGAACGACGCGCGCGCTGCCGCCCCGAGTCAGGCCCAGGCTCCTCGTGGAGTCAACCACCTCGTCCTCAACGTGCGGGACATCGAGGTCTCGCACCGGTTCTGGACGCAGATCATGGGCTTCAAGTGCGTGGCCGAGCTCAAACCCAAGCCTGACCGCAAGCGGCCGAAGATGCGCTTCTACAGCGGCGTCGATCCGCACGGTGACGTGACCCACCACGACCTGGCCCTGGCCGAAGTCCCGGACGCCGGTCCCGACGATCCGAACCGCGGACCATGGTCGCTATTTCCGGCCCGGGTGGGATTGAATCACGTGGCGATCTGCTGGCCGGATCGCGAATCGTGGCACAAGCAGGTCGCCTTCCTGCAGAGCCAGGGCGTGACGTTCCATCGGCGAGTGAACCATGGCATGACGCACAGCGTGTACATCTCCGATCCCGACGGTCACGGTATCGAGGTGCTGTACGAGTTGCCGCGCGAGACGTGGGCGGGCGACATCGACGGTGCGCAGAACTACGCCGAGGACCTTCCGACGGAGGGCGACGCGGCGCTCGTCGACCGAACCGAGAACCCCGTGTTCGACTCCCGAGCCACCCCGGTCGGCGCGCGCGCCTGACGCCTCCTCGCGGCTAAGAGGCCCGAAACGAGCAGCGCCCCCAGTGTCCCGGGGCGCCGGCGAGCGTCGGGGCGATGGGGCCATCTCGGCGCCCCCATCTCAGAGGGTGTGAGGGAATTCGAGGAGTGCCACGGCTCCGCCGGGCCGCTCCGAGCGTTGGGGGATATCAAGGCGCGCCCCGGGTCCCCCGGGGCGCCGAGCGTTGGGGG
>JBGPXN010000034.1:0-34460 GCA_041492755.1 Methylomirabilia bacterium | reverse complement strand
CGTAGACATCGCATAGAGCTCCCCGTGAAAAGTCTCAATGGAGCTTCAAAAGACGCGGGCCGCCGGGCTCGACACCGCCGTCCCGACGATGAGGTTGACCGGCGGAGCCGGCGGTAGCGACGCCGGCGGCCCGATCTCGTCTGCGCCGACGTCAGCGGCCAGGCCCACCGGCCGCGCCGTGCCTTCGAAGTCGGTGGTCACGTCGGTCGGCACCAGCGCGGCATCGCGCGCGGCCGCGTCCGCGCGCAGGTGGTAGTCGCCGGCCGCCACGTCGACGAAGAGCGCGGCGGGCGTTTCCGTGAACGAGTGCGGGTCCTGCCCGGTGGCCTGGCGCCAGGCGGCGAGGTCGAGCACGGAGTCGCCGCCGTCGAGCGTGAAGCGTGGCGTCACCGCATTGGCGTCGCTCACGAAGCCGGGAAGACTGTCCGGCGAGATGGCGATGGCCCCGCGAAACGCGTGCAGCGTGAGGAGAATATTGTCCACCACCCGGTTGCCGGTGCTGGCGTTCTGGACGTTGATCGCCCAGCGGCCGTCGGCGGCTTGCACGATCGTGTTGTGGGCAACGAAGTTGTCGCGCGCGCCCTCGGCGCCGTCGATGCGGTAGAGCGAGATGCCGCTGGCGTGGTTGTCGTAGAGGACGTTGTTGACGATCCGCGAGCTCTGCACGCCGTCGCCGTTGATGCCGGAGCCGCCGGTCCGGCCGTTGCCGTGGATGACGTTGGCCTCGACGACGGCCCCCGAGATGATCCCATCACCGCCCTGGCTCAGGTCGCCGTTCATGTGGATGCCGTTGCCGGAGTTGCCCCAGACGTGGTTGCGCCGGATGACCGGGCGGTCGCCGCTGTTGCCCACGTAAATACCGTGCTCGGCGACCGAGCGCGACATCACGTTGTCCTCGATGAGCAGATCGTCGCTGAAGCCGGTGAGGATGCCCCAGCGCCCGTTGCCGTCGCCCGTGTTGCGTCGGATGGTGACGTGGGCGTTGGTGACCGAGCGGATCCCCGTCCGCGGCATCCCGATCACCGTGAATCCCTCGATCACCACCCAGCTCGCGCCCTCGAGGTTGATACCCTCCGTCGGTCGCACCGGATTGGGGGTGTCGATCACGACCCCGGGCTCCGCGCTGAAGACGATGGGCGCCGCGGTGGTCCCACTCGTCGTCAGGTTGAATCCCGCGTAATGACCGGGGCGCACGACGATGAGATCGCCGGCCCGCGCGGCGTTGGCCGCACGCTGCAGCGTGAGCCATGGCGTCGCCGACGAGCCATCGGCGCTATCGTTCCCGGTCGTCGCGACGTACAGCGTACGCAGCGGGGCCGCCTCCGCGGTGCCGGCGGCGCCCAGGACCGTGAGCGTGGCCAGGAGAAGCCTCCCCATTCGCATGAGGCGACACGGAGTGCAGCGGCCATGCCACGCTGGCGAGGTCAGAACCGACGCGGAGTTACGCCAGCGGCCCCGGGGGGTGACAACGCGTCGGTGACGGCGGGTGTCACCACGAGCCGCCGTGGCGGCACGGCCGCCGCGCGTCGTATCATGCGAGCGCCATGAGAGACGAGCGCATCCCGTCGAAGGCGGCGCTGCTGGAGGCGCTTCGGGCCAGCCGCGACGAGGTTCTCGCCATCGTCCGCGGGCTACCGCTCGAGCGGCTGGAAGAAGGTCGCTACGAGAACGGGTGGAACGGGCGCCAGATCCTCGCTCACCTGGCGTCGATCGAGTGGACCTACCCGCGGCTCATCGACATCGCGCGCGACGCGCCGGCTGCGGACACCGCGACATCGACGCCAGGCGCCGAGGCCACCTGCACGATGCGCGGCGGAAACGACGCATACAACGATCGGCAGGTGGCCAAGCGCGCGCACCACTCGGTCGATGAGCTGGCGAGCGAGTTCGAGCAGAATCGCGCCGCGACGATCCGGGCGGTGGAAGCCGCGGAGGAATCACTGTTCACGCGCCGCATTCGCTCGGCCGGTGGCGTGACGGGGCCGCTGGCCCTCGTGTTCTACCGGGTCGCGGTCGACCACGTCCTCGGCCACGCGCGCGACATCGCCGGAGCGCGTCCGGCGTAGCCCACGCCAGCAGGCCGTCGTCGTGCCGACCGTCTTCACTCACGCCGCCGTCGGTCTGGCCCTCGCGTGGGCCGCTCCGCCGCCGGCGCCGTTCTGGGCTGCTTCCGCCGCGCTGCCCGTGGTGCCGGACCTCGACGTGTTCGTCATGGCGCTCGGCGTGTTGACATGCTACCCTGATGACATGCAGTCATCAGGGTTCAAAAGTAAGGAATGACAGATACTTACATCGCACCTTCCGGTCGCGGCCTCTGCCAGCAGGATAAAGTGAGGGCTGGCATGAGAAAGAAAATCCCGGTCAGGCCCAATGAGCCCCCGAAAGAGGCCGAGTTGGTCGACGTGACCAGTTCAAGCGAGCCGTGGAGCACCTACTTGCTGGCGGACGGCACAACGATGAAACAGAAGGTCGTGCTGTCCGAAGTTTGGCGAGTAATTGACGAATACGATAACGAGGGAAATCCAGTTTACGTGCTCAAGAGTAATGGAATCATCAACATTCAGCCCCCAGAGGAATTAAAGAGACCACAGAAATGAACTCTCTTTCTTGGCACTCAGGCGGCGGAGTAGTCTTCATCGAGTTTGAAGAGGCCGAACCAGTCGAAGCAGCGCCACGACTTGATATCCCGAGCTACGGCCAGTTCAAGCTGCGGTGGCCATACCTTCTCGTCGATAGCCGCCAGCAGCGTACCGTCTTTATTAGAGAGCTAGGTGACCGGCGCGTGACCGTCATCGCGCCCATCCCGGTGTCGGTAGAATCTTCAGAAGGTCAGGCGACCGCATGCTGCTACGACCTTGAGCAGTTCGGGGTCGGAGACGATGAGTTCAGCGCACTCGACGATTTGCGCGCGACCGTCGTTGAGTTGTATTTCGCGCTCAAGGATGAGCCGCGACTGGGCCCCCTACCGCAACGGCAACTCGACTACCTCAAGAAGGTGATAAGGGAAATCTAGTCGGGTTGTCGCTGCACGTTCACGAGGTCGAACGGGCCTGGAAGAAGCTCGAAATGGTCGTCCGTAACGAGGGCGACCGGATTGCTAGATTCTACTATCAGGGCACGCTGATTTTGACCACAAAGAGATCCCATGGCAGTGGGCCGATTGAAGGCAAGATTCCACACTTCCTTAGGCAGCAAATGAAGTTAAGCCAAGGTGAGTTTGATCGGCTGATCGCGTGTCCTCTCGACTTGCCGGAATATGTTCAGATCCTCAAGAACAAGGGCTGGATAGCTACCACCGCTTAGCGCCACCTCGCCCGCGCCGCCTTCTTGGCGATCGCCTTCCGCTTCCTAGCTGATAGCTTCTTCGCCCGCTCCTTCCCGCCCTTCAGCCCGCCCTTACGGCGAGCTTCGGTCGCTGGTGTGTCCGAACCTCGGGGCGAGTCATCGGGCGCCTGGCCAGTCGCGATGTCGCCGATGAGCTTGGCCAGCTGCATCGGGTCACGGGGGCGCTTCGGACGCTTCGCCATGGCCGGAGTATCGTACGGGGGGGCGGGCCGGGCATCGAGCCCCGGTCAGTCAAACTGAGACACTACCCGTCGCACGGCATCCTGGACGCCTTCACCGACGGTGGCCTGGGCGTGGCGTTCTTCGCGCCGGTCGACACCCGTCGCCACTTCTTCCCCTGGCGCCCCGGCGCGGTGGCCCCGCTCGGCCTCGACTTCTTCTCCGAGTGGGGCCTGCACGTCCTGGCCAGCGAGCTGGTGTGCATCTGGCTGCCGGCGGCCGTCGTCGCGGGGACGATCTGGATCGTGCGCGCGCGACAACCATGGTAAATGGCAACATCCCCCCCCCCGGAGCGACGTCATCCCCGAGCTGCTCCGCCGAACACGGAGGTCACATGGCCATCATCCGCATCCATACGGGTTCCGACGGCAAGTCACACTTCGAGGAGATCGAGCCGCGTTTCGAGCCGCGCGGTGACCAGTCCGAGAGCGGGGAGCTGATACCGGGCAGCGGCATCGTCATCCGCCGCTTCGAGCCGACCCGCTCCAACCCGTGGCACCACGCGCCGGGCCGGTACGCGGTGTTCACGCTGTCCGGCGCCGTCGACATCGAGATCGGCGACGGCACCGTGCGGCGGCTCGGCCCCGGCGACGTCCTGATCGCCGAGGATCTGACCGGTCAGGGCCACGCGACGCGCGAGGTCGGTCCGGAGCCCCGCGTCTCGATCTTCGTCCCGCTGGGTTGAGCCCCGCCTAGATCCCTTGAAGGACCAAGGTTGTAGTAAATGAGTCGCGTTTCATTCACGCCGGGATCAGGATCCGCTGCAGGGCGACCGCCACTCGAGGATCCTCGACGCGGACCACGGCGCCGCCGGGACCGAGCCCTCCGACCCATGCGACCTGGGCGTCCACGAACGCGAACAGGCCTCCCGGCCCGGCGTCCCTCACCTCGACGCGCGCATCCGCGAAGGCGCCCGCGAGTGCCTTCGGGACGCCCGCTCTCACGCGAGCGCCAAGGCTCGCCGGCCTCCCCAGCGCCGCCAGCGCCTCACCAAGCGCGGCGGACGCCTCGGGCACGTTGACGATGACCTCGCGACGGGCGCGATCGAGATCGCGCGCGAGATCCGTCACCGCCGCATCGAAGCCGTCGTACCAGGCCATTCCCCCGCCCCCGGCCTCCTTGCTCACGCGGGCGGCGTCGAGGTGCTCCACACGGCCGTGCGTGCCGAGCAGCCGCAGCAGCGTCCGTGCCGGAGACCGGGCGGCGTGACGAGCCTCCACGAAGGCCACGTCGGCGAGCACGAGCAGTTTGCCGCGCGCCCGCGAGAGGGCGACGTTGAGCAAACGGAACGCCGAAAGCGGGTCGGCGCCGGTCAGCTGGCTGGCGCCTCTCTGGGGCGGTCCATCGACGAGATCGAAGATCACCACGTCGTGCTCGGAGCCCTGCAAGCGATGCACGGTCGCGGCCGTCAGGGGGATCGTGGCGGCGAGCGCGGCTGATCCCGCGGCGAGCAGACGGGCCTGGGCGCGGTACGGCGTGACGAGGGCGAGGCTGCCGCAGCCCTCCCGCACCGCGCGCGTGGCGAGGCCGAGCGCCAGCATCGCGTGAACCGGGTTGGCCCGCGACCACCCGCCGGGACGCGCCTCCCTCACGCACGCGGCGCCGACACCGCTCGTGTCGACCAGGACGACGGCGGCGCCCGGCCACGGCCCGAGGTCGGCGAGCGTCTCGGCGCCACCGACGCCGGCGCTGCTGAGCCGGCCGCCGTACGCGAACTCGCTGACGACGTCCGCGATCGGCGCGGCCATCCGGTACTGCGTGTCGAGGAGGCTGAGCCGCGCGTCTGGCTCGCCTTCATCCACGCGCTGGCGGACGCCGGCGACTTCGAACGCGTCGCGGACGAGCCAGCGGCGGGCGCGCTCGGTCGTCGCCAGCGCGATCGGCGGAAGCTGGCGGAAGTCGCCGAAGAGCAGCAGCCGGCGGTTGGCCCGCAGCGCCGCGGCGAGCACGAAGGGAAAGGTCGCCATGCTCGTCTCGTCGATCACGATCGTGTCGGCGGGCCAGCGCCAGACCGTGTCGTCGATCGCCATCCGCGACAGCGTCGCCCCCACCACGCACGCATCGCGCACAAGAATCTCCACGGCGTGACGGAGCGTCTCGCCGATCCCCGCCAGCGCCCCGCGCACCGCGTCCAGCTCGTGGGCCAGGCGCTCCCGGTCCGCTGAGCCCCGAGTGGCCTGCAGGCGGCGCGCCAGCTCGCGCCGCTGGGTGTCGAGCTCACCCCGGCGCACGACCGCGCCTGCCTGCTTCCGGGCCAGCAGGTTCTCGGGCAGCACGTCGGGACGCGCCAGCAGCTCCACGAGCTGGGGCTGGCCAATCCTGAGCACGCGGCCGGCGGCCAGCTCGGGACGGCCGGCGAGCGCGTCGGCGACGTGCACCATCGCGACGTCCACGGCCGCATTGGCGTGGCCGAGCACGAGGACGCGCTCGCCCCGCTCCACCAGCGCCCGGACCACACGTGCCAGAGTCAGGGTCTTGCCGGTGCCCGGCGGTCCCCACACGAAGTGCAGACGGCTGCCGGCGCAGCGCTCGATCGCCGCGCGCTGCGACGGGTTCGGCGGACGGCCCCACACCGGCGCGCCGTCGCCGGCCGCCGGATCGGCGCCGGTCTCGACCTCGGCGCCGCCGAGCAACGCCATCGCCAGCTCCAGATTTTCGGCCTCGCGACCGAGCGCGGTCGTGAGCCGATCGCGCAGACTGGCCAGGATGAACCACGGCTCCGACGACACGCGGGCCCGCTCGATCCAGTCGCCGACGTTCTCGCGCAGCTCGAGGACGATCTCGAAGTCGCGCTGGGCGACCAGCAGCCCCGCGAACTCCTCGCCGCTCGGGAGCTCGACGCGGAGGGGCGTCTCGGGCTGGATCGGGAGCACGACCTCGCCGCGGAAGGCGTAGAGATGCTGGTCGTCCCGCCCGGAGAGGTGGTGGCCGTTGGCGACGTCGAAGGCGCGCGAGGGATCGGTGCGGGCCACGGCGATCTCGTCGTCGAGCGCGCCGATCATCTCGACCAGGACTGCCCCCACCACGGTGTCGGCGACGCGCGCCGGCGCGTCGTCGTCCGGATCGTGAGTCGGCGAGGGCGGCGGTGGTTGGCTCAGTTCCCCAAAACCTTGTGTCCGTTCGATCGCCCCGCAGACTGCGCCGCCGACAGGGACCCTGTCAAGGCGCGTGGGGCCCTCGTCGCACAGGCTCGAGCGCCGCCGAGCGCGGGGGTAGTGGGCTATCGCTGAAAATGTACCAGTACCAGCGCGGGCCCGCGCTTGACAAGCGCAACCCCGGCACGCAAAGTCTCGCCACGTCCCACGCGTGGAGGTGTTCCGTGTCGATCGCTCGCCGTTCACCGCTGAGTCGCCTCGTCCTCGCCGCGCTGTTCCTGCTCGTCTTCGTGGGTCCGGCCGCGGCCGCGCCCGAGGGCCAGCTCACCTACGCCGTCCACATCACCCTGGTCACACGCTGGCTCGACCCGGTGGATCTCGAGGGGCTCATCACGCCGTTCATCCTCTTCTACGCGCTGCACGACGCCGTCGTGAAGTCCATGCCGGGCGAGCGGCACGCGCCGAGCCTCGCCGAGTCGTGGACGGTCTCGAAGGACGGCACCGTGATCGACTTCGCGCTGCGCAAAGGCGTGACCTTCCACAACGGTGATCCGTTCACGGCCGACGACGTGAAATTCAGCTTCCAGCGCTACAAGGGCGTGTCGGCCAAGCTGCTGAAGGAGCGCGTGCGCGAAGTCGAGATCGTCACCCCGCATCGCGTGCGCTTCCATCTCACCGGTCCCTGGCCGGATTTCTTCACGGTCTACGGCACGCCGGCGTCGGGCGCGGGCTGGATCGTGCCCAAGCGTTACATCGAAAAGGTCGGCGCCGAAGGTTTCCTGAAATCGCCGGTGGGCCTCGGCCCCTACAAGTTCGTGTCGTTCAAGCCGGGGGTCGAGCTGGTGCTGGAGGCCCACGAGAACTACTGGCGGAAAGTCCCGAGCGTCAAGCGGCTCGTCCTGCGCACGGTGCCGGACGAAGCCACGCGCCTGGCGATGCTCAAGCGGAAGGAAGCGGACATCGCGTACGGCTTCCTGGGCCCGACCGCGCAGGAGGTCCAGCGCGATGCGAGCCTGAAACTGGTGCCGACCCAGATCGTGGCGATGCACTGGATCAACTTCCACGAGCAGTTCGATCCGAAGTCGCCGTGGCACGACCGGCGCGTGCGGCTGGCCGCCGCTCACGCGATCGATCGCAAGGCGCTCAACCAGGCCGAGACGCTGGGCTTCTCGCGCCTGGCCGGCGGAATCATTCCCAGGGAGTTCGAGTTCTCCCTGGCTCTGGACCCCTACCCGTACGATCCGGCGCGGGCGCACCAGCTCCTGACCGAGGCCGGCTATCCGAACGGCTTCGACGCTGGGGAGTTCTCGGTCGGGCCGCCATACTTCTCGGTCGGCGAGGCGATCATCGGGTACCTGCAAGCGGTGGGGATCCGCATGAGGCTCCGGACGATGGAGCGCGCCGCCTTCTTCTCGGCCTGGGCCGACAAGAAGCTCCGCGGCCTCAGCTACGGCGCCAGCGGCGCTCACGGCAACGCGGCCACGCGCATCGAGAGCTTCGTGGCCAGCACCGGCGCCTACACCAACGGCGGCTACCCCGACATCGACGAGCTCGCGCGGGCGCAGGCCCGGGAGCTCGACCGCGGCAAGCGCGAGCAGATGCTGCACCAGATCCAGCGGCTCGCCTACGACCGGGCGATGTTCGCGCCGATGTGGCAGTACACCTTCCTCAACGCGATCGGCCCCAACGTGGCCGACGCGCGCTTCGGCTCCATCGCCAGCTTTCCGTACTCGGCGCCGTACGAGGAGATCCGGCTGAAGCGCTGAGCATACCGGGGATACGCGATGCTCGGCACGGGGCGGACGCGCTCGGCGGCGGCGCCAAGCTCGGCCCCCGTGACGGTGCCGCGACTGCGTCACCCGGGCGACGCTACAGGCGCAAGGGGTCGATCCGGCCGGCCAGGCCCAGTAGGCTCTCGAAGAGGTAGTCGCCGTCCGGAGTGATGGTCCACTGCCCCGTCTCCGGATCCGCCCAGTGCGGAAACCCGTCCTTCACGCGCCCGGCGGTGTCCTCGA
Organism: Methylomirabilia bacterium; assembly: GCA_041492755.1. Lineage (GTDB taxonomy): Bacteria > Methylomirabilota > Methylomirabilia > Rokubacteriales > CSP1-6 > JBGPXN01. The sequence continues at coordinate 25,786 of JBGPXN010000034.1, read as the reverse complement.
TGCGCACGAGCATCCGCTCGAGCGCGACGCTCCACTCGTGAGCGCTCATGGCAGCGCCGGTATGCCGATGCGTCGATTCAGCGAAGGTCCGCCGGGTTCAGCGGATCAGGCCGTAGAACTTCCCCGCGTTCTCGCAGGTGATCTTGCGCACGACGTCCGGCGGCAGGTGGCCGAACTGCTCCTCGATGTACTTGGACGATTCCGGCCACACGCCGTCCGGGTGCGGATAGTCGGAGCCCCACATCAGCGTTTCCACGCCCATGTCGTCGATCAGCTTGGTCCCGATCCGGTCGAACTGGAACGTCGCCTTGCACTGGCGGCGCCAGTAATCGCTCGGCTTCATCGTGAGGCCGAGATCGCGGAAGCGGTCTTCCCACTCGAAGTCCATACGATCGAGCGCGTACGGGATCCAGCCGATGCCGCTCTCGCCGAACGAGATGCGTATCTTCGGATAGCGCTCCAGGACGGCGGCGCCGATGATGGCGGCGAGGATGTTGACGAGGTTCATCTGGAAGCCGGCGACGCTGGTGAAGAACGCGGCGCGCCGGGTCAGTCCGGTCTGCCGATCGCGCACGGCCTGCGGCAGCGTCGGGAAGGTGTGAAAGTGCAGCGGCAGACCGACGTCGTTGACGGCCTTCCAGAGCGGCTCCCACATCGGATGCCACATCGGCTCCATGTCCCACGAGCAGGACAGCTCGAGACCGCGCAACCCGAGCTTGGCCGTGCGGTAGACCTCGGCGACGGCGCCCTCGATGTTGCCATACGGCAGACAGGCCAGGCCGATGTGGCGCTCGGGATAGTGGCGGCAGAAGTCGACGAGCCAGTCGTTGTAGATGCGGAACATCTCCGCCGCGGCTTCGTGGTCGCCGAAGCGGGTGGCCGCGCCCAGGATGCCGAACAGCACCTCGGCGTCGACGCCGTCGCGCTCCATGTCGGCCCGGCGGCGGTCGGGGTCGGCCGGCCGGCGAATCCCTTTCTTGCCGTCGTCGTAGAGGCCGGTCGACGCCATGACGTCGAGCCGATAGTTCTGGCCGGGCACGTACTTCGACCCCGTCGACCCGACGCCGCCAACGAGTCCCATCGCGGCGCCCTTCCTGGTCGTCCAGCAGGGCCCGTCCGGCCCGTCCACGACGTAGGGCATCCGCTCCTTCATCGCCGCTGACGCGTTCGCGGTGAACAGGTCGGCGGGGAGCCAGGGCATGTCGATGTGACAGTCGGCGGAGATTCGGGAGTAGTGCATGGCCGGTCCCTCCACGCGCGCCATCTTACGCCAGGTCCCACACCCCGCGTCGCCGGCATCATGCACGCGACGCGAGGTTTACGGTCGATTCGTTCGAGGATCCGCGTGTGGGATTCAGGGTCTTCACGATCAACAGCCCGACGGTGCGGATGTCCTGCCGAAAGTCGCGCATGATTCGTCCCAAGCGCTCCTCAGACCGCCGTCTCTCATCTTCGGCATGCCGGCGATCGGCTCGCATCTCGAGACGCAGATCGCGCAACTCCTCCAAAATCAATCGGCTGCCCGAATTGGGGTTCCGCGCGCCTTGTCCAGGGCCTGCCACGGCCACAATCTATCGCCCCGTACGCCGGACTTCAACGACCCCTTCCCCGGTCGTTGGGCCGTTCGCGGCGTCAGATCACCCCTTCGGCCTGCCAGCGGGCGAGATCGTCGCGGGAGTGACCGAGCAGCCCGACGAAGACTTCTTCGTTGTGCTCGCCGGGCATGGGCGCCAGCCAGCGTACGCGGCCCGGCGTCTCCGAGAGCTTGAGCGGTGTCCCGGTCGTCTTCAGCCGCCCATATGTGGGATGGTCCAGCTCGATGAACATCTCGCGGGCCTTGACCTGGGGGTCGGCGATCATCTCGGCCACGTTGTTCACGGGCGCCGCCGGGACGCCTGCCGCCACCAGCGTGTCCACCACCGCGGCCTTGGGGCGCTGACTGGTCCACCCCTGGATGATGGCGGCCACCTCGTCGCGACGATCACGCCGGGCCGCCGCCGTGGCGAATCCGGGATCGCGCGTGAGATCGCTGCGACCGATGATCTCGCAGAACCGACGCCACACCGCGTCGCTCGCCCCGGCCGCGATCGCCACGTGGCCGTCGGTCGTCGGATAGACGCCCGAGCTGGACCCGCCGAACGACACGTTGCCCGCGCGCGTGAGGAGCTCGCCGCCGACGGTGTACCGCTCCCCGAGGTTGTCGAGCGCGATCAGCAGGCTGTCGAGCAGCGCGAGGTCGATGTGCTGCCCCTTGCCGCTGCGCCGGCGGTAGTGCAGCGCGGACACGATGCTGAAGGCACAGAGCATCCCGGCGTAGTAGTCGGAGATGGATTGGCCCGACCGGGTGGGCGCCTGGTCGGGAAAGCCCGTGATGCTCATGTACCCGCTGATCGCCTGCGCCAGCATGTCGTAGCCGCGCTGGTCGGAGTATGGCCCGTACTGGCCGAATGCGGTGATCGAGGCATAGACGATCCCGGGACTGACCTGCTTGAGATCCTCGTAGCCGAGCCCCAGTCGCTCCATCGTACCGACGCTGAAGTTCTCGGTCACCACGTCCGCGCGCTTCACCAGCTCCTTGAAGAGCTCCACGCCTTTCGGCGTCTTCAACTCGAGCGTGATGGCGAGCTTGTTCCGGTCCCGATACTGCGCCGCCGGCACGCGTTCTTCGACACCGTTGCGCTTACGCTTCACGCTCAGCGACACGCGCTCCTGCCCCCGCTCCCGCGACTCGATCTTGATCACCCGGGCCCCGAGGTCGCCCAGCAGCATGGTGCAGAACGGCATGGCGATGACCTGCCCGAGGTCGAGTACGGTGACGTCGCTCAGCGCCTGGTCCACGTGTCCTCCGCCGGCGCGAACGCTCGCGCGCCGGGAGCGATAGTGCGCTGGCCCAACGCCTCGGTCAAATCACGCGGCCGGCGTCCTGGTCGTGTCTTGCACGAGGGCGAGCCGCCGACGAGCTGGCCCGGTCGCTGTCAACGATGCGCATCGACTCAAAGCTTCGGCTTCCCCACTCACCTAGAGGCCCAGCTCGAGTCGCACGCTGTGCAGGGTTCCCGTGTCCGCGGCCTCGCGGTCGGCCACCGACAGAGCCCACGTCCCCGTCGGCTTCTTGCCGATCAGAGCCGCGAGGCCGGGCGCGTTGACGGGATCGTAGGTGGTCTTGAGGTTGTCGGTTCCGCCACCCGTGCGGTTGTGAAGGACGACCGACCCGACGCCGGTGGCGGCCGGGGGCTTGAGGGTCACCACGAGATCGCCGATGTACGTGTGGTCAACGTCGACGCCGACCTTGATGCTGGTGAGCGCCGCGGTGTCGGCCACCGGCACTGACAGGCGGGCCGTCTTGAAATCACGGATCGCCACGTCCTGGACCGTGGAGCGCACGGCCACCGTCCCCGGCTGTGGGGGCAGCGCGAGGTCGACAGCCCGGCGAGCGTTCACGCGTCCGTACCCGTACAGAGGGCTGTGGCCGCCCGCATCGTAGTTGCCGTTGGCGACGTCGATGCGATCGCACGACCGCTTGACGATGTCCTTGACCTCGTCGTGGCGGAGATTCGGATTGCGCGAGAGGATCAGCGCGGCGACCCCGGCCACCCCGGGCGTGGCGCTCGAGGTCCCGCCAAAGTCGTTGGTGTAGTTCCCGTCGACATCGCCGAGCGACGCCTGTCCGGAGTTGTAGCCGGCGGCGCCTGTACGATCGGTGGTGAAGATGCCGGGGGTCTTCGCCGGCGCCCCGTCGTCGCTCGGGAATGCACACCACACGGCCGGGCCAAAATCGCTGTAGCTGCTGTGTTTTCCGGAGTCGTTACAGGCGGCCACCGCGATCACCGAGGGATGGCTCGCGTAGCCATCGTTGGCGACGCTTTCGTTGCCGTTGCCCGCCGCCCACGCAATGACACATCCGCGGCCGTTGCGACCGTGCGTCAGCGCGTATTCGATGGCGAGCCGGGTCGAGTCGGGCAGCGGCACGACGGTGTCGTGGACGGGATCCTGAGGGTTCCACCACTCGCCGTCGTCGGGCCCCCAGCTGCACGAGATGACGTCGGCGCCGTGATCCGCGGCCCAGACGAACGCATCCGCTTCGTTCTGGGAGCCCAGGGCCGACATGAGGCGGATCGGCATCAGTCGCGCCGCCGGCGCCACGCCCGACGCGCCAAATCGTCCGTCCGCGCACGCCACCCCGGCACACGCCGTCCCGTGATTCTCCCCTCGCCCGGGCCGCGGGTCGCTCGTGTGACGGGTGGCGTCGTGCGGCCCCACCACTTTGCCCGGTGAGCTGAACTCCTGGTGATCGACGTCGATGCCGGTGTCGATGATGGCGATGGTGGTGCCCTCACCGCGGGTCATCGTCCACGCCGTCTCCACGCTGGCGTGCTCGTCGATGACGCGCCCGTCGATGCTCATCCTCTTGAGGTGCCACTGTCCGGAGAAAGCCGCGCGCCAGCGCATCCGACGGACCAGCTCCGGATGGCTCAGCTCCACGGTGGGCTCGTTCAGCAGGCGCTCGGCGATCGTGAACACCCGCTGCCCGGTGCCCTCGCGCGCGCCCACGAAATAGGCGTTGCGCGCGTAGGGGAGCTGGCGCTTGACCGACAGCTTGTGCTTGGCCAGCACCCGGCGGCACGCGGCCGTGCTCTCGTCATCGTGAAACTTCACGAAGAAGTTCTCGGTGTAGATGATCGGTTGGCGCGTCGCCCGGTCGACCAGGACGCGGCCGGCAAACTGGATCCTGGGCTCCTTCTTCAGGGCCGCCCGCGCCGCCCGACCCCGGGCGCGCGCCCTCCGCCCTTCCGCCCGGAGCACCTCGACACCGGCGTGCGCGAACTGCACGATCGACTCGAAGTCGGCGAGCGCCCGACGAGAAGAAGGCGAGATCGGCGTGAGCGGCAAGGGCGCACGGTTGGCGGTGCGCACGACCACGTGTTCCGGGCTCGGCACCAGCGTGAGCTTCGGACCCTTCTTACCGCCATAACGGACGGTGAACATGACGTTCTCCTCTTCGCGGTCGTGATGGTGACCGGCGTGCGGTTCGGCAACCCGTGCGACACTGTCTTCGATGGCCACCCCGCCCCGTCACGTCCCCATGGGAGCGACGCGCGGGCAGTACAACCTGCAGGACGAGTACTATGCCGTTCACGGCCGGCCGCGGGGAATGCCGGCCGACGATGCGATCTTCGCACTGAACGAGGGGGAGATCGCCGTCTTCCGCGGCCGGCCGCCGGATACGTCCCAGGTCGGTCCCGTATACGCCGCACCCGACGGCCCGCTCGCGGTGCCAACGGGGCTCATCTTCGTACGCTTTGCCCCGGGCACCCCGGCCGAGGAGCGCCGGGCCGACCTCGAGCGCCTCGGGTTCGAGCTGATGCAGGTCCCCGCCTATGCGCGCAATGCCGCGTGGGTGCGCCTGCGGGGCGGCGATATCGCCGAGCCGCTCGCCCGGATCCACGAACTCCTTGCTCTGCCCGGGGTCGAGAACGTCGAGCCGCAGATGCTCATGGCGGTTTCCCACCGATAGTCGCTGCGGCAGCGCAAGGCCCACGCCAAACCGGACGATGGAGCGCAGCGGAGTCGGGGATTACCCTCCCGGCTCTCGACGCACCGGAAGGGTGAAGGTGAATGTCGCTCCCTGGCCCATCTCGCTGGCCACCGTGCTCGTGCCGCCGTGCAGCTTCACGACGTTGACCCGTGAAGCCGGGCGGGGCTATCGTTGCGACACTTCTTCGGACCGTCCCAGCCCGGCAGTCGGTAGAGGCCTCAAAGCCTTCTGGGAGGAGGAAGCACACGATGGCGACGATCACCAGGCGCTACAACGTCGGTGGCGTGCTCCTGCCCCGCCCCTTCAAGATCCGGCGGCTCGGCCATTTCGGGTTCAACGTCGTGAAGCTCGCCGAGGGCCGGGAGTTCTACACCGATCGGCTCGGCTTCAAGCTCTCCGACACCCTGGACTTCGGCCAGGCGCCGTGGTTTCCGAAAGACGTCGACCTCGGCGACCCGCGCGGTTACTTCATGCGCTACGGCACGGACCACCACGCCTTCGTGCTCTTCAACAAGCGGGTGATGGACCACCGCGCCGACCGGAAGTTCGGGTCCGAGGTCACCGTCAACCAGATCACCTGGCAGTGCGGCAGTCTCCGGGAGATCACGGACGCCCACACCTACTTTCAGGACGCGGGCGTCCCCATCCAGCGTGTGGGCCGCGACATGCCGGGGAGCAACTGGCACGTGTACGTCTACGATCCCGACGGCCACACCACCGAGCTGTACTACGGCATCGAGCAGATCGGCTGGAATCAGGCGAGCAAGCCGGTCGAGATGTACGACCGCGGCTTCCGCGAGAAGCCGTCGCTGCCGCAGATCTCGGAGAGCGCCGAGCTGGCCGGGGCCCTCGACAAGGGCATCGACATCCTCTCCGGCCACCGCACGCGAGAGACGCCGCCCGAGACCTACGACGTCGACGGGGTATTGCTGGCGCGGCCGTTCAAGATCACCCGGATCGGTCCGGTGAGCCTCTTCGTGGCCGACGTGGAGCGGGCGGAGGCGTTCTACACCGGGCGTCTCGGCTTCGTGAAGAGCGAGGAGACCGTGTACCGAGGCGCGCGCTGCGTGTTCCTCCGCTGCGGCGCCGAGCACCACAGCGTGGGTCTCTTCCCGAAGGAGCTCCGGCGCCCGCTCGGGCTCGCCGAGCACACCACCTGCATGTCCTTCGGCGTGGAGGTGGGCAGCTACACCCAGTTGCGGGAGGCGCTGGGCTTCCTGAAATCGCACGGGGCCACCTTCGTCGACTCGATTCCGCCGGAGCTGTACCCCGGCATCGACTACTCGGCCTTCGTCCTCGACCCCGACGGCCACTGCATCCAGCTCTACTACTACATGGAGCAGGTCGGCTGGGACGGCCGGGTGAGGTCGCCCGGCGAGCGGCGCCAGGTCAACGGCAACTGGCCGGACGCTCTGGAGCCGCTGTCGGACACCTACGTGGACCAGGTCTTCCAGGGGCCGCTGGGCTAGCCGTAGCCGAGCGGGCTTACCTCCTGGGGGAACCGCTACCGCCGTTGTCCGGCCCGGGCCGCCCGTTTCCTCGAGCGCCGAGCTTGCGGTCGATACGCTCGAGGAGCCGCGTGTGGTGATTCAGGTCTTCACGATCGACAGCCCGACGGTGCGGATGTCCTTGAAGGCTCTCTGCGTCGCCGCCTCACGGCGCCCGGAGTCCCGCTGGAAATCGCGCATGAGTCGTTCGAAGCGTTCGTCGGCCCGCCGTCGCTCCTCATCGGACCTCTTCCTCTCCTCGTCGGACCGCCGGCGATCAGCCCGCATCTCGAGGCGCAGGTCGCGCAGCTCGCCCAGAATCAATCTGGTGCCCGGATCGGGGCGCCCCTCGCCTGGTCCGTGGACCGCCATCGCCACAATCTATCGCCCGTAATGCCGGACTTCAACGTAGCGTCGTGGATACAGAACGGCGGGGATCACCCGGCCGGCGACGGACTCACCGGAATGCTGAACGTGAACGTCGACCCCTGACCCACCTGGCTGGCCACGTCGATTCGCCCGCCGTGCAGCTCCACGAACTTGCGGGTCAGGGCCAGCCCCAGGCCGGTCCCCTCGCTCTTGCGCGTGGTGTCGCCACCAACCTGGCGGAACTCCTCGAAGACCAGCGCCTGATCCTCGGGCGCGATCCCGATTCCGGTATCGCTCACGGCAATCTGCACGGCCCCGTCGACGAGCGTGGCCTGGATCGAGATCCGCCCGCCTTCCGGAGTGAACTTGATCGCGTTCGACAGGAGATTGAGGAGGATCTGCTTGACCTTGCGCTCGTCGGCGACGATGTCGCCGAGCCGCGGGTCGATGGCCTGCTCGAGGGCAACGCCGCGACGACTCGCGCGCTCACGCACCAGCATCAGCGCGTTGTCGAGCGCCGCGGGAAGATCGAAGGTGTCGAGCTGCAGCTCCATGCGCCCGGCCTCGACCTTGGAGAGATCGAGGATATCGTTGATGAGCGACAGCAGGTGGCGACCGGACTCCAGGACGTCCATCACGTACTCGAGCTGCTTGTCGTTGAGCTCGCCGAACATGCGCTCCTGCAGGACCTCCGAGAAGCCGATGATCGCGTTCAGCGGCGTGCGCAGCTCGTGCGACATGTTCGCCAGGAACTCGGATTTGTGGCGGCTGGCCGCTTCGAGCTCCCGCCCCTTGTCCTCGACCGCGCGATAGAGCCGCGCATTCTCGATGGCGAGAGCGGACTGGGTACCGAAAGTTTTCAGCAGGTCGATCACCTCCGGCGCGAACTCGCCCGGCTCCTTGCGATTCACGACGAGGCTGCCGACGACGCGGTCTTCGCTGACCAGCGGCACGGCGAGGACCGCCCGGTGTCCCAGGCGCAGCAGGATGTCCCGCAGCCGGCCCTCGTAGGCATCGGGCGCCATGATGTCGGGAATCTGCACGGCCTCGCGGGTCACGGCCAGGCGTCCGGTGGCGCCCTCGCCCTTTCGAAGCGCCATCGGCCGCGCGATCTCGAGGAACTCCGCGGGAAGGTTCTGCGTCGCCCGGAGATGGAACACCTCGGTGCCCTCGTCGTACTCGTAGATCGCCCCTGCCTCCATGCCGGCGAGCTGGACGGCCCGGGAGACGATCGTCGTGAGCACCGTCGCGAGGTCGAGCGTGGAGCTGACCGCCCGCCCGACCTCACCCAGCGCCGTGAGCTGATCGACCGAGCGGGTGAGCTCTGCGGTGCGGGCCTGCAGCTCTCTGAACAGGCGGACGTTCTCGATGGCGATCACCGCCTGGTCGGCGAAGGTCTGGAGCAGCGCGATCTGCTTGCCGGTGAAGGGCCTGACGACTCGCCGCGCCACCGTAATGGCGCCCAACGGCCGGCCCTCCAGGATCATCGGGACGGAGAGAACCGTTCGAAACGCACGGAGGGCGGCGGCCAGCTCCGGATCCTCGCTGACATCTGCGATCTGAACGACGGCGGCCGCGAGGATCGCCCGGGCCGTCACGCTGCCGTGGCTCGGCGGTTGGGGGAAAGCCCGCTGGGCTGCATTGATCTCTTCGGGCGTGCTGCCGTGGTGAGCGACGAAGTGGATCAGATTCCCGTCGAATCGAAACAGATGGGCGTGGTCAGCTTCGCACAGGGTGGTCGCCGCAGCGACGATGGCGTCGAAGGTTGGCTGAGCACCCGTCGGCGAGCTCGAGATCACCCGCAAGATCTCGGCGGTGGCGGTCTGCTGCTCCAGAGCTTCGGTGAGGTCCCGGTTGCGCGCCTGTAGCTCGGTGAACAGCCGCACGTTCTCGATGGCGATCACGGCCTGGGCGGCAAAGGTCTGGAGCAGCGCGATCTCCGTGTCCGTGAACGGCCGGACCTCCAGCCGACCGACCGCAATCGCGCCAACCGGCCGGCCGTCGAGGAGCATCGGGACCGCGAGAGCGCTGCGATTACGGAGCGCATCTCTCATGGACTGGTCGTATACGGCATCCTCCCGTACATCGGAGACGTGCGCGACCGCGCACTCGAGGACCGCCCGCCCGATCACGTGACCTCGGCTTGGGCGCATCGGCAAGATCCGCCGGAGGAGGTCCGCTGCTTCGGGCGTGACATGCGCGTCCGCCGCGAGATGCAACAGCTCACCGTCGTACCGTGCGACCACACTGAAGGCGCCGGCGCACAGGCGCATCGCGCTTCCGGCGATGGTATCGAATACGGGCTGGACGTCCGTGGGAGAGCCGGAGATCACTCTCAAGATTTCGCTGGTGGCCGTCTGCTGTTCCAGCGCCTCGGTGAGGTCGCGGTTGCGCGCCTGCAGCTCGGTGAGAAGCCGCGCGTTCTCGACGGCGATCACGGCCTGGTCGGCGAACGTCTGGAGCACCGCGATCTCGGCGGGCGCAAAGCCGCCGACCTTGTCCCGGGTGACCGCGATGGCCCCGACGACGTCGTCTCCCCGGAGCATGGGGACGGCGACGACCGAACGGAAGCCGCGCGCGGTCGCGTCCTCGCGGAGCCGAGGCCCCCAGGACGGGTCCGTGTCCACGTCGGCGACGTGCTGCACCGCTCGGGTCAGCACCGACCGACCCGGCGGAGTGTCATCTCTCGGCCGGCGCGGCTCGTGGAACTGCATCATGAACGATTCGCTGCTCCCGGGCAGGCCACCACGCGCCGCGGCCAGGCGCAGAAGATCGCTCTCGTGTCGGAACACCAGGACCGACCAGGCGCCGAACAGCCGCCTGGCGCTGTCGGCGATGGCCTCGAACACCGGCTGGACGTCCATGTGCGCCTGGCTGATCGCGCGGAGGATCTCGGCGGTGGCCGTCTCCCGATCGAGCGCGTCGGTGAGGTCGCGATTGCGCGCCTCCAGTTCCTTGACGAGTCGACTGTTCTCGATCGCGATGACGGCTTGACGCGCGAACGTCTCGAGCAGCGCGATCTGAGAATCGGTGAACGGCACCGCCTCGCGCCGGGCCACCGTGATCGTTCCGATCGGCTGACCATCACGGAGCATCGGGACCGACAGCGTGGCGCGGCTCAAGCCCGAGCGAGCGATGGTGAGGTCGTACTCGGGATCGTGTGTGATGTCGTGGACGTGCGCGACGGAACGGGTGAGGATCGCCCGGGCCGTGACACTGTCCCGCCCCGGCGGCCGGGGGAAGGCGCGCCGCATGGTGTCGAGGTCCTCGGTGGTCCAGTGGTAGTGAGCCGCCAGATGGATGAGGGTCCCGTCGAACAGGAAAACACCCGCGTTCTGCGCGGCGCAGAGCGTGGCCGCGGCGGCCGCGATGGCGTCAAAGGCGGGCTGCACGTCCGTCGGCGAGCTCGAGATCACGCGCAAGATTTCGCCGGTCGCCGCCTGCTGCTCCCGCGCTTCCGTCAGCTCGCGCGTCCCCGCCCCGAGGTCTCTCGACAGAGCCGCAGTTTCGACGATGACGTCGGCGAGGGCTTCGAGCAGGGCCACGTGGTGCGCCGCGAAGGGACGGCGCCGAGGGCGCCGGACCACGATGACGCCGAGCGCAGCGCCATCGCGCAGGAGCGGCGCGGCCAAAACGCTCCCGCCTCCGGGCGGCCGGCCCGACGCCCGGCCCCGACGAGCTTGCGATCGTCGAGTCCCGGCCGTCGTGTGGCCCTGAAGGGACCGCCCCGCGAGGACGGCGCGTCCGGGAACCGAAGTCCGATCGCGGACCACCACGGCCGGACTGGCCGGTGTCAGTCCATGCTGCGCGACCAACCGTAGCGTGTCGCCGTCGACGACATAGATGCCGGCTTCGCCGGCGGCGCACCCGCGGGCCGCGGCCTTGGCGATGGCGTCCAGCGTGGAGGGAACATCAGTCGGCGTGGGACCACCAATGAGCACGGACGTTTCGGTGCCCGCGCCACAATGCGGGCAGATCGTCACGCCCAACGGGGCTGGTCGCCTACATCGCGAACACTGCATGCGCGCGCTCCCGAGCCAGGTCGGTCGAGGATCGAAGGGCCGGCCCGAGTCTACCCGATCCATGGACACTCTGAGTTACCATGCCGGCCATGCCCGACCAGAGCCTCAAGATCGACAACGCGCGTTACGTCGTCACCATCGATCCGCAGCGCCGGATCATCCGGGGCGGCTCGATCCTCGTCGAGAACGGCCGCATCAGCCGGGTCGGCAAGGCGGCGGAGCTGGCCGGTGCGCGCGCCGATCGCGTGATCGACGCGCGCCACCTTTTGGTCACGCCGGGGTTCGTCAACGGCCACATGCACATCAGCTACGGCCACGCCGTGCGTGGAATTTTCCCGGACGACGCCGGCAGCCCGCTCAACCACGTCTTCAAGCTCCAGATGGCGATGACCGAGGAGGAGGAGTACAACACCTCGCTGCTCGGCATCCTCGAGCTGCTGAAGAACGGGACGGTCTGCTTCGTGGACCCGGGCAGCACCAAGTTCCCCGACGCGTGCCTGCAGGCGTACGAGGACTCCGGTATCCGCGTGATCCTGGGCGAGTGCGTGACGGATCGGAAGGCGCCGTTTCCTCTGCCGCGCTACGCCGCTTCCGAAGCGATCGATCGCACGGCCGCGTTCATCAAGAAGTGGCACGGGCGGCTGAACGGCCGGCTCCGCGCGTGGGCCATGCCGTTCTCGGCGGACACGTGCAGCCCCGAGCTGCTCCGCCCTCTCAAGCGGCTCGCGGACGAGCACCGCACGTCGCTGACCCTGCACCACAACAGCGGGGCCAAGGCGCGCCAGGACTATCAGACCCGGCACGGCCTGCGGCCCACCGAATACCTCGAATCGATCGGCCTGATGGGGCCGAACGTGGTCCTCGCCCACGTGCTCGGGATCGACGACGCCGAGATCGACTGCATGGCGCGCACGGGAACGTCGGCGGCGATGTGCCCCGTCACCGCCGCCAAGGGCGGCCGGGGGGTCCACGAGCACGGCCGACTGCCCGAGCTGGTGGCCAAGGGCGTGAAGGTGGCGCTCGGGTGCGACTCGCCCAACAACTCGAATCACCTCGACATCATCCGCGCGCTGAACATGGCCGCCATCCAGTACAAGGACGCGCGGCAGGACATGCGCCAGATCCCCGCCGAGACCGCGCTCGAGCTGGCCACCCTGACCGGCGCCCAGGCGCTCGGCGTGGGCGACGAGATCGGCTCGCTCGAGCCCGGCAAAAAAGCCGACCTGGTGCTGTTCGACACCGAGCGCCCGGAGTGGCAGGCGCTCTTCAACCCGATCAACAACCTCGTCTACAACGCCGACGGTCGCAGCGTGCACACCGTGATCGTGGACGGCCGGGTGGTGGTGGACGCCTACCACCAGTCGTTCGTGGACGAGTCGCGCCTCTACGCGAAGGTGCAGGAGATCGGCGAGCGGCTGCTGGCGCGGACCGGCGTCAGCTTCCCGCGCTCGCGCTGGCCCATCGTCTGACGGCGACGTCCGAAGCTACGGGCGAGCGACCAACCTATTCAGCGCCTGTCAGCGCGGCGTCACGTGTCGTGCGCGCCGGTCGGCTGCGGAGACCCGTCGACATAGCGCACGAAGTCAACGAGCGAGCCGTCGTCCGTCCAGCCGCGGAACAGGCGCCGCGTTGCGTGCAGTCCCAGCATGCGATAGCTCTCGAATTGCGACTCGGTGAAGAACTGATCGACGGTTGGCTCGTGGGGAAAGCGGTCGTTCGCCATCCCGTACTCATAGACGTCCGGTGGCTCGCTGCCGTAGAAGGCCGCCTTGATGTACACGAGCCAGCCGTCTCTGGCATCGCCCGCGGGCGCCGCCGGGGGATCGACGACGGAGTAGCGGATGCGCCCGACCGCCCAGTAGAGGCCGCTGGCGCGCCGGGCAGGGTCGGCCGAGCGCGGATAGATGGCGATGGGCTTCGGGAACTCGATGGGAATGTCGAGATCGGCACGGATCTTCCGGATCGCGCCGCCGAGGTCGTTCAGCTCGCACTTCTCGTCGCAACTGGCATCGCTGACGACGATGACGTGGCAACGCCGCAGGATCATCTCGTACAGACCCAGGTTGTCGAAGTGCCCGCCGTCCGACAGGTACACGTAGGGGGCGGTTCGGCCCGTCAGGCCGAACGCTTCGGCCAGGATGGGGCGGACGGCGATTCGCGGGCTCGAAAGATAGAACGTGTCCTCGCCGACCGGGCCCGGGTTCCCCAGCCACCACCCGAGCCGGGCATTGAAGACCGTCATGAGGAACGTGACCAGGGGCGAGGAGTGATATCCCATGTTCGGGCTCGCGGCCGCACCCGAGATCGTGATCGCGGTCCCGAGCGATATACCCTTCGGACCGCCGTAGTGTGCGCGCGTGCCCGACGGCCTCGCGCACGTCCGCCTGTACGCACCCACGCCGTCGCCGATCGCCAAACTGCCCGCGTGCAGCGGTGACACCGTGAAGCTGTGCGCCTTGCGCTCCTGCCAGGCCAGGCGATCGCCGTGGACCAGGTTGAGCGCCATGTTGACGACGTGAAAGAGCGCACGTCGCCCGGTGGGCCCGGCGCCCGACGGCGGCGGCGGTGAGGTCGGCCACAGCTCGTGCATCTGGATGTTGTCGGTCTTGTCGAAGCCCGTGAATGGGTTGCCATGGCGGTCGGGGTTCGAGGCGCCCAGGTAGGCGCGGATCAGACGGTTCCGGTACATCGCATGCAGCGAGAACTTGTTGGTGTTGACGAGCCTCGCGGCGACGCTGCCGAGGATCACCAGGCCGGCGGCGACCGCGACCACGAGGAGCCGCGGAGAGCCGAGGAGCACGTCGACGTGCTTGAGCGGGCCGGCGGGCACCGACGGCCACTGCGGGAGGTGGGCCTTGAGCTCGGCACCGTAGAGCGACGTCGCCAGCCAGCCGAGCACGCCGCTCGTCAGCGTGGAGAGCACGATCACGATGACGGCCGCGAACACCATGGCTGCCAGCGGGAGCCCGAGCCGGCTGATTCTGGCGATCAGACCCTTCGGGGGCTCCGAGCCCGGCTTCGTTACGGACTTCGCACTCCATCCGCCGAGCAGCGTGATCACGCCGGACACGCCCCCCACCGACGTCAACAGCCCCGCCGTCACCGTGTCGGAAAGGAGCACGGGTCCGAAGAGGACGAGCGAACTCATCACCAGCCACCCACCGCCGACGATGAGCAACCAGGCTCCGCAGCGCGCCCACCACTCCCGGTCGTCGTCGTCGGTCCAGCTGCTGAGAAGACCCACCAAGAGCGTCGCGGCCAGCAGGAACGCGCCGAGGAACGCCGCGGGCGCCAGGCTCGCATAGAGCAGCGCGCGACCGCTGGGCACGGAAAAGAGCGTGGTCGCGACCCGCCACGCCAGCGCGCCGCCGGCGGCGCCGACGACGACCACGACGAGCAGCTCGCCCAGCGCGTCGCGAACGGCGCGTGCGAACGAGCCCTTCCACGGGTGAGCCGCTCCCCAAGGAGTCAGCAGCCACACGGTATAGCCGATCCAGGCGATGAGGTGAACGATGACGCCGAATAGCACGAAGTCCGTCCATTTGTGGTTCGCGGAACTCCATGCCCAGTAGAGGGTCAGGCACACGACCGACAGCATGAACGGGAGCAGACAAAGGATCAGGAATCGCCCTTGACCCCGCAGCGCGGTCGTGCTGCTGGGGATGCTCGCGCCGATGTAGGCGACTGCCCAGGCGAGGAGGATCGCTCCGAAGCACAGGAGGGCGGTTCGGACCAGGTCCTGATCCAGCGACCCCGGAGCATCGCGCACCAGCGCGACGTAGAGCCGCGGCAACGTCAGCGCGGCGGCGAGCAACGGCAACAGCACGAGCCAGACGAGGATCAGGTTCCTGAGGATGGTTCCGCCGAGCGTCCAGGAGTCGGCGGAGAGCAGCCCCGGGCGCGGCGCCAGATAGTTGCTGTAGTCGCGGAGATGCGCGACCGGTTCGGGCTCAGGCTCGAGCTTCCGGTCGCTATGGACCGCGGCGAGCGTCCCCTCGACGGCCTGCACGTCGTTTCCATAGCGGTGAAGCCACGCCGTCAACCAGCCACCGATGTAACCGCCTCCCGAAACCGTCGACAGGAAATGGAAGCGGGACAGCACTCTGGCTTCTGCCAGCCCTTGCAGCACTCCCAGGGCAAACGTCGCGCTCCGAATTCCGCCGCCGGACAGGCAGAGGGCCGAGCGCTTCTCGGCCAACGAGTGAATGGCCTCGTAGAGGCCATCGAGGCCGGCGGCACGCTGCTCGCGGCTGAGCGGGCCGTGCAAGGACTCGTACTCTTCCCGGAGCACTTCTTCGAGTGACAGGCTCCGGGCCGATGGATCCCGTGGAGCCAGTGGCCGGAGCGCGTCGCGGGCCCTCTCGAACTCCCCGTGAGCCGTGACGTGAAGGACGAGCTGGAGGAGCACGGCGGCAACGGTGGGCCCCATCGCCCACTCGAGCAGACGGGGATGGAGCAGCACCCCCCCGAGGTAGCCCGCGCCGGCCAACCCATACGAGAGCCCGGTCGCGATGCGCACGATCGACGACGGGCGGGCGGACAGACGATCAGGGCGGAACAAGAACACGAGGAGGACGAAGGCGAGCCCGAGCAGACCCCACTTGGCGCGAGCGAGCCACGGGATCGCCGACGGCGGGGGCGGGCTCGGAAGCGAGAGGCGGTGCAGAATCGCCAGGTTCTCGACGACGTCGGCGGCTCCGGCGAGGACCACGAGGGCGGCGACGCCCGGATGCAGCGCCAGACCCGTCGCGCCCCACAACCCGACGTACGAGACGACGAGGGCGAAATCCACCTGCGTCTGCTTCTGCAGTGTTCCCCGCGCGCCAGATTCGCCGCGATCCAACAGGGCGCGGACCTCGTCGTCGGTGCACAGTTCGACGGCCAGGGTGGGCTTCGTGACCCCACACGATTCGGGAGGCTCGCCCTCGGGAGTGAGTTTGAAGGTCGCCCACCCGGAGCCGACGACGGCCAGGACGAGGAGTACGTAGGCTCCCCGGGGAACCGTCATGAGACCTCAGTGGCGGAGCGCATAGACGTTATGAACTCCTCGCTGTCGGGGCCGCCGGTGCCGCACAACCCGCTGGACGGGCTCGTGAACGCGGCTACGCTATCGCATTCCGCGCCCGGCTCTGTCAATCCCGGGGAATGCCCTACAGACGCGGCCCCGTCTCACCGGAACGTCCTGCGACGTCATCGGCCCGCGTGCGAAGCGTGACGCCGAACTCGACCTTCAGACATGGAGCACTTCGGCCCCCGGGGCCGGCTCCAGCTCGCACGCGTTGACGGTCATCGCGAGCATCGTGTAGTAGCCGATCGCCCCGGTGAGCTCGATCAAGCCTTCGTTGCCGAACCGCGATTGGACCGCCTTGAACGTGGCCTCGTCGACCCGATGCTTCCGCATGAGCTGCAGCGTGAAGTCCACGATCTGCGCGTCCTCCGGCGGCACCCCACGCGTGTGCTTCTCGCGGATGGCGGTGATCGTCGACTCCGGCACGCCGAGCTTGCGGGCGCCGCCGGTCTGCGCGCCCCATACGTACATCGCGTCGAACTCGCGGGCGACCGCCATTGCGGCGAGCACGCGCGCCCGCTTGTCGAGGGTGCCCTCGAACCGCACGAACGCGCCGAGGTGCGCGACGCGGCCGGCCAGGGCCGGGCAGTGCAGGAACATCGTGAACGGTCCCTGGAGCGCGCCCCGGCTGGCGACGATCGAATCGACGACCGCCTGGTCCTTCGCCGGGACCTGATCCTTGCTCGTGATGTGAGTCAGCCTGGCCATGGTTCCCTCCCTTTCGTCGCCGACGATTGTCCATCGCCGGCACCTGTCACGGACGGCCTACTCTAGCCGATCATCCGGAGCCGCTTCGAGGCGAGCAGCACGACGGCATTGGCGGCCACCAAGGCGCCGCCGAAGAGCACGGCGAAGCGCGCATCGACGGCCGCGGCCAGCACACCGCTGAGCAGGCCGCCGAGCGGGAGCAGGTTCCAGCAGAGCCCGTAGATGCTCATCACGCGGCCGCGCAGATGCTCCGGGACCTTGAGCTGCAGCAGCGTGGTGACCTGCGTCAGGTAGAACGTCGTGCTGAAGCCGACCAGCGCCAGCATGGGCATCGCCAGGGCCATGCCGGGCGATCGGGAGAAGAGCATCAGCTCGAGCCCCAAACAGGCCGCCGTGACCAGCAGCGTCGTGCCCGGGCGCCGGATCCGCCCCGCCATCGTCGCCAGGACGAGCGTGCCGGTGAACGCCCCGACGCCGTGGGCCGCCTGCAGCAATCCGTAGCCGGTCGAGCCGGTCCCGAAGTAGCGATCGGCATAGATCGGCAGCAGCGTGACGTACGACATCCCGAACACGCTGTTGAACAACGCCAGGCCGATCAAGCTCGCGAACAAGAAATTGCCGGCGACGAAGTTGATCCCCTCGACGAACTGCTGCCCGACGTGCTGCCCATCGCGCGCCGGAGGCTCACCGCGGACGCGGACGAAGCTGTAAAGCGCGAGGGCAATGTACGAGGCGAGTGCCGCGAGTCCGAAGCCGACGCGGCCGCCGAACGCGGCGATGAGCACGCCGGTGATGGACGGGCCGATCATCCGGCCCGCCTGCCAGGGAATCGAGCCGAGCGCGATCGCGTTGGGCAGGCGGTCGCGATCGATGAGCTGCGGCACCAGCGCGAAGCGGCTCGGCTCGTCGAACGCGCGGAACGTGCTGCTCAACGCGGCCAGCAGCAGCATGTGGTGCACGCGGACGGGCCCGAGCATGGTGAGCCCGAAGGCGAACGTCATGGTGGCCGCGGTCAAGAGCTGCGTGCCGATCAGCAGCCGCAGCCGGTTGGTGCGATCGGCCAGGACACCGCCGACGAGCTGGAACACGACGAGCGGCACGCCCTGCGCGAAGCCGAGATAGCCGAGGTAGAGCGGATCCTGGGTGACCTCCCACACGATCCAGGCGAACGTGACGTACTCGGCCCGGTGGCCGAGCACGTAGAACACCAGTCCGAGCCAGTAGAGGCAGTAGTTCGGGACCTTGAGCGCGGCGAAGGTCGACTGCCCCGCGGCCCGGGCAGACGCGTGGTCCGGGCGCGCGCTCGGGGACACACGGCTAATGGCGGGTCCCACCTCCTTGTGGGCGCGGTGATCCTACCCGTTTCCCGGCACGATCGGCGGTAGAATTCCCCTCCGGGCACTGATGTCCTTCCTCGATTCCCGCACGCGGTCGGCACGCGACGGCTTCGGCAGGCCGGTTCGCCGGAAGGAAGACGCGCGCCTGCTCACCGGCGCCGGCTGTTACAGCGACGACGTCAACGAACCCGGCCAGGCCTACGCGTGCATGGTGCGCTCGCCCCACGCGCACGCACGCATTCGCCGCATCGACACGGCGCATGCGCTCGCCACGCCGGGTGTCATCGCGGTGCTCACCGGCAGTGATGCCGCGGCCGACGGCCTGCGGCCGATCCCGCACCGTCCGGTGCCGACGAATCCACACGAAGTGCCGCTCAAGAGCCGCGACGGCTCGGAGTTCTTCATCGCCTTGCACCCGGCCCTGCCCGCGGACCGGGCGCGCTGCGTGGGCGAAGCCGTGGCGATGGTGATCGCCGAAACGGCCGCGGCGGCCAGGGACGGCGCCGAGGGCGTGATCGTGGAGTGGGAGCCGCTGCCCGCGGTGACGCTGAGCACCGACGCCGCGGCGGCCGACGCGCCGCGCGTCTGGGACGACGCGAAGTCCAACGTGTGCGTCGACTCCGAGGCCGGGGATGCCGCGGCCGCGGACGCCGCGTTCCGGCGCGCCGCGCACGTCGTGCGGCTCGAGACGCAGGTGAACCGGGTGACGGGGGTGCCAATGGAACCACGCGCGGCGCTCTCCCTGTACGACGAGGCGACCGGCCGGTACACGCTCTACGCCGGGGGCGGCGGCTCCCACCGACTCAAGGCGGACCTGGCCGGCGTGCTCGGCGTGGCGCAGAGCGCGGTCCGGGTCGTGGCGCGCGACGTCGGCGGCAACTACGGCACGCGCAACAGCTTCTATCCCGAGTTCGCCCTGGTGGCGTGGGCGGCCAGGCGTCTGCGGCGCCCCGTGAAGTGGACGTGCGAGCGGCGCGAGGCCATGCTCAGCGACTACCAGAGCCGCGATCTCGTCTCGCATCTGGAGCTGGCGCTCGACGTCGACGGCAACTTTTTGGCCATGCGCGGCGTCAACACCAGCAATGTCGGCGCGCACGCCATCTCCTTCACGCCGCTGGCCAAGGGCATCGGCGTGTCGCCGAGCGTGTACCGCATCCCAGCCGTCGCCATGCGCGGCCGGGCGGTGCTGAGCCACACCGCGCCGACGACGCCGTATCGCAGCGCCGGTCGGCCCGAGGTGATCTTCGTCATCGAGCGGCTGATCGACCTCGCCGCCCGCCGGCACGGCTTCGACCGCGTCGAGATCCGGCGGCGCAACCTGGTGCCGTCGAGCGCGATGCCGTACCGCAACCCGCTCGGGCTCGTCTACGACAGCGGCGACTACGCGGCGGCGCAGGACCGGGTGCTCGGGCTCGCGGACTGGGCCGGGTTCGAGACACGGCGGGCCGACGCGCGACGGCGCGGCCGCTATCGCGGCATCGGCCTGGCCAACTACATCGAGCTCAACACCGGCGTGCCGCGCGAGCGGGCCGAGATCACCGTCGCGCCCGAGGGACGCATCGACGTGATCCTCGGCACGCTGTCCGCCGGCCAGGGCCACGAGACCAGCTTCGCCCAGCTCGTCGCCGAATGGTTCGACGTCGGCCTGGACCAGGTCCGCTTGCTCACCGGCGACACCGACGTGGCCGTGGTCGGCGGCGGCTCGCACTCCGGCCGCTCGATGCGCCTCGGCGCCATCGTCATGGCGAAGGCGTCGGACGCCATCGTGGACAAGGGTCGGCGGATCGCGGCCTGGCTGCTGGAGGCGGCGGAGGCCGACATCGACTTCGCGGCGCGTCGGTTCACCGTCAAGGGCACCGACCGCGCGGTCGACCTGTTCGACGTCGCGGCCGCCGGGCTCCGGCCGGACGCCCCCGCGGCGCTCCGCGGTCCGCTGGCGGGCGCGAGCGAGGAGACGATGCCGGTCCCCTCGTATCCTTACGGGTGCGCGGTGTGCGAGCTCGAAGTCGATCCCGAGACCGGCGCCGTCGAGATCGTGCGCTACACGACGGTGGACGACGTCGGCCGCGCGGTCAATCCGCTGATCCTGCACGGCCAGACGCACGGCGGCATCGCGGCCGGGGTGGGACAGGCGATGTGGGAGCTGTGCGCCTACGACCGGGCGACCGGCCAGATGCAGTCGGCGACGTTCATGGACTACGTGCTGCCGCGGGCCGACACGCTGCCGATGTTCACCACCGAGATCAGCGAAGTGCCGTCGACGTCGAACCCGCTCGGCCTACGCGGCGGCGGCGAGGGTGGCACCACGCCTGCCCTCGCCGCCGTCGTCAACGCCATCGTGGACGCGCTCGCCGAGCTGGGCGTCGAGCATCTCGAGATGCCGGCGACGCCCGAGCGCGTCTGGCGCGCGATTACCGAAGCTGCTTGTGCACGAACTCGATGATCCGATCGATGGCCTGACGGGCCGCCGACGACGTCGGATCTTTCGTGAGGAACCCCTCGCCGACGCCCTCGAGCAGCTCCAGATCCACCTGACCGCCGGCCTTGCGGTAGGCCGCGACGAAGCGGTCGAGGTCGGGGCGCGGATGCGCCTGGTCCTTGCTGCCCTGCAGGTAAAGCACGGGCGGCATCGACTCGATGCGCTCGCCGCGCTCGAGCGCCATCACCGGGCTGCCTTCGGCCATCGCGGCTTCCGTCTGCCAGTACTGGTCGTGGCACGGGAGCACGCGGTCGACGATGTCCGGGTACGGGGCGCCGCCCGCCTTCAGCTTCTTGGCGTAGTTGTAGCGACCGAGCGGGTCGATGACGGGCCAGCACAGCACGACGCACCGCACGCTGGCGTCGACGGCCGGCGAGCCGGCGGGCAGCGGGAGCACGGCGTAGCGCGGATCGCTCAGCCGCATCGCGTGCAGGATCGCCTGGTGCCCGCCGCTCGAGACGCCGAGGATGCCGACGAGGTCCGCCCGGCTCCCCCAGTCCTTGGCCTTGGTCTTGGCCCACCTGATTCCATAGTTGATGTCGGCCATCGACGCGGGGTACGGCGCTTGCGTCCGGAAGTCCAGCGCCACCGCGACCACGCCGCTCCGGGCGAGCGCTTCGTTGGTGAAGGTGTCGTTCAGGCGGTCCCCGCGCGTCCAGGCTCCGCCGTGCAGGTCGACGATGAGCGGGAACGGCCCGCTTCCGCGTGGCTTGAAGACGCGCGCGAGCAGCGGCGCGTTCCCGTGGCGGACGTACTCGACGTCCTGGACATCGAACTCGTAGGTCCCGTTGGCCGTCATGATGGGCTCCTCACGAAGTGGGGATCGATTCGCCACGTACGTTGCACCTTGAGCCCGCGGCAGTCAAGGTCGCCGTCCACGCTCCCACTCGCCGAGCAGCGAGTCAGAACCAGGCGGTCTTGTCGACGACGTTGCGGAGCGGCTGACCCGCGACGAAGCGCCGGCAGTTGTCGAGCAGGATCTCGAAACGGCGCTCGTCGAGGTAGGGACCGAAGCCGGCCGTGTGCGGCGTGAGCAGCACGTTCGGCATCGTCCACAGCGGGTGATCGGCCGGCAGCGGCTCCTGCTCGAACACGTCGAGGGCGGCGCCGGCGATCTCCCCCGCCCGCAGGGCGGCGACCAGATCGTCGAGGCGCGTGGTGCGTCCGCGGCCGATGTTGACGAAGAACGCCGAGCGCTTCATTCGCGCGAACCGGGGGCGGTTCATGAACCCCTCGGTGGCCGGCGTGTGAGGCACGGTGAGGACGACGAAGTCCGCGCGCGGCAGCAGCGTGTCCAGCGCATCCGGCCCGTGCAGCTCGGCCACGCCCGCCGGCGCGTCACGCCGCCGGGCGTCGACACCGAGCACTGTCATGCCGAACGCCGCCGCCAGCCGCGCGGTCTCGGCGCCGATCCCGCCGACGCCGACGATCAGCACCGTCGCCTCCGGCAGGTGAACGACGCCGGTGTCGTGCGGCTCCGGACGCCACTGTCGCTGCGCTTGCCGCGGCAGGTAGTAGTGCAGGCCACGCGCGAAGGCCAGCACGAACGCCATGATGTGAGCGGCGATGTGGTCGTTGTAGATCTCGCGAAAGTTCGTGACGACCACCGGGTGCGCGACGAGCTCGGGATAGTAGTATCCCGCGGGTGGCGCCGCTTGAGGCGCCTGCAACCAGCGCAGCCGCGCGGCCTGCCGCACCAGCGCGGCCGGCAGCACCCCGAACGCCGCCTCCGCGGCCCCGATCACCTTGGCGGCGTGCGCCTCGTCTTCAGCGACGACGACGTTCAGCTCGGGCAGCGCCGCGGCCACGCGGGCGCCCCACTCCCGCGTCTTCACACTTTGCGGCGGAAGCATCAGTAGCGTGGCGGCCATCAGGCGGTCCTCCGGGAGGATACCCGATCCGCGCTCGCGCGACGAGCCCTCGTGTGGTAAGTAAGTCGCGCCATGAAGCGCAGCACCGAGCGGTTCCTCACCACGCACACCGGCAGCCTCCCGCGCCCCGACGACCTGATCCGGGTGATGTTCGCCAAGGAGGAAGGCGTGCCCATCGATGCGCTGGCGCTGGCGGCGCGGATCCGGTCGGCGGTGGCCGACGTGGTCCGCTGCCAGGTGGACGCCGGCGTGGACGTCGTCAGCGACGGCGAGCAGAGCAAGCCGAGCTACGCGACCTACATAAAGGATCGGCTCGACGGCTTCGGCGGCGCCAGCCACCCCTTGCAGTACCAGGACCTCGTCGACTTTCCCGGGATGGCCAAGCGCGTGTTCGGCGACCCCGGGCGCGCCCGCCGGAAGACCCCCGCGTGCACCGGGCCGATCAGCGTGCGCGATCCCCGCGCGGCCCGGGTCGACGCCGACAACCTTCGCGCGGCGCTGGCCGGAACGGACGTCGCCGAGGGCTTCATGTCGGCCGCCTCGCCGGGCGTCATCTCGCTGTTCTTTCGCGACGACCACTACGGCAAGCACGAGGCGTATCTGGCCGCCATCGCCGAGGCGATGAGGCACGAGTACGAGACGGTCACCAGCGCGGGCTTCGTGCTGCAGATCGACTGTCCGGATCTGGCCATGGGCCGCCACATCCAGTACGCCGGCCTGAGCCTCCCGGAGTTTCTGAAGATGGCGCGCCTGCACGTCGAGGCGCTCAATCACGCGGTGGCGAACATCGCGCCCGAGCGCGTCCGCCTGCACCTGTGCTGGGGCAACTACGAGGGCCCGCACCACTACGACGTGCCGCTAGCCGACATCCTCGACGTCGTCTTCACGGCCCGGGTCGGTGGGATCTCGTTCGAGGCCTCGAACCCGCGCCACGCCCACGAGTGGCGCGTCTTCGAGCGGGTGAAGCTGCCGGCGGACACGGTCATCATCCCGGGCGTGCTCGATTCCACCACCAACTTCATCGAGCACCCCGAGCTCGTCGCCGAGCGCATCGCGCGCTACGCGCGGCTCGTCGGCCGCGAGAACGTCCTCGCCGGCACGGACTGCGGATTCGGGACGTGGGTGGGCCAGGCCGCGGTGGACCCGGACATCGTCTGGGCCAAGCTGCGCAGCATGGCGGAGGGCGCGCGACTCGCCTCGCGCGAGTTCTGGTAGGGCGCGCCCGCGCTCCGGCCCGGGCTCTGGCCCGGGCTCTTCATAGCGCGGTACGTGATGGGACGAGACTTCGGTCCAGAAAGCCCTTGTGTCGGCGGCTGCTCGGACGGAAAGCGGTTGATACTGCCTGACTCGAGCGGATCCACTACCCCGGCAGGAGATCTACGCTCGATGAGCGATAAGGTCGAAAGGGGAACCGCTCGGCCCGGGGCGCGATCGCAGGAATGCGGCAGAGCCGGGGTCAAGGGCGGCAAGACACTGAAGATACTCGTCGAACCCCAGCGTTTGCGCATAGCGAAGGCGTCTAGAAACGGCCACGTCTTCGGCCGTCGTCGGCAGATCGCGGTCGAGCCGGAGAACGTCAGCCGAGTCGTTTGAGGTCGTCGTAGCGCTCCTGCAGGCCGGCCCGCTCGAAGTACCCGCGGATCTCTTGCTCGTCGACGCCGGGCAGCCCGAGAAGAAACCGGATGTCGTCCATCTCGCCCAGCGTGCGCTGCGGATCGTTCTTCATTGCTTGGACCTTCATGGCCGCGAGGTGCTCTGGACGCGGCACCAGGATCGGCCGGCCCCCTGGACCCGGCACCGTCCGACACTCGCGGAAGAGCCGCTCGCTCGTCTCGCCGCTCACGTAGACCATGTCGAGCCGACCCAGTGCGGTGAGAGCGTGCAGGTGGTTCGAGTAGCCGGCGGACAGGTGCAGCGTTTCATACCCCAGCGATTCGAGGAACGCCACCACTTGCGCTTGGGCCTCTGACTGGGTGACGAAGTCCAGGTCGAACGTTCCGCGGCTGAGACCGTACGCATGCAGACCGAAGGCACCGACGATCGCGTGGTGGAACCCCGTCCGCTCGAAGAAGCCGCCGACCGTCTCGAGGACGCGGCCGAAATCCAACGCGCATATTCCCTGCGCGAGAGCTTAGCACGGTGTCGCGCACTGCCGCTGAGCATAGGAGCATAGGCGACACAGAGCCTCTTCTCGGACACCGCCATGCGGCCGATTTCTGCGGGCGGTTCCCGGAGCGTCTCAAGACCCGGAGCCCGCTCTGCGACGCCAACCGCGGAGACTTGCGCTTGGCCTCGGCGGCCCGACGGGCCGATGCGATTTAGCCGACGAAGCCTTCGACGGGGACGAGCCGCTTGGCGACCGGATCGACCGCCAGGAACAGGCTCTCGAGGGGGACGCACCCGAGGAGCGCAGGCCCGCTCGCCGCGATGAGACACTGCGTGGTCATCTCGGTTCCTTCGAGCGCCAACCGCACTTCGCTGGCGGGCCAGTTCTCGCGGCGACCTCCCGCAACTCGGACTGCAGCCGTCCGTAGAACCGGGAGCTCGAGACGCTCCGCGACGTCACGGGGGAGCACGAGGAGCGTGGTTCCCGTGTCGACCAGCAGCTCGACGGTCTCGCTACGCCCAGTCGGGCCGGTCAGTCGCCCCGGAACGCGGAAGAGTCCCATGTCATTGATCTCCCGGAACGAGTATAAGGAACGGGCGCGGGCCGTCGAGTGTGTTCGGAGTGATACGTCTCGCCGGGAGAGCTGGAGCGGATGCCCCTGGCCATGACGACAACGGGCGCCGAGGGGTTCCCTCGACGCCCGTTGTCCCGCATCCCGGCGGGATCA
The DNA here is from genome assembly GCA_041492755.1 of Methylomirabilia bacterium. GTDB lineage: Bacteria > Methylomirabilota > Methylomirabilia > Rokubacteriales > CSP1-6 > JBGPXN01. Next base: position 75 of record JBGPXN010000034.1, on the reverse strand, counting down.
GCCCTGCCTATGGCTGTGTGGAGTCGTACACTTGCCCATCATCGCGCCGTCAGAGTCCGCGTGGACGAACGCGAT
>JBGPXN010000084.1:0-18726 GCA_041492755.1 Methylomirabilia bacterium | reverse complement strand
TACATGGGGGGCCCCGACATGGCCCCCCATACCCCCCACGCTCGGCGCGCCCCGGCAAAGCCGTGGCGCGCCTCGAATTCCCTCACACCCTCTGACTCGTGCGTCCCCTGCAGGGTCATGACGGGCGCGGGATGAGCACGCAATCGGCGGCGGCGAAGGTGAGGCTCACCGGTTTGCGGCGGACGAGCCCGATCGCGTGCGCGGGCGGGAGGTCGACCCAGATCGGACGACCGTGCACGGTCACTTCGAGACGCACGATGGGTCCGAGGAACGTGGTCACCTCCACCACTCCTTCGATCTGGTTGTCCCGCGGTGCCACCCCGGCGCCGATCACCGCCAGCTTTTCCGGACGCACCGAGACCAGCACGTCGTCGCCGTCGCGCGACGCCGACGCTGGCAGCCGCAGACGCTGCCCTTCCCAGTCCACCACGCCGCCGGCCGCGGACACCACCCGGGCCGCGAGCAAGTTCGAGATGCCGATGAAGTCGGCGACGAAGTCGGTGCGGGGGGCGGCGTAGATCTCCTCGGGCGGGCCCACCTGCTCGATGTGGCCGTCGCGCATGACGGCGATGCGGTCGGCGATCGACAGCGCTTCTTCCTGGTCGTGGGTGACGTAGACGGTGGTGATCCCGAGGTCCTGCTGGATCTTGCGGATCTCTCCGCGCAGCCGCAGCCGGATCTTCGCATCGAGCGCCGAGAGCGGCTCATCGAGCAACAGAATCTCGGGACGCCGGGCCAGCGCGCGGGCCAGCGCGACGCGCTGCTGCTGGCCGCCCGAGAGCTGGTTGGCGTACCGCGCCTCCATCCCCTCCAGCCGCGTGAGCGCGACCAGCTCCCCCACGCGCTCGCGGATGCGGGGCGCCGGCCACCGCGCCACCCGTAGGCCGAACGCGATGTTCTCGGCGACGGTCATGGTGGGAAAGAGCGCGTAGGACTGGAAGACGATTCCGACGCCGCGCTTGCGGGGCGGGACCGCGTTGACGACGCGATCGTCGAAGAGGATCTCGCCCGCATCCGGCCGCTCGAAGCCCGCGATCATCCGCAGCGTCGTCGTCTTGCCGCACCCCGAGCCGCCCACCAGCGACACCAGCTCGCCCGGCCGCATCTCGAGCGACAGCCCATCCACCGCGAGCGTCCCGCCGAACCGCTTACTGATCCCGCGCAGCGCGATCCGCATCCACCGACGCCCGTGTCACGCCCGCCAGGCGTTCGGCACTCCGCTCCGAGCGGCGGCTTCGCCGCCGCAATCCTCCCGGGGGGAGGCAGCGGAGCGGGCCGAAGGCCCGCGCAGCGTCGGAAGGGGGGCAGAGCCCCCCTCCGAGGAACTCAGCGGGAAAACTTGTCGAGCCACTTCTTGACGAGGCGGTCCTTGTCCTCGGCCGCCTTCACGAAGTCCAGGTTGATGAGGTTCATCTCGCTGATCTTCTGCCCCGTCACCGGCACGTCCGGCCGCGTGATGCCGGCGCCCCGCCACTGCGCGTACGACTGCATGGCCGGCTTCGACACCGCCCAGTCCAGGAACCGCCGCGCATTCTGGGGGTTCTTGGCCCCCTTGATCAGCGCGTTGCCCTCGAACGTCCACGCCACCCCGTCGGAGGGGAAGATGACGTCGATGGGCGCGCCCTGCTTCTTGGCGACTTCGACCTCGTAGGCGAGCGCGACGCCGATGGGCGTCTCGCCGGAGGCCGCCATCCGGCCCGGGGCGCCGCCCGACTTCGTGACTTGCGACAGGTTCTTGTCGACCGCCGTGTAGTAGTCGAAGGCCTTGTCCTCACCGAGCCGCGTGACGTGACTGGCGAGGAGCAGGTACGCGGTCCCCGAGGTCGATGGGTTGGACATCACGAGGTGCCCCTTGTACCGGGGCTCGACGAGGTCGGCCCACGAGCGCGGCGGGGTGAGCTTGAGCTCGTTCATCTTGTTCTGGTTGACGGCAAACGCCACGGTCAGGAGCGTCACGCCCTGCCACATGTTCTCGGGATGCTTGAAGCGGGCCGGGACCACGTTCGACTCTTTCGCGACGTAGGGCTCCAGCAACCCCTTCTTGGCGGCGCCGGTCAGGTAGTCGTTGAACACGCCCCAGACCACGTCACCTTGCGCGTTGGCGCGCTCGGCCTCCACGCGCGCCATGATCGGCCCCGTGGAGGCGCGGATGTAGGCGGCCTTCGCCGCGAGGTCGGGGAGATCTTTCTTGAACTGCTCCCAGAAGGTCTTCAGCTCGTTCTCCTCGAAGGCGGTGTAGACGACGAGCTTGTCCTCCGCCGCCGTCGTCGGACCGGAAGCCGCACCGCCGGCAAGCACGACGGCGAGCAGCAGCACCAGGAATCTCCGCATGACGTCTTCTCCCTTCCCTTAGATCTTGAGAATGGCGACGCGTTGGCCGCCGACCAGCAGGCGCAAGAGCACCACCGCGCCGATCACGATACCGAGGACGAGGGTGCCGAGCGCGCATGCCACTCCCGGGTACCCGTTTTCGACCTGGGCCAGGATGGCCACCGAGCCGAGATTGAACCCGGGATAGATCAGGAAGATCACGGCGCTCACCGTCACCATGCCGTTGATGAAGAAATAGATGAAGATCGAGAACGCGGTCCCCCTCAGCAGCGGCAGGACGACGCGCCCGAACGTGCGCACGCTGCCGGCGCCGAGGCTCACCGCGGCCTCCTCGATGGCGGGGTCGATCTGCTTGAGCGCGTTGACCCCGGCCAGGACGGCGACCGGGAGCTTCCAGAAGACGACGCTGGTCACGAGGATCCAGATCGTCCCCGTCAGCAGCAGCGGCGGAACGTTGAAGGCCAGGATGTAGCCGACGCCGATGACCGTGCCCGGCAACGCCGCCGGCAGCAGGCTCAGAAACTCCAGCACCCGCGCCCCCGGCGGGCGCCGCCGCTCGATCACGTACGCGGTGACGAGCGCGATGAGGGTCCCGGCGACCCCGGCGAGGACGGCCAGCCGTACGCTGTTCCAGATCGGCCACGCGCCCTCGACGGTGGACTGGAAGCCGTAGTGGCGGAGCGACAACGACCAGTCGCTGCCCCACAGACGCACCACCGAGCCGAGCGGGATCAGCCCGTAGATCAGGGCGATGAAGACGGCGATGCCGCCGGCGACGACGAACAGCGGCCAGCGCACGGCCGCCGGCGTGGGACGGATGGCGGTGCGCGCGCCCGCCGACACGGTCACGTACGACCGGCGGCCGACCCAATAGGTGTTGAGAAGGTACGCGGCCAGACAGGGCACCAGCAGCACGACGCTCGTGGTGGCCGCGGCCGCGAAGTCGTTCATGCCGATGACCTGCGCGTAGATCTCCGTGGCCAGCACGTTGTAGCGGCCCCCGATCAGGATCGGGTTGCCGAAGTCGGTCATGCAGAGGATGAAGACGATGAGCGCGGCCGAGGCCAGCCCGGGCCGCGCCAGCGAGAGGGTGACGCGGCGAAGCGTGGTGAGCGGTCCGGCGCCGAGGTTCTCCGCGGCCTCCTCCAGGGTGACGTCGGTGTTGCCGAGGACGTTGGCCAGAAGGATGTAGGCCTGGGGCAGGAACGTGAAGACCTGCGTCACCACGATGCCGTGGAAGCCGTAGATGCTCGCGTCGAGTCCCAACCCACGGGTGATCACGCCGTTGCGGCCGAAGAGCAGGATGAACGCGAGCGACACCAGGAACGGCGGCGAGATCAGCGGGAGCAAGCTCATCAGAGAAATGAAGCGCTTGCCCGGGATCGTCGTGCGCGTCACCGCGTACGCGAGCACCAGGGCCACCGTCACCGTGAGCGCCGTCGAGACCAGGGAGACCACGAGGCTGTTCACGAAGATCCGGAACAGCCGCCACGTGCTGAAGAACGCCGCGAAGTTGGCGAGGGTGAGGCCGCCCGGTCCGCTGACGCTCAGCGCCAGCACCTTCACCACCGGCCACACCACGAACACCAGGAGCAGCCCGACCGCGGCCAGGGCGGTCGCGGTGACGGCGAGCTCACCCTGCCGGCGCGCGGCCGACAGCGGGAGGACGCGGCTCACGTGTCGCGGCTTTCGGAGCGCCGCCGGATGGCCACGCCGCGGCTTCCCGTCACCCTGCGGTGAAGCCGCCGTCCACGACCAGCTCGGCGCCGGTCATGAACGACGACTCGTCGCTGGCCAGGAACAGGGCGACGTTGGCGATCTCCCGCGGGCGCGCGATCCGCCCGAGCGGGATGCCCGTCTCGAACTCCCGCCGGATGGCCTCGGTGAGGTACGGCGCCTGCAGCGGCGTGTCGACGATCCCGGGATGGATGATGTTGCAACGGATGCCGTCCCTGGCGAATTGGATGGCCAGCGACCTCGTGAGCGAGATGAGCCCGCCCTTGGCCGCGGTATACGCGTCCTGGGCGCGGGTGAAGCCCGCGAGCGCGGACACCGAGCCCATGAGCACGACGGCGCCGCCGCCCGCCTTCCGGAGCTCGGGAATCCCGTACTTGGTGACCCAGAACGCGGACTTGAGATTGATCGCCATCACGCGGTCCCACCACCGCTCGTCGGTCTCCAGCACCGACCGGTCCCGGTCCTTCCACAGCACCCCCGCGTTGTTGTACAGCACGTGGAGCGCCCCGAACCGCGCGACCCCCTCCTCCACCATTCGCTTGACGTCGGCCTCGATGGCACCGTCCCCCGTCACCGCCAGCGCCGCCCCCCCCGCCTTCTCGATCGCCCCCACCGTCTCCTTCGCCGCCCGCGCGTCGATGTCCCCCACGACTACGCGCGCCCCCTCCTCCGCAAACAATACGGAAGCCTCCCGCCCGATCCCCATCCCCCCACCCGTGATAAACGCGACCTTCCCCGCCAGCCGATCTCCCATCAATAGACTCCACCGTCCCGATATCCCCCCGCCAAGCCGCCCCGACGTCTCGCCACAAGGCCAGCCCGATGTCTCGCCCCGAGCCCAGCCCGACGTCTCGGCAATAGGCCGATCAAACGGCCCCAGATGCTAGGCGGCGACGAGCAACGACCGAGACGTGGCCCGGCCACGTCGCAGGGAGGCGCGAGGAGCCAACGACGCAGATGGGATCGTTTCATCGGCCTGGTTTAAATACGTTCGAAGTTACGATTCAATTCCCAATCCGTAACAACCTGATCAAACGCCTGCTGCTCGAGCCGCGCGGCGTGCAGGTAGTGCTCAATCACCCGCTCACCAAGCGCGGCCCGGGCGGCTTTCGAGCGTTCCAGCTCGTCGATCGCCTCGCGCAACGTCTTCGGCACCTGGGGCAGCGTCCCGTCCGCGTACGCGTTGCCGTCGTACAGGCGCGGCATCTTCAGCCGACCCCCGATCCCGTGCAATCCGGCCGCGATGGTCGCCGCGAAGGCGAGGTAGGGATTGGCGTCGGCGCCGGGGATGCGGTTCTCGACGCGAAAGCTCGGCCCCTCGCCGCAGAGCCGGAAGCCGCAGGTACGGTTGTCCCAGCCGGCGGCGACGCGCGTGGGCGCGAACGATCCGGCCTGGTAGCGTTTGTAGGAGTTCACCGTGGGCGCGTAGAAGTAGGCGAGCTCGCGCGCCAGCGCCATCTGGCCGGCGAGCCACTGGCCGAAGAGTGGCGAAGGCGTCGGCCGATGACCGTTCTTTCCCTTGCCTTCGGCGAACAGCGGCCGGCGCCCGCTCTTGTCCCACAGCGAGGAGTGCACGTGGAACGACGAGCCGGCGGCGGCCATGTCGTACTTCGCCATGAACGTGAGCGAGGCGCCCTGCAGATGCGCGATCTCCTTGGCGCCGTGCTTGTAGAGGACGGCGCGATCGGCCATCTCCAGCGCGTCCGCGTACGCGAGGTTGATCTCCTCCTGTCCGCGTCCCCACTCCCCTTTCGAGGTCTCCACCGGCACGCCGGCCGCTTCCATCCCGTTGCGGATGGCCCGGATGAGCGGCTCCTCCTTCGTGGTCTGCAGGATGTGGTAGTCCTCGAGGTAGCCCGAGACCGGCGTGAGGTCGCGATAGCGACGCGTGCGCGCCTCGTCGAACGTGTCCTTGAAGCAGTAGAGCTCGAGCTCGGCCGCCGTCTTCACCACGTAGCCGCGCGCGGCCGCGCGCGCGATCTGGCGCTTCAGCACCCAGCGCGGCGCCTCCTCGATCACCTCGCCGTCCTCCGTGTAGACGTCGCAGAACACCAGCGCCGTCTTGGGCAGCCACCCAATGACCCGGAGCGTGGCGAGGTCGGGGACCATCTTCATGTCCCCGTAGCCGCGCTCCCACGAGGTGAGCTTGAAGCCGGGCAGCGGCTCCATCTCCATGTCGACGGTGAAGAGGTAGATGCAGGCGTGCACCCCGTCGGCCAGGACGTGCTCCAGAAAGTGGCGGCCCACCACGCGCTTGCCCAGCAGACGTCCGTAGCCGTCGGGGAAGACGGTGAGGACGGTGTCGATTTCGTCTTTGCGGATCAGGGCATCCAGCGACTTCGCATCGAGCCGCCCCGGCATGTCGGCGATAGTAGCGCACCGCCCGGGGGGTGTGCCATGGTGGGGCGGTGCCCGCCTGGCTGACGCGCACCGTGCTGGCCTGGACGCTCTACGACTTCGCGAACTCCGCATTCTCGGCGATCGTCCAGGCCACGATCTTCTCGGTCTATTACACGCAAGTGGTGGTCGGGAACGCCCAGGGGCAGGGTGATTTCTGGTGGGGCCTCGTGGGCTCGGTCGCGATGATCACGGTCGCGCTCACCTCGCCGCTGCTCGGCGGCATCGCCGATCACGCGGGCGTCCGCAAGCCCTTCTTCGTCGGGTTCACGCTCGTCTCGGTGATCGCGACCGCCCTGCTCGCCACCCTCGGCCCCGGCATGGTGATTCGCGGCTTCCTGCTCGCCGTGATCGGCCTCGTGGGCTTCGAGGCCGCGTTCGTCTACTACAACTCCTACCTGCCGCGCATCGCCGCGCCGAGGGAGATCGGTCGCGTCTCCGCCGCCGGCTTTGCCATCGGCTACTCCGGATCGATCGTCGCATTCGGCCTCGCCTACCCGTTCGTCGCCACCGGGCGCTACTGGGCCTGCTTCCTGACCGCGGCCGCGCAGTTCCTCCTCTGCTCGCTGCCCGCGTTCTTCGTGCTACCCGCCGACGAGCGCCAGTCGGTGCCACTCGGTGCCGCCCTCGTGCGTGGCGTCAAGCAGACCCTGGCCACGCTGCGGGAGATCGTCGGCAGCCCGGAGCGGACGCAGATGCGGCGCTTCCTGCTCGCCTATCTCGTCTACGAGGACGGCGTGAACACCGTGATCCTGTTCACGGCCCCGTTCGCGGCGACGACGCTCGGCTTCAGCGGCACCGAGATCATCGGCTTGTTCCTCACCGTGCAGGTCACCGCCCTCATCGGCTCGGCGTTGTGGGCGCGTCCCACCGACTTCCGCGGACCGCGCTTCGTCGTTCGCATCATGCTGCTCCAGTGGTTCGTGGTCACCCTCCTGGCCTACGTGATCCAGGCGAAGTGGCAGTTCTGGCTGGTGGCGGTCCTGGCCGGGACCGGACTGGGCGCCATCCAGGCGGCAACCCGGACGTTCATGGCGACGCTCATACCGGCCGGTCGCGAAGCGGAATTCTTCGGCTTCTACTCCCTGGTGGGCAAGACCGGCGCGATCATGGGGCCCCTCGTGTTCGGCACGGTGTCGAGCGCGCTTGGCGGCAACCAGCGCGTGGCGCTCGCCACCGTCGGGGTCTTCTTCATCGTCGGCCTTGCCCTGCTGTCGCGCGTCAGTGCCGGCGGCCCCACGGTGGCCGCCGACGATCCCACCGCCGTCCGCACCGCCACCGCCTGACCGGCCCCCCCCCAGCGTCCGCGGTCGTTCCTCATCTAGATCGGCCCCGCGGCCGATCTAGGGATGAAGGACCGGCACGAGCCAGCGGGCGGTCCACCAGTCATCGGTGGAAGGGACAGACATCAGGGGCTGACATGCGAGGTTCCGTCGGAGTCTGCCAGGATGATGACGCCGCACCGGACCGGGCGGGAGGGCCGACGACCGCCGCAGGCATGACGGCGCTCGCCGAGCTGCTCGGCGAGAGTGCCGGTATCGTCGAGGCCCGGGCCATGGTCGCGCGATTCTTCGCGCGCCGGTCCGATGCCCACCGCCTTCCCCCGATCCTCATCCAGGGTGAACCCGGCACGGGCAAGGGCCTGCTGGCACGCGCGATCCACCGGGCCGGTCCACGCGCCGACGGCCCGTACGCCACCCTCAACTGCGCCGCCATCCCCGAGACGCTGCTGGAGGCCGAGCTGTTCGGCTACGAGAAGGGCGCCTTCACCGACGCCCGCCAGGCCAAGCCGGGCCTCTTTCAAACCGCGCATCGCGGAACCCTGTTCCTCGACGAAGTGGGGCTGCTCCCGCTCGCGCTCCAGGCCAAGCTCCTCACCGCGCTCGATGAGCGCGCGGTGCGCCGGCTCGGAGGCACGCGCACCGAGCCCTTCGACGTCCAGCTGATCGCGGCCACCAACGACGACCTCGGCGGGGCCCTGCGCGCCCGGCGATTTCGCCACGATCTCTACCACCGCCTTTCGGTGGTGACGCTCACCCTGCCCGCGCTGCGGGAGCGCGGCCACGACGTCCTCGCGCTCGCCGAGCACTTCCTGCGCGTGGCGTGCACGGACTACGGGCTGCCCGCGAGGAGCTTCGCCCCGGACGCCGCGGATGCGATGGCCCACTACCACTGGCCCGGCAACGTGCGCGAGCTCGCCAACGTCGTCGAGCGCGCCACGCTCCTGACCGACGGCACCCGCCTCGACGCCACCAGCCTCGCGCTGCCCGCGACGGCGGCCCCCAGCGGCCGGCGGGGCGACGTCACCCTCGGCGAGGCGGTCGGCTCCGTGGAGCGTGAGCTGATCGAGAGCGCGCTACGCGCGACGCGCGGCAACATCTCGCGCGCGGCGGCGCGCCTCGGCGTGCCCCGCAACACCCTGCGTTATCGCATCGAGCGCCTGGGCCTGCGCGTGGCCGAGGTCGTCGCCGACGCCGCGAGCCCCGTCGAGGTGGACCTGCCCGCGCCCGAACCACCGCCCGAGGTCAGCGCGCCGCGACCGGCGCCGGCGCTCTGGGAGCCGCGGCACGTCACCCTGCTCGGGGCCATGCTGCCGAGCGCGGACGCCGAGGGACGCGGCGCGATCGAGATGCTCGCGCAACGTGCCGAGACGTTCGGCGGCCGGATCGAAGGCATCACGCCCGGCGGATTCATGGTCGCGTTCGGGCTCGAGCCCGCCGACGACGCCCCCACGCGCGCCGCGCTCGCCGCGATGGCGATCCAGCGCGCGGCCGGGCGCAGTCTCGAACACCCGGCCGCGGCCTCCGCCGTCCGCATCGGGCTGCACGTGGGCCAGTACCTCGTCAACCAGGGGACGACCGGACCGCGCCTGGACCTCGATGCCCAACGTGAGGCGTGGTCATTGCTGCGCACGTTGCTCGACCACGCCGAGGACGAGTCGGTCGTGGTGAGCGCAGCCGCGATGCCGTTCCTCCGCCGTCGATTCGAGCTGCGCGACGCCGGCGAGCGCTCGGGCGTGCACGTCTACCGGCTGGCCGGACGTGAGCGGGTCGAGCTCGGCCCCGGCGGCCGGCTGGCCACCTTCGTGGGCCGGGGCGAGGAGCTCGAGCTGTGGTCGGCGCCAGCCGGAGCGACGAGCCCGCGTACGCCTGATTAGTACATGGGGGGCCCCGACATGGCCCCCCATACCCCCCCACGCTCGGAGTGCCCCGGGGAACCCGGGGCGCTCCTCGAATCACACCCTCTGACTGCTGACTGCGCGGCGGCTAACCGACGCCGATGGGGACGGGCGGGATGAGCAGGACGAGCAGGAGCAGGCAAAGGACGCCGACGACGCGGCGGCCGGGACTGAGCGGTGTCACGTCGTCGAGCGGCGGGCTGTGGTGGAACCCGATCAGCAGCACGATGAGCGCCGCCCACACGAACCAGTTCGCGGACCACGTCCACGCGCCCATCAGCACGAGCCCGGCCACGGTGGCCATGCCGACCGCGCGGTGATGGCGCCCGAACAGCGCGTACGCGATGCGTCCACCGTCGAGCTGGCCCACCGGGAACAGGTTGACGGCGGTCACGAACAACCCCGCCCACGCGGCATCGGCGATGGGGTGCGTGAACACCATCATGCCGTCGGGGACGTTGCCCCAGCGCAGATACATGAGCCCGCGCAGGAGCAACGAGTCGCCGAACACGAGATGCCCACCCGCCGGCGCCGGAACGATCGACGACCACCCGAGCCCGAGGAGGATCGCGGGGACCGCGATGAGCAGGCCGGCGAGCGGGCCGGCGGCCGCGATGTCGAACAGCACGTTGCGGTTGGTCGCGGGCGAGCGCATGCGGATGATCGCGCCCATGGTGCCGAACAGGAAGATCGGCGGCGGGGCCGGGATGAAATAGGGCAGGCTCACCGATGCCCGGTAGTGCCGCGCCGTGAAGTAGTGGCCGAACTCGTGGACGCCGAGGATGGCGAGCAGCGTGAACGCGAACGGGACGCCGCTCAGCAGATGCACCATCGACGACGATCCGCGGAGCGCGTCGAAGAGCGGCGAGCCGGCGAAGTACGTGCCCGCGAAGAGGGTCGACACGCAGGTCAGCGCGAAGAGCACGACGTTGAGCCCCACCCCCGAGCGCTCGCGCACGTCGGCCAGCGGCCAGGCCTGCAGGACGATCTCGCCGCCTTCGCTCTTCAAGAACGGCGTGAAGCCGGCGGGCCGGAATCGGGCGAGCAGCGCCTCCAGCGCGGGCGCGGGGGGAACGCGCAGCTCGCCGCGGAACACGATGATGCCGCCCCGAATCTGCCGCTCCCGGACGGTGAAGACGTCGTCGATGCCGCGGCGAAGGAGATCCTCGGTGAAGATCAGATCCTCGGCCGAGGCCACGACCGGCGCGCGACGGCCGCGGAACGGCCATAGACGCATGCCGTCAGCCTACCACACGGCCAGACGGCCGATGATCCGCCGGGCCTCCTCCAGTCCCCCGTCGAGGTAGACGGCGCCGAGCACGGCTTCGAGCGTGGTGGCGAGGATCGACTCGCGCCCGCGGCCCCCCGTCTGGTCCTCGCCGCGCCCCAGGCGCAGCAGCTCGCCGAGGTCGAGGTCGCGCGCCCAGCGAGCGAGGTTCGCGCCGGAGACGAGGGCGGCGCGCTGCGGCGTGAGCACGCCGACGGCGGCCGCGTCGTCAGCGCGGAACACCCACTCGCCGACGACGAGGCCAAGAACAGCGTCGCCGACGAAGGCCAGCGCCTCCTGGTTCGGGAGCGGCGCGTGCTCGTTGGCGTAGGAGGCGTGGGTCAGCGCGCGTTCGACAAGCGCGCGCCGGCCGAAGCGATATCCGAGCCGCTCCTCCAGCCGGTCGAGCTCAGCCTCCACCGCCAGCCGGACTAGCAGCCGAAAACGAGCCGGTGCCCAGGCCCCGAGACGCGAAGCGGCGAGGCAGACGCCGACGAAGGAGTCGCCACCGGGGCGATCAAACGGCCCCAGATGCGAGGCGGCGAGGGAGACGACGACCGAGGCGTACTCCGAGTACGCCGCAGGGAGGAGCGACCGAGCCAACGACGCAGATGGGGTCGTTTCATCGCCCCGGGTCACCGGCCCGGAGACTTGCGAAACAGGAGCGTCGCATTCGTGCCGCCGAAGCCGAACGCGTTCGACAGCGCGACCTCCACGTCGACCTTGCGGGCCTGGTTGGGCACGTAGTCGAGATCACATTCGGGGTCCGGCGTCTGATAGTTGATCGTCGGCGGCAGCAAGCCGTGGTGGAGCGCGAGCACGGTGGCGACCGCCTCCACCCCGCCCGCCGCGCCCAGCAGGTGCCCGGTCATCGACTTGGTGGACGACACGGCGAGGCGACGGGCGTGGTCACCGAACACCCGCTTGATCGCCATCGTCTCGAACTTGTCGTTGTAGGGCGTCGACGTCCCGTGGGCGTTGACGTAGCCGACGTCGCCGGGCCCGAGGCCGGCGTCACTGAGAGCCAGCGTCATCGCCCGCGCGGCGCCGTCGCCGGCGGGATCGGGCGCCGTCATGTGATGCGCGTCGGACGTCATCCCGTAACCGACAAGCTCCGCGTAGATCCGGGCGTCCCGCCCCAGCGCATGCTCGAGTGATTCGACGATCAGGATCCCCGCGCCCTCGCTGCACACGAACCCGTCGCGGTCGGCGTCGAACGGCCGCGAGGCCCGCTCGGGATCGTCGTTGCGCGTCGACATCGCCTTCATGGCGCAAAAGCCGGCGACGGTGAGCGGCACCAGCATCGCCTCGGAGCCGCCCGCGATCATCACGTCGGCGTCGCCGCGCTGGATGAGCCGGAAGGCGTCGCCGATGGCGTGGTTGCCGGTCGCGCAGGCGGTCACCACCGAGGAGTTGGGGCCCTTGGCCCCGAACCGCATGGACACCAGCCCCGACGCCATGTTGATGATGAGCATCGGAACCATGAACGGCGAGACGCGCTCGGGTCCCTTCGTCCGGCGGACCTCCTCACTCTCGAGCAAGGTCGTGATGCCGCCCACCCCCGAGCCGATGAGGACGCCGAAGCGGGTGGCTTCGACCTTTCCCACGTCGAGCCCGGCGTCCTCCACCGCCATCGCGGAGCACGCGATCGCGTACTGGAGGAACGGATCCAGCCGGCGGGCCTCCTTCTTGTCGAGGTACTGGAGGGGATCGAAGTTGCGGACTTCGCCGGCGATGCGAGTCGCGAACCGGTAGGCACCGCTCGCGTCCTTCTCGCTGGCGTCGAACTTCGTGATAGGGCCGATCCCGGAGCGTCCCTGGACGAGGTTCGCCCACGTCTCCTCCGCCGTGTTGCCGACCGGCGTGAGGGCACCGAGCCCGGTGACGACGACGCGGCGGGCTGCCACCGTTACGAGTTGTCCTTGATGTACTGGACGGCGTCGCCGACGGTGACGATCTTCTCCGCGTCCTCGTCCGGGATCTGGATGTCGAAGTGCTCTTCCAGAGCCATGACGAGCTCGACGGTGTCCAGTGAGTCGGCGCCGAGGTCTTCGATGAATTTCGCGTTCGGCGTCACGTCGTCCTCTTCAACGCCGAGCTGCTCGACGATGATCTCCTTCACCTTCTCCTCAACTGACTTCGCCATCTAGCGGTCCCCTCCCCGAAAGAATGCGCTGCCGCTACATGTACAACCCGCCGTTGACGTGGAACACCTGGCCGGTGACGTACCCGGCCCCGTCTCCGGCGAGGAATCGTACCATCTCAGCCACCTCGCGCGCCGTTCCCATCCGCCGCAGCGGGATCTGCGCCATGAGCGCCTCGCGCGCATCGGCGGGGATGGCCGCGGTCATGTCGGTCTCGATCAACCCCGGCGCCACCGCGTTGACGAGGACGTTCCAGTGCGCCAGCTCGCGCGCCGTCGCCCGCGTCAGCCCCTCGAGCCCGGCCTTGGCCGCGGCGTAATTGGCCTGGCCCGGATTGCCCATCGCGGCCGCCGTCGACGAGATGTTGATGATGCGGCCGCTCTTCTGCCGCATCATCGCCTTCGCGGCGGCGCGGGTCATCAGGAATACTCCCCGAAGGTTGATGTCGAGCACGCGGTCCCAGTCATCGTCCTTCATGCGGACGAGCAGCCCGTCGCGGGTGATGCCGGCATTGTTGACGAGCACGTCCAGGCGGCCGAACTGCTGGCGGGCCGCCTCGATCAGGCGCTCGCCGTCCTCGCGGCGCGCGGCGTCGGCAACGATGCCGAGCGCGGTCGCGCCCGACGCTTCGAGCTCGGCGACGGCCCGCTGCAGACGCTCGCCGTCGCGGCCCGAGACTACCACGCTGGCTCCGGACTCCGCCAGGCACGCGGCCACCGCGGCGCCGATGCCGCGACTGCCGCCGGTGACGATGGCCACCTTCCCGGCCAGCGCCTTGTCGGTCATGCGTGGACGACGGCGATCAGGACGCCGTCGAGATCGGCCGGGTCCTCGACGGCCAGGCCACGCGCGCCGTCGACGATGCGCTTGATCATGGCGCTGAGCACGCGACCGGGCCCAACTTCGACGAAGGTCTCGGCGCCCTCGGCGCGCAGGCGCTCGACGCAGGTCGTCCACCTGACCGGACTCGCAACCTGACGCAGCAGCCCGTCGCGGACGTCGGCGGCGCAGCGCGCGACCTCGCCGTCCACGTTGCGGACGACCGGGATGGTGGGATCCTCCACCGGCACCGCGTCCAGCTCACGGCGCAGCCGCTCCGCGGCCGGGGCCATGAGCGCGCAGTGGAACGGCGCGCTCACCGGCAGCAGCACGCTCTTCCGCCCGCCGCGCGCGGCGGCGAGCGCCACGGCGCGCTCCACGGCGGCGCGATGTCCCGCGATGACGGTCTGCGCCGGCGAGTTCAGGGTCGCGATCCCGACAACCTCGCCCTCGGCAGCCTCCGCGCACACCTGCTCCACGGCCGCGACGTCGAGGCCCATGATCGCGGCCATCGCGCCGGTGCCTACCGGCACCGCCTCCTGCATGAACTGACCCCGCTTACGCACGAGGCGCACGGCATCGGCGAACCGCAGCGCGCCCGACACCACCAAGGCCGAGTACTCCCCAAGGCTGTGACCGGCGGCGAGGCCGGGGCGCAGTCCCCGCTCGGCGCACGCGGCCGCCACGGCCACGCTGGCGGTGAGCACGGCCGGTTGCGTGTTCACGGTCAGCGCGAGCTCCGCCGCCGGGCCCTCGAACATCAGCGTCGTCAGATCGAAGCCGAGCGCGTCGTCGGCCTCCGCGAAGATGGACTTCGCGGCGACGGAGGCGTCGCGAAACTGGCGTCCCATGCCGACGGCCTGCGAGCCCTGACCGGGGAAGAGAAACGCGATACTCATGGTGCTCACCAGCGCAGCAGCGCGGCGCCCCAGGCGAAACCGCCACCGAACGCGGCGAGCAGGACGAGGTCGCCCCGCTCGATCCGGCCCGCGGCCACTGCCTCCTCGAGCGCGACGTACACCGACGCCGCGCCCGTGTTGCCGAAGCGGTCGACGTTGACGAATACCCGCTCCATCGGCAGATCCACCCGCTTGGCCGCGGCCTCGATGATGCGGAGGTTGGCCTGATGCGGCACGAAGAGGTCGACGTCGGCGGCCGTGAACCCGTGGCGCTCGAGGATGGTGCGCGTGCACTCGGTGAACATCCGCACCGCGACCTTGAAGACCTCGCTGCCCTTCATCTTGGCGTAGTGCATCCGCGCGTCGACCGTGTCCCGCGTCGCCGGATGGCGCGAGCCGCCGGCCGGCATGTGGAGCAGGTCGGCGTACTGGGCGTCGGAGTAGAGGTCGACGTCGATGATGCCGCGGCCGTCATCGGCCGGCTCGAGCACCACCGCGCCGGCGGCGTCGGCCAGCAGCACGCACGTCCCGCGGTCGGTGAAGTCGGTGATCTTCGAGAGCGTCTCGGCACCGATGCAGAGCACGCGGCGGTACTTGCCCGTCTCGATGAACTTGGCGCCCACGCCGAGGCTGTACACGGAGCCCGCGCAGGCGGCGAGGAGGTCGACGGAGCCCGCGCGCCGGCAGCCGAGCCGGTGCTGCACGAGGTTGGCCGTGCTCGGGAAAAAGTGGTCGGGCGTGGTGGTGCCGACGACGATGAATTCGATGTCCTCGGGTACCAGGTTCGCCCGCTCCAGCGCCTGCTGCGCGGCCCGCACCGCGAGGTCCGAGGTGGCCTCGCTGTCCTCGGCGATGTGGCGCTCCCGGACCCCCGAGCGCTGGACGATCCACTCGTCGTTGGTCTCGACCATCGTCGCGAGGTCGGCGTTGGTGAGGATCCGCTTGGGCGCCCAGGCCCCTATTCCCGTGATCGTGGCCCGCGTCATTCGCGACCTCCCTCTCGACCGCGCGCCACCTCCGCTTCCAGCGCGGCCTTGATGTGTTCGTTCACGCCGGCCCTGGCCCACTCCCCCGCCACCCGCACCGCGTTCTTGATGGCCTTCACGGGAGACGCGCCGTGGCAGATGATCGCCGCGCCATCGATGCCGAGCAAGGGGGCTCCGCCCATCTCGGTGTAGTCCACGCGCCGGCGGAACCGCCGGAGCGCCGGCTGGGCGAGGACGGCACCCACGCGCGATCGGAGATCGCGCATGAGCTCCTCCTTGATCATCGACCCCAGGGTTTCCACCAGGCTCTCCGAGATCTTCAGGGCCACGTTGCCGGTGAAGCCGTCCGTCACCACCACGTCGCACCGCCCGTTGTAGATGTCGCGGCCCTCGACGTTGCCGATGAAGTTCAGGGACGAGCCCTTGAGCTGCTCGTACGCCTCCTTCGTCAGCTCGTTGCCCTTGCCTTCCTCTACGCCGACCGACAGCAGCCCGACCCGTGGGTTGTCGAAGCCGAGGATGTCGCGCGCATACACGTGGCCCATCACCGCAAACTGCAGCAGGTGCGAGGGCTTGGGATCCGTGTTGGCGCCGACGTCGATGAGGATGGTGAAGCGCCGCTGGTTGGGTAGCACCGCTGCGATGGCGGGCCGGTCCACGCCGGGGAGCACGCCGACGACGAACATCCCGATCGCCATGGCGGCGCCGGTGTTCCCGGCGGAGACGAAAGCGGCCGCCTTGCCGTCGCGGACGAGCTGGGCGGCCACGCGGAGGGACGAATCCCGCTTGCGCCGCAGGGCTTGAGACGCGCTCTCCGCCATGCCCACGACCTGCGAGGCGTGGTGGATCTCCACGCCCAGGTCCTTGGCGGCCAGGCGGGCGACTTCACGCTCGATTGACGCCTGGTCGCCGACGAGCATGACCGGCGTGCCGAATTCGCGGCTCGCCGCCACCGCGCCTTCGACGACGACGGCCGGTCCGTAGTCGCCTCCCATGGCGTCGACGGCGATCTTCATGCGAGGAAAAGGCGCGGGTTACGCGCCTTCAGCGGCGACGATCTCCCGGCCTTTGTAGTACCCGCAGTGCGGGCACACCCGATGCGGCAGCTTGGGCTCGCGGCACTGCGGACACACCGAGTGGCTGGGCGCGGTGAGCACGTAGTGCGTACGGCGCTTGCGCCCGCGCGTCTTGGAATGGCGTCGCTTCGGCAGAGGCATGACGGTCTCCTATTTCAGGCGCGCGGCCAGATCCTT
The DNA here is from genome assembly GCA_041492755.1 of Methylomirabilia bacterium. GTDB lineage: Bacteria > Methylomirabilota > Methylomirabilia > Rokubacteriales > CSP1-6 > JBGPXN01. The sequence goes on along the minus strand of JBGPXN010000084.1, from coordinate 1,715 downwards.
CAGGACCGCCAGGCGCGGATCGGGGGTCCGCGCGGGACACGCGCAGGCGCCGAGGTTGCGGTTGCTGCCGCACGCGGGGCAGAGCCCGCGGCAATCGTCGCGGCAGAGCGGCTTCATGGGCAGGGCAAGCGTCGTTTCGTTCTCCACGAGCGCGCCGAGATTCAACTCGTCGTTGACGTAGAAGTCGACGTCGAGGTCGTCGCGGCCGAGCTCGATGCTGTGGCTGGCGGCGGGACGGGGTGCGAACCGGACGTCCACCGCCGCCTGCACCGCCGCCGGGTACTCCTCCAGGCAGCGGCCGCACGTCTGGGGCACGGTGGCGGCAATCCGGCCGAGAACATCGACCTCATCACCGTCCAGGGTCACGGCGAGCGACACGCCGTCCAGACGCCACGCGACATCGACGAACCGGAAGGCGGCTCGGTCCTCGACCTGGATCCCTTCCTCCGGGATGTCGGACATCCGAATGATCATCATCCTCGTCCATGCGCGCCCCGCCGAGGACGACGAGTTTGCGCTAACTGTCGGTCAACAAACGTCGTTTTCCAAGGACGGCCCAGTGTATCGGCGGCATCCCGGCAAGTCAAGGTGCTTTGCCTTCCGATTGCTCCCGGGGAGGCGGTTTGCTACGCTCTGCTCCGTAGATCCGCGATGGTTCTCGATCGCGGACGCCCGTCGCAGCTTCCGGACGCTCGAACCCAAGGGGAGAACGTCTATGTCGAACATATTCAAGACGGCGGTGTTGCTCGCCGTACTGACAGCCATGCTGGTCGTCATCGGCGGTGCGGTCGGGGGTGGGCAGGGCATGCTGATGGCGTTCATCCTCGCCGCCGTCATGAACGTCGCCAGTTATTGGTTCTCCGACCGCATCGTGCTCGCGATGTACGGGGCCCAGCCGATCGACGAAGCCAGCGCGCCGCGCCTGTACTCGATGGTCCGCCGGCTCGCCACGCGTGCCCAGATCCCGATGCCGCGCGTGTACCTGATTCCGAGCGAGACGCCGAACGCCTTCGCCACCGGGCGCAACCCCGAGCACGCGGCGATCGCGGTCACGGAAGGCATCATGAGGATCCTGGACGAAGACGAGCTGGAGGGGGTGCTCGCCCACGAGCTGTCACACGTCAAGAACCGCGACATCCTCATCTCGACCATCGCGGCCACGCTCGCGGGCGCCATCACCTACCTGGCCCACATGGTCCAATGGGGCGCGATGTTCGGCGGCCACCGCAGCGGCGACGACGAAGAGGGCGGCGGTAACATGGCCGGTGCCCTGCTCATGGCCATCCTGGCCCCGATCGCGGCGATGCTCGTGCAGATGGCGGTGTCGCGCGCGCGCGAGTACCAGGCGGACGCCACCGGCGCGCAGATCGCCGGCCGCACGTCAGGGCTGGCCCGGGCGCTCGAGAAGCTGCACATGGCGCAGCAGGCCGTCCCGATGGCGGCGAACCCGGCCACCGCGCATCTGTTCATCGTGAACCCGCTCAGCGGCCAGCGCCTGATGAACCTGTTCTCGACGCACCCCCCGCTGGAAATGCGCATCGCCCGCCTGCGCGCAATGCGGGTGTGACCTATTAGTGGGGGGCCCCGACATGGCCCCCCACTCCCCCCCTCGCTCGGCAACGCCCCGGGACACCCGGGGCGCTCCTCGTCCTCCGTTGTTTGCTTCTTCCGGGGGCCCCGACCTGGCCCCCCACTCCCCCCATCGCTCGGCAACG
>JBGPXN010000222.1:0-6565 GCA_041492755.1 Methylomirabilia bacterium | reverse complement strand
GACGTGCCCAGCCCGACGAACCCGCTCGGCGTCAAGGGCGCCGGCGAGGGCGGCACCGTGGGCGCGCCCGGCGCCGTCATCCACGCGATCCTCGATGCGCTGGCGCCGCTCGGTGTAACCCACATCGACATGCCGGCCACGCCCGAGCGCGTGTGGCGGGCGATCCAGGCCGCGCGCTCCGCGCCCTGATCGCTCTCGTCCCCTTCGCTCTACAGCTTCTGCGCGCCGTCCAGCCTGGCGAGGTGCCGGTCGAACGTGCCGACCGGCAGGTGACCTGCCTTGCGAGCGATCTCGAGAACCAGGCAGTCCGAGAAACCCATGCGCGGATTTTCACGGTAGTGATCGAGAGCGGCGCTCACCACGTCGGCATCTTGAATCGTGAGGTGCTGGTGTTCCACGGGTCAACCGTCACCGGGAGGGGAGGCCCCGAGCCGTGACGTTCCGAGCGCCTGCCGTCGTGACCCGTGCCTTGCAGGGCGCGCTCCTGTCGTTGGCGACCATGGCATTGACCGCCTGCTCGCAGGCGGCGGCGATCGCGCAGTTCGACACGTTGCCGCCCAGGCCGCCCGACCCGCGGGGACACGTCGAGATGCGGTACCTCGGCAGTGGGGGATGGCTCATCACGCGGGGCAGCGACGCGATCGCGACGGCCCCGTTCGTGAGCAACCCCACCTGGTTCGCCCTCCTGAGCACGGCGAGGCCGGACACGACGCTCATCGACCGCCACGTCCCCCCGATGGAGAACGTCGAGATCGTGCTCGTCGGTCACGCGCACTACGACCACGCCATGGACTTGCCGTACATCGCCCGGACGAAAGCCCCGAAGGCCCTGTTCTACGGCGGCCAGACCGTCGCGAACGTGCTGGCCGCCGCGATCCCCGACGCGCGGCTGCGGGCGGTGGATGGGACGGACGCGGCCGCGGTTGGTGACCGCCCGGGTCGGTGGTTCTTCAACCAGGCCCGCACCATCCGGTTCATGCCGCTCCGGTCGACGCACGCCCCGCATTTCGCCCGGATCAAGCTGGTGGCGACCGGGACCGTCGAGGAGAAGCAGACGACGCTTCCCGGGGCTCCGCTCCGATGGAAGGAAGGCGAGACGCTGGCGTTCATCGTCGATTTTCTGGGACCCGGCGGACGGGTGGATTTTCGCATCTACTACCAGGACGCCGCGTCCAGGCCCGGCACCGGCATCGTCCCGGTGCTGGAGGAACACGACGCCGCCAGAACGGACGTCGCCATCCTCTGCGTGGCGGCGTTCGCCCAGGTGGACGGCAACCCCGAGCACATCCTCACGAACGTGCAGCCGCGTCACGTGATCGGCGGCCACTGGGAAGACTTCTTCTTCCGTGGCTTCGAGGAGCCGATCCGGCCGGCGTTCGGCACCAGCCTCGAGAGCTTTCACCGCCGGGCACGCGCCGTGTCCTCCGGGCCCATCTACCTGCCCAGGCCGGGTGAGACGATCTATCTGCCCATCCGCTGACGCTCGAAGAGTCAGCGGCCGCCGGTGACGGCGAGGGTGTGACCGGTGATGTAGCTCGCCTCGTCGGAGGCGAGGAAGAGGACGGCGTGAGCGACCTCGGCGGGAAGCCCGAGCCGGCGCAGCGGGGTCATGTGATTGGGACTGTACTCGACCGTTTCGTTGAGCTGTTGGTAGTGTGTCGGGACACAGGAGGTGACGACCATGGCGACCGTACGACCCGGACCCGGAGGCCGGCCGCCCGGCTGGCAGCAGGAGCACATGCGCCGTTACATCGCGAGCGGCGGGCAGGATGGACACATCTGGGAGGGCGTCCCGACGCTGCTCCTGACGACCACCGGCCGGCACTCCGGCCACTCGCGGACGACGCCGCTGATCTACGGCCGCGCCGGCGATTGCTATCTCGTCGTGGCGTCACGCGGCGGCGCGCCGGCGCATCCGGACTGGTACCAGAATCTCGTCGCACGCCCGGAAGTGAACGTGCAAGTCATGGCGGCCCGCTTCCAGGCGCGCGCCCGCACGGCGACGCCCGCGGAGAAGCCGGCGCTGTGGAAGACGATGACCTCGATCTGGCCGCCCTACGACGAGTACCAGGCGCGGACGAAGCGCGAGATCCCGATCGTCGTCATTGAATGAGATGGGGGCCCCGAAATGGCCCCCATACCCCCAACGCTCGCAACCGCCCTGGGAAACCCAGGGCGCTGCTCGTCAACCCTCGCCGCGCAGGCGTGGCCCGATCGGCTTTAGCACGCGGATGCCCGGCGTGCCGACGAGCCGGTCCGCCGGCGCCGGCGACATCACCGCGAGCCCGCGCCGCTGCACACTGCGATCGAGCCCGACCGCCTGCATCCACTGCACCGACGCGCGCTCCGGCACCGCCGCGCCGCCACCGTCCTCCACCACCACCAAACGCGCGTCCATGGGGACGTCCGGGGTGTGGTCCAGCGCGAACAGGTTGCGGTGCCAGTTGCCCATCTTCGCCTGCCACTCGCCCGTGTTGCCCGGTCCCGCTTTCGCTCGATAGGTCGGCCCCACGAAGATCTCCGGGGAGTCGACCTCGTGCAGCGCCACGAACGGCGACTCCGCGGCGTGGATCGCCTCGAAGCGTTGGCTGGCGCGGAAGCCCGGGATCGACAGAAGCCGGTGCTGATGGGCGACGTACCAGGCATCCCATTCGGCGCGCCGCGCGGTATCGAGCAGCGCCATCTCGACCATGTAGATCATGCGGTGTGTCCCTCCCCCTGCGCGAGCGCCTCAGTCAGGCTATAGCGCGTCGAGCAGCAACTTTGCCTCGCGGAGGTCGCCGGTGTCGAACCCCTCGGTGAACCAGGCGTACGTCGCCGCGAGAATCGAGCGCGCCTCCTCGCGTCGATCCTGCCGTGCGAGCAGGCGGGCGAGGCTGGTCGCCGCCCTGAGCTCCCACGACTTCGCCTGCTGGGAGCGAGCGACGTCGATCGCGCGACGGAACACGGCCTCGGCCCCCATCTCGTCGGAAGGCGCCTGCCCGAGCAGCAGCTCGCCGCGGATCCGGAGCAACTCCGCCTTGCACATGCACTCGCGAAGCTCGTCCACCAGCGCGAGCGCCTTCGTCGTGGTCGTGAACCCGTCGCCGACCCGTCCGAGGCGGGCCTGAATCTCGGCCAGGAGGCCCAGCAAGTATGGTCGGTTGATACCGACACCGATGGCGTCGCCGATCGCCAGGCTGCGCTCAGCCTCGGCCAGTCCGTCCTCGGCTCGTCCCTCGTCGCAGAGGAGGCGGCCGAGGACGGTCCCCCCGAAATAGGTCCAGATGACGAAGCGCTGCTCGCTGCTGAACGTCACCAGGCGGCGCGCCCACTCCAGGGCGTCCCGGTCTCGGCGCAAGAGACTGAGCCAGGCGGCGGAGTGGAAGGCGAACGCAGTGACGAAGGGATGAGCGATGCCCGTCGCCACCGCCAACGCCTCTCGCTGCGCCTCCACAGCCTGGTCGGGATAGCCCGTGATCCAGCGGACCAAGGTGGTGTAGCTCCAGCACATCACGGCCGCATCGTGGCCATACAGGAGCGCGTCGGAGCCGTCGAGGGCGGGGTCGTACCGGGCGAGAGCCTCGGTGAGGTGGGCGTGCGCCGCCCGGAAATCCCCCACCAACATCGAGGTCATTCCCATTGCCCGGTGCGCGTCCATCAGGATCTTCCGATCCCGAGCGGCTCCCGCGAACGCCACGAAGCGTCGCGCCGACTCGATGGCGAGACGGTGGTCGCCCCGTACCAGATAAAAGGCCCAGAGCCCGAAAAGCGCGCCCGCGATTTCGGACGAGTCCCCGACGTCCTCACTCAGCTGGAGCGCTCGCTGCCACGCCGCCTCGACCTCCGAGGCGGCCCAGCCGCGTATCATCGTCCACGCGGTGGCGAGACTCATCCGGAGCGCCAGCTCCTGGCGGAGACGCTCGCGCTCATTCGGGAGGGCCGGGAGCAGCTCGAGCGCCCTGTCGAGGTGAGCAACCGCCTCGACGTTCGCCCATCGCTGCATCGCAGCCAGCGCGGCCCGGCGCCACCAGGCGATGGCGTCGGGGGCGAGCCCGGCCTGCGTGTAGTGATGGGCGAGCACCTCGGGCTGGGTGTCCCGGATCTCAGGGAACTCACGCTCCAGCACGAGTGCGATGTGCTGGTGGCGCTGCTGGCGTGTGCTCTTGAGGAGCGAGGTGTAGGCCGCCTCCTGGATGAGGGCATGCTTGAACATGTAGGAGGCGCGGGGCGGAAGCCCCCGCTGATAGACCAGCTCGGCCTCGATCAGCTTGGCCAGCCCCGCGAGGAGCGTCGCGTCGTCCAGGTCCGAGACCGATTTCAAGACTTCATAGCGGAACTCGCGCCCGAGCGTGGCAGCGAGCTGGGCGACGCTCCGGGTCTCGCCGAGGCGGTCGAGCCTCGCCATGAGCGAGTCCTGGAGGGAGCTCGGGATCGCGAAGGGCGGGAGCGGCTGGTCGAGCTCCCAGGCGCCGCCCGTCTCGCGCACGAGGCCGGACTCCAGCACGGTCTTCGTCAGCTCCTCGATGAAGAGCGGGACGCCGTCGGTCCTCGTCACCAGCTCGCGAGCCAGCTCGGCCGGCAACCGCTTGCCACCGGCAACACTCGTCACCATCAGCTCCGTCTGGCTCGGGCCCAGCCGGTCGAGGGTGACCTGAGCGAGGTGCGAGCGGCCCGGCCACGCGGGGCGGAACTCGGGACGGAAAGTCAGGACGACGAGCAGCCGCGCCGTGGGTGCCTGCTCGACGAGGAGGTCGAGCAGCTCGAGCATCGACGGGTCCGCCCAGTGGAGGTCCTCCACCACGAAGAGCACGGGCTCGCGGCTTGCCATCGCCAGGAGGACGCCGAGCACGGTCTCCACCGTCTGTTCCTTCTGGCGCTGCGGCGTCATCGCGAGCGGTGGATAGCGCTCGCCGAGACGAATGGACAGGAGCGCGGCATAGAGGGAGACCGCGTCGAGGAGCGACGCGATGAACGGGGCGAGGCCGGTCTCCAGCTTGGCCAGCCGGCTCTCGTCGCTGTCGTCCGGATTGAAACCGAAGGCACCCTGGAGCAGCTCGATCAGCGAGCGGAAGGGGCTGTTCTGGTGGTAGGAGGAGCAGCGGCATTCAAGGCGCGTGTGAGGCTCGGAGGCAAGGCGCTCTCTCAGGACCTGGATAAGACGTGACTTCCCGATGCCGGCCTCGCCGCTCAGGAGGACAACCTGCCCGGCGCCCTCGCGGGCGCGCGCCCAGCGCCCCAGGAGAAGGCCGAGCTCCTGCTCGCGGCCCACCAGATCGGTCAGCGCAGGAAAGTGGACCGCGTCGAGGCGGCTCCGGACGGGCGCACCCGCGAGCACCTCATAGACCGGCACCGGGTTGTCGATGCCCTTGAAGGCACGCGCACCGAGCTCGCGGCAGGTGAAGCCGTCCTTGACGAGGCGGTGCGTCGCGGCGCTGATGAGGACGGTGTTCGGCTCCGCCGCCGCCTCGAGCCGGGCCGCAAGGTTCGGTGTCTCGCCGAGCGCGAGCCGTTCCTGACGCGTGCCGGCACCGACCTCGCCGACGACGACCGACCCGGTGTGGATCCCGACGCGCGCCGTGAGCCCCAGAGGCCTGATCGCCTCGACGATCCCGAGCCCGGCGGCCACCGCACGCTGCGCGTCGTCCTCGTGGGCGGCGGGAAAGCCGAAGTAGACGAGGAGCCCGTCACCGAGGTACTGAGCGATGTGACCGTCGAAATGATCGACCACCTCGGCGCAGGCGGCCTGGTAGGCGCGAACGACATCGCGCAGCTCCTCGGGGTCGAGCCGTCCCGAGAGCGCCGTCGAGCCTACGAGGTCGCAGAACATCACGGTGAGCTGGCGGCGCTCCGCGTCGGCAGTGGCCGGTGCAATTGCGCGGTCCGGCGCCCCGCCGGCCTGGGCATCGGCGGGCGCGGAGAGCGCGTTGCCGCATTGCGGGCAGAACCTGGCCGCCACCGGAGCCGCGGTGCCGCACGCGGGGCAGGACACCTGTGCAAGCGGCGTCGCGCACTCGAGACAGAACTTCGCCCGAGGAGGATTCTGCGCTCCGCACCGGGGACAGGTCAGTGCGCGAGCCCCAGGACGATCTGGGCGTTGTGGTCGAGGATCTTGTCCACGTCCTCGGCCGGCAGGCCCGCTTCTCGAATGTAATGGAACGTCTGCCGGTACGTCTCGAACGCCATCAGGACCGGATAATCGCTCCCCGCCACGAGATGATCGGCGCCGAACGCCTTCCATGCGCAGAGCAGCGCCGCCTGGGAGCCGTGGCCCACGGTGTCGTAGTAGAAGCGGCGCGCGGTCACGCTCGGGCGCTCCGGCAGGTCCGGGTGCTGGCGCGGCGCCTGGTTGTCGAGCCGCTGGAGCTGCATCGGGATGAGGCCGCCCAGGTGGGGCACGACGTACTTGATGTTCGGGTAGCGCTCCGGCACGCGCCGGGCGATGAGGTGGAGCACGATGGCGCTGTCCTCGAGCGAGGCGCCAACCGAGACCGTGAACTTGTAGTCGTTGATCATGGGCGAGCAGATACCGTTCTGGATCGGGTGGTAGTTCAGCACGGCACCGCGCCGGTTCATCTCCGCGTAG
>JBGPXN010000318.1:0-2306 GCA_041492755.1 Methylomirabilia bacterium | reverse complement strand
TAGTCCTCGTGCACGTGGGTGAGCCCCGAGCGCGCCTCGCACTCGAAGCCCCAGGCCGCGATCTCCGTCAGCCCCGGCAGGTCGAAGGCCTGGGCGCCGAACGCCGCCTCGATCCTGGCCTTGGTGGCCGGGATCGACGCGCCCGGCTCGCCGGTGTGCCAGGTGATGCGGATCTTCGTCTCCTTGGCGAGGTCCATGCCCTTGCGCGCGGCCTGCTCGGCCAGATACAGCGCGTACGACGGCGTGCAGCCGAGCACGGTGATCGGATACGTCCGCAACGCGTCGAGCCGCTGGTCGGTGGAGAGACCGCCGGCGGGAAACACGCAGGCGCCGAGGTCCTGGGCGGCGTAGAAGCCCGACCAGTAGCCGATCCACGGACCGTAGGAGAACGCGGCCATCACCATGTCCGAGCTCCGCACGCCGAACGCGTAGAGCGAGCGCGCGTACGAGTGGTAGAACCCGTACCAGTCGTCGGCGGTGTCGAGGAACGCGAGCGGCCGTCCCGTCGTCGCCGAGGTCATGTGCACGCGCACCACGTGCTCGAAGGGGACCGCGAGGAGCGTGCCCCACAGCGGGTGGTCGGCCTGGTCCTGCTTCAGCTCGTCCTTGGTCGTGAACGGCAGACGCCGGAGATCGGGCAGCTCACGGACGTCGCCCGGCTTGACGCCGGCCGCGGCGAGCTTGCCGCGATAGAACGGGCTGTGCTGGTAGGCGTGCAGGACCTGCTCGCGCATCCGCTCGGTCTGGATGCGCGTCATCTTCTCCCGCGGCGCGGTTTCGATCTCGGGCTCGAGGCTGCTGGTCATTTCACGAGCGGCGCCGCCGCCTTCACCGCCTTGATGATCCCGTGGTAGCCGGTGCAGCGGCACAGCACGGCGGAGATCCCCTCGCGGATCTCCGCCTCGCTCGGATCGGGATACAGCTTCAGGAAGTCGAGGGCGGTCATGAGCATCCCCGGGGTGCAGAAGCCGCACTGCAGCGCGTGGTGCTCGCGGAAGGCTTCCTGGAGCGGATGCAGCACGCCGTTCTTCATCAGGCCTTCGACGGTCATCAGCTCCGCCCCGTCGGCCTGGACGGCGAGCATGATGCAGGAGCGCGCGGCCTCGCCGTTGAACAGGATCGTGCAGGCGCCGCAGATGCCGTGCTCGCAGCCGACGTGGGTGCCGGTGAGTCCCAGGTCTTCGCGCAGGAAATCGACGAGCAGCTTGCGGGGCTCGCACCGCCCCTCGCGTGCCTCGCCGTTGACGGTGAGACGCACGGGCACTGGCTCGCTCATGGTTTCGTTCCTCCGCCTGTCGCCCGCCGCAGCGCGCGCTCGGTGAGCACGCGCGTGAGGTGGCGCCGGTAGTCCGCCGACGCGTGGATGTCGGCGTCGGGCTGGACCAGCTCGCTGGCGCGCTGCCCGGCCGCGCTGATGGCCGCATCGCCGAGACCGTCGCGCTCGAGAATCGCCTCGGCGTCTCGCAGCCGCACGGGGCCCGGTCCGACGCCGGCCGCCGCGAGCCGCGCGGTCCGGCAGCGCGCGCCGTCGCCCACGACCATCGCGGCGATACCCACGATGGCGAAGTCGCCGTGCCGGCGACTGAACTCCTCGAAGGCCCAGCCGGCGCCCTCCGGCATCGCGGGCAGCCGTACTTCGGTCAGAATCTCTTCGGGCGTGAGACTGGTGGTGAGATAGGTGACGAACAGCTCGCTCGCGCCGAGCCGGCGCTCACCCCGCGGGCCGCGCACGCGGACCTCCCCGTCGAGCGCGGCGAAGATCGTCGGGTACTCGGCCGCCGGGTCGGCGTGGGCGATCGAGCCGCCGATGGTTCCCCGCGAGCGGATCGGCAGATGGCCGACGAACCGCGTGGCCTCACGCAGCAGCGGCAGCCGCCGCGCGACGAGGGGCGAGAATTCCACCGCGCGCTGCCGCGTCATGGCGCCGAAGCTCACCCAGCCATCGTCCTCGCGGATCCCCGCCAGCGACGGGATCCGGTTCAGATCGACGAGCGCCGCCGGGCGGCTCAGGCGAAAGTTCAGCAACGGCATCAGGCTCTGCCCACCGGCCAGCACCTTGGCGTCGCCGCCATACCGGACGAGCAGCGCGATGGCCTCGTCCACCGTCGTCGGGGCGTGGTAGTCGAACCGCGGTGGCTTCATCAGTCGGAGGGGGCCTCGACGGCCCCCTCCGAGGCCTCCCCCAGGAGTTGCGCCGGCCAAGCCCGCGCGCGAAACCACAATTCCGGGCCGCGCATCGGTTGCTCCTCGCGGTTTTGATCAAGTGCCCGGGACGCGCGGGGGTCCAACGCCGCACGGTGATACGG
>JBGPXN010000162.1:0-10490 GCA_041492755.1 Methylomirabilia bacterium | reverse complement strand
GAGGGCGAGGCGCGCCCGGGGGTGCCCGGGGCGCGTCCGAGCGATGGGGGTTATGGGGGGCCATTTGGGGGCCCCCCATGTACTCAGAAGATCGAAAAGCGGCGGTAGCTCATCGCTTCCCTGACGCGCGCGGTGGCCAGGTCGAGCGCAGCACGCCGTGGCGGAACACGCTGCGCCGTCGCCGCTTCGAGCACCATCTCGGTATTCGTCCGGATCTTCTCTTCGATCGCCGCGAAGGCGGTGGCCGCCGTGGCGCCGTGATACTCCATCGCGGCGCAGATCACGCCGCCCGCGTTCGCGATGAAGTCCGGGACCACCAGGACGCCTCGGTCGTGCAGCGCCTGCTCGGCGCCCGCCGTGAACGGGATGTTCGCGCCCTGCAGCACGAGCCTGGTCCTCAGACGATGCACGTTGTCTTCGCGGACGACGTCGGGGCGCGCGGCGGGGATCCAGATGTCGCACTCCACGTCGAGTGCGGCGTCCCGGTCGAGGACCCGCCCGCCGGCGAAGTCGCAGACGCTCTTTCCGGCGTCCCTCAGCCCGATCAGGCCGGCCACACTGAGGCCGTCCGGGTTCGCGATCGTTCCCCGCGAGTCAGAGGCGGCGACCAGGATCGCTCCGTGATCGGCCAGGAATCTGGCGGCGTGCTTGCCGACCGCGCCGAAACCCTGGATCACGACGCGCGCCCCGGCGATCTCGATCTTGCAGCGTGGCGCGGCCACTGCCGCCGCATGCCAGATTCCCCAGCCGGTGGCGCCGATCTCGTCGAGCGGGATGCCCCCGAGCGCGGCCGGCAGCCCCACGGAGCGGCCGATCTCGTCCTTGACCCACGCCATGCACCCCTCGTCGGTTCCCATGTCCGGGCCGAAGATGTAGTCGGTCTCGTTCCGCAGCGCGTGGGCGAAGGCGCGAACCAGCTGCTGCTTCCGCTCCCGCGGCATCCGCGGGTCGCCGTAGAGCACGGATTTTCCGCCGCCATGCGGCAGGCCCGCCGCGGCGTTCTTCAACGTCATCGCGCGCGCGAGGCGAAAGCACTCCACGGTGCTGACTTCGGGCGCCAGGCGGAGCCCGCCGATCGACGGTCCGCATGCGACGTTGTCGACGACCAGCACACCCCTCAGCCCGAGCGACGGTTCGTGGACCTGGATGACCTTCGCCGGGCCCAGGTCGTCAGCCAGACGAGCGACGTTCTCCATCCGCGGACTCCCTTCGCGCCCCCGGCGTGTCGAGGCGAACCCGCTCGTCGGGGAGCGCTTCGTGAACCTCCTTGGCGACCGCCGCATGCGCGAGCCCCTCCGGCGCCGTGCGGGGGCCCGCAGGCCGAGGCCCGGCGGTGGCCCGTGCACGAGCAGGGCGTCGTCGCGCGCGCAACGTGCGTCCGGCTTTCGTCCTCACGAAAGTGCCGCGGGTGCAAACGGTCCGCCAAAAATCGCGCTCGCGTCCTGGGGGCGATGTCCCGCCAAAACGGCCCCGGGCGCCGGCTACCGTCGACGGCATGCGCGCCGCCGCCGGTGCCCTGGCGCCCCACATGAGACATCGCCGCCCCGCCGGGCCTTTGCGCCTTCTGCGGTGTGCAACTCTCGACTCTGCGAGGTGAAGGGAGCGACGGGCCGTGATCGTCGACGGACGCGCCATTGCGGCGCAAGCACGCCCTCCGGTACGAGTAGGGCACGTGGCCGGCTGTCGCGGACTGCGGCCACGCGATGGGGCGCCAGTCCCGCAGGGTGAGACACGGGTGCCCCGGCCCCGGTGTGGTGTCATCGCCAAGACCTTGGTTTTCCAGAGATCGCGCGGTGGCACTCGGCTTGCGCTACAGGCGGCAGCCGCTCGAACACCAGGAGGGAGCGATGACGAAGATCAGGAAGGATTGTCCACCAAAGATCGACCGGATCATCGAATGAGCGCGAGCGTGAGCCTGACGGATCTCGAATCGGTCGCGCGGGCGCTGGTGGCCCGCGGCAAGGGGATCCTCGCCGCCGACGAGAGCCAGCCGACGATCGCGAAGCGTCTGGCGGCACTCGGCATCGAGGACACCGAGGAGCAGCGACGCCGCTATCGCCAGATGCTCTTCACCACGCCCGGACTCGGCGCGTACATCAGCGGCGTGATTCTCTTCGATGAGACCCTCCGGCAGCACGCCGATGACGGAGCGCCCTTCCCCGAAGTGCTCGCTCGTCAGGGAATCGTGCCCGGTATCAAGGTCGACAAGGGCACGAAGCCGCTCGCCGGCGCATCCGGCGAGGTGATCACCGAAGGTCTCGATGGACTCCGCGAGCGCCTCACCGAGTACCGGGCCCTCGGCGCGCGCTTCGCGAAGTGGCGCGCGGTCATCACCATCGGCACGGGCATTCCGAGCGACTATTGCCTGGAGACGAACGCCCACGCCCTCGCCCGGTATGCGGCGTTGTGCCAGGAGGCGGGGCTCGTCCCGATCGTGGAGCCCGAAGTGCTGATGGACGGCGATCACTCGATCGCGCGGTGCTTCGAGGTGAGCGAGGCGACCCTGCGCACCGTTTTCTCCGCGCTGGTCCATCAAGGCGTGGTGCTCGAAGCGATGCTCCTCAAGGCGAGCATGGTCCTCCCGGGGAAGGCCTGTCCGCAGCAGGCCGACGTCCAGGAGGTGGCCGAGGCCACGATCCGCTGCATGCGGCGCACGGTCCCGGCCGCCGTCCCTGGGATCGTCTTCCTCTCGGGCGGCCAGGACGAGGTGCACGCCACCGCGCACCTCAACGCGATGAACGCCATGGAGCAAGCGCGGCCCTGGGAGCTCGGCTTCTCCTACGCGCGGGCGCTGCAGGCCACGGCCATGCGGACCTGGGGGGGCCAGGCGGGCAACGTCCGCGCCGCCCAGGACGCCCTCGCGCATCGGGCCCGCTGCAACAGCGCCGCCCGCGAGGGTCGCTACACGCCCGAGATGGAGCAGGCCGGTCGCGAACTCTCGGGCGCCGGCCGGCGGTGAACGTCGGACCGCGTTCTCGTGCGACGTCCGATCGTGCTCGTGACCGGCGCCAGCGGTGAGATGGGCCATGGCCTGATCCACCACCTCGCCGACGCCGGAGGCGTCGAGATCGTCGCCCTCGACCTCCGCCCGCTGGACCCGGAGCTGGCGCGGCGGTGCTCGGCGCAATGGATCGGCGACGTCCTCGACCGTCACCTGCTCGATCGCATCCGCAGCGAGTTCGAGATCTCGGCGATCTTTCACCTGGCCGCGCTCCTGTCGACGCGGGCGGAGTTCGTGCCCGAGACCGCGCACGCCGTGAACGTGCAGGGCACGCTGAACCTCCTCGCGCTGGCCCGGGAGGAAGCGCGCGCGCACGGGCGTCCGGTGAAGTTCCTCTTTCCCAGCTCGATCGCGGTGTACGGGCTGCCCGATCTGGCCACCAAGCGCGCGACGGGCCGGGTGACGGAGCGCGAGTGGACCGAGCCGATCACCATGTACGGGTGCACCAAGCTCTACTGTGAGCACCTTGGGCGCTACTTCGCCCGGCACTACCGGCAGCTCGCAGCGGCCGAGCCGCCGGGCGCCGTCGACTTCCGCGCGATTCGCTTTCCCGGGCTGATCTCCGCGTTCACCATCCCCAGCGGCGGCACCAGCGACTACGCGCCGGAGATGATCCACGCCGCCGCGCAAGGACGACCGTACGCGTGCTTCGTGCGCGAGGACACACGGATCCCGTTACTCGCCATGCCGGACGCGATCCGCGCGCTGCTCGCCCTGATGGACGCGCCGGCGCTGAGCGGTTATGTCTCCAACACGCTCGCCCCCGCGATCGTCTGCGCCTCGCTCGCGTGCCTGGAGCTGCTCTCGACGGCAGGCGAGCGCCGCCTCAAGCTGGAGACGAACACGCGCTGGTTCCGGCAGGCCATGAGCGAGGCCGGCTTCGCGATCCGCCCCGGTGTCCATCCGATCGTCCCGATCATGCTCGGCGACGCGCGGCTCACACAGCGAATGGCCGCGGACCTGCTGGACGAGGGCGTGTACGTGATCGGCTTCTCCTACCCCGTCGTCGGTCGCGACCAGGCGCGGATCCGGGTGCAGATCAGCGCCGCGCACGAAGCGTCGCACCTCGAGCGGGCGGTGGCCGCGTTCGCGAAGGTCGGTCGCGCCCACGGCGTGGCCGGATAGAGAGGGGAGACCCATGGTCGAAGCGATCCGTGATCAGTGGATCGTCGTCGTCGGAGTCGTCATCCTCGCCGGATTGGTCGTGTGGCTCTGGACGACGCGATCGAAGGGTTCGTCCTAGTTCTGGGTGAAGAACTCGAGGTCCCGCGGGTGCTGGCGTAGCTTGGCGAGCGCCCGGACCTCGATCTGGCGGATACGCTCGCGGGTGAGGGCGAAGTGCTGGCCGATCTCCTCCAGCGTGTGGGGCTCCTCGTCGCCGATGCCGAACCGCATCCGCAGCACGGTCTGCTCCTTCGGCGTCAGTCTCGCCACCGCCCGCCCGATCTCTCTCGCCAGGTCCCGCGCCAGCACTGCGTCGCTGGGTGACGCGACGGTCGTATCCGCGATCCGTTCGCCGAGCACGAGCTCGTCACCGAGCGGCGTCTCCAGCGACACCGGCTCGCGTACCGCGTCGAGGACCATCTGCACCTTGTCGAGTGGAAGCCGGGCGTGCCGCGCCAGCTCGTCGGGTGTCGGCGAGCGGCCGAGTGTCCCGGAGAGCTGCCGGCTCAGGCGCGCGAGCTTGTTCAGTGCCTCGACCTGGTGCACCGGGACGCGGATCGTCCGGGATCGGTCCGCGATGCCGCGGCTGATTGCCTGGCGGATCCACCACGTGGCGTACGTCGAGAACTTGAAGCCGCGCCGGTACTGAAAGCCATTCACGGCTCGGAGCAGCCCGAGATTGCCGTCCTGGACGAGATCGAGCAGGGGCACACCGCTGCGCAGATAGCGTTTGGCGATCGAGACGACGAGGCGCAGGTTGGCTTCGGTCAGTTCCCGCTTGGCCTGCCGTACCGCGGCGTCGTGGTGTTCGATCTCGGCCAGCAGGGTGCGGAGTCGCGGGTACGAGAGCCCCCCCTCGCGCTTCACGGCTCTGAGCTCCCGCCTCGCCTCTTGGCTATCGGCGCCGGCGAGCGCCGCGGCCCGGGCCGCAACATCGCGTACGCTGGCGATCAGCCGGTCGATGAACGTCGACTTCAGCGGCAGGTCGGCGACCGCCGCCTGGATGGCTTCGCGGTTCGCGGTGATCCAGCCGGCATGGGTTCGGCGCGTTCCGGCCGCGAACGAACGGCTCGCCAGCGATCGGCGGAGGCGCGCGATCTCGGCCTCGAGCCGGCGGATCCGCGCGAAGGAGCGGAGCACCGGCCTCAGCTGCGCCTCATCGAGGTCCCGACCCTCGGAAAGCTGGATGACCTCCCGCGGATCGCCCCGACGCATGCGGATCCGGTCCCCGGCATCCAGCAGGGCTCGCACGATGAACGGCAACGCAGCCAGCCGGCGGAGCAGCTCGATCTGTCCCTGCTCGATCCGCTGCCCGATCTCGACCTCCTGCCGGGCCGTCAGCAGCTTCACCCGGCCGATCTCGTTCAGGTACAGACGGACGGTGTCGCGCTCCGGCAGGGCATCGGGAATCGCCGGCTCGTCTTCCTCCGCCCTCGCGAAGACGGCCAGGTCGACGTCGGTCGGTTCCACCGCGAGGTTCACCGGAGCCGCCTCATTCTCGATTGCGAGCGGGGCGATCGTGTCGACGTCCGAGTCTCGGTCGGCCTCTCTGAAGGTCATGGGTGCTGCGGTGCTCTTCGCACTCCTCGGACGCGCCTCGGCCTTCGCCTATTCAGTCTTCCTGCTGTAAGCGCGCCTGATCGAACCACGCACCTGCGATCGCCATGACGCCGTCCTCGCCTCAGGCTAGGCCGGAGAGACGAGGACCTGGGGATACAGGCGCTCGACGTCCTCGCGATGGCAGAGCTCCGTGCCCGGGTTCATCACCGAGGCGGCGCCGGCAGCCACGCCGAACCGCACGGCTTCGCCGATCGCACGCTTCTCGGCGAGCGAAAACACGATGCCGGCAACGAGGCTGTCGCCGGCGCCGACGCTGCTCTTCACGGTCACGGCGGGGGCGGCGAGGCGCTCACGCCCGCTCGCGTCCGCCCAGAAGGCGCCGCTGGCACCGAGCGAGAGGACGAGGACCTTGCACCAGCCACGCTTGACGGCATCGCCTGCGGCCTGGGCCAGGCTGACGTCGTCGTACTCGCGTCCGCCCGTCAGCGCCTGAAACTCGCGCAGGCTCGGCTTCAACAGGAACACGCCGCGCTCGACCGCGGCTGCGAGCGGCTCGCCGGACGTGTCGAGCACCACGCGGATATCCCTGGCGTTCGCGACGGCGGCCAGGCGCGCGTAAAAGTCGACGGGCACGCCGGGAGGAAGGCTGCCGCTCGCGACGAGGAACTGGGGCGCCGGCGAAAGCCCGGTCACCATGTCGAGGAACCCCGCCCATTCCGCCGGCGCGAGCGTGTGGCCCGGCATGCAGAAGCGGAACTGGCGTCCGCTCACGTCCTCGAGCACGTTCACGTTCTCGCGCGTCCAGCCCGCGACCGGCACGGCACGGTGGCGGACGCCCTCGCGGGCGAGCAGACGCATCAGGAGATCGCCCGCGGGCCCGCCGACCGGAAGACATGCGAGCGCATCGCCGCCGAGCCGGGTCACGGCCCGCGCGACGTTGATCCCGCCGCCGCCGGGCTCGTAGCACGGCGGGCCGCACCGGAGCTTCTGATCGGGCAGGACGTACGGGACGCTCGTGCTCGCATCGAGCGCGGGGTTCATGGTCAGCGTCACGATGGAAGCCGACGCGCTCTCGACGGACCTCGACACGTTCACGCTCGCCACCTCCGTGCGCATGCTGGGAGTCGCCGAGGGTGCAACCAACCTGCCACGGCCAACGTCGCGAAATCGCGACGCTGTGGCGAATGCCGGGTGGGGCGCGCGCGGGACAGCCGCCCCACGGGCGCCCCATCGTGCGGAGCCGGCACCAGCTTCGGCGCTTCGAAATCCACGAAAACGCTGCGCGCGTGTCTGGCACTCACGATGCACCGCGTACGGCGTCAGCTCTGGAGGCGGTGATGAGGATCACGACGTGAGCTGGGCGCCGATCGTCAAGCGCCCGGGTATCGACGCGGTCGGGCCCAATCTCGACCACTACGATCGCGTGCGCGCGACGTTTACGTGGGACGGCGCGCGCACGCTCCTTGATGGTCTGCCCGGCGGCGGCCTGAACATCGCCCATGAGGCCGTGGACCGACACGCGGCGGGCCCGCGGGCAGGGCGCGTCGCGCTGCGATGGCTCGGCAAGTCCGGCACCGTCGCGGAGTACACGTACGCCGGCCTCGCCGCGCTCTCGAACCGCTTCGCCAACGTCCTCGCCGGACTCGGCGTGGCCGCCGGCGACCGTGTATACGCGCTGCTCGGCCGGGTGCCGGCGCTCTACGTCACGGCGCTCGGCACCCTCAAGCATCGCGCGGTCTTCTGCCCGCTCTTCTCGGCCTTCGGCCCGGAGCCCGTGCGCTCGCGTCTGGCCATCGGCGAGGCGTCCGTCCTCGTCACGACCGAGGCGCTCTATCGGCGGAAGGTCGCCGCGCTCCGGGCCCTGCTCCCCGCGCTCCACCACGTCATCCTCGTCGGGGAGGGCGATGAGCGCACTGACGTGCGCGACACGCACGACTGGACCGCCCTGATGGCGACGGCCGGCGAGGACTACGCGATCGGACCGACGGAGCCCGAGACGCCCGCGCTCCTGCACTTCACGAGCGGGACGACGGGCAAGCCGAAGGGCGCGCTCCACGTTCACGGCGCGGTCGTGGCCCATCACGTGACCGGCCGCTTCGCGCTCGATCTGCACGAGGGCGACGTCTACTGGTGCACGGCCGATCCCGGCTGGGTCACGGGAACGTCGTACGGCATCGTCGCGCCGC
This sequence comes from Methylomirabilia bacterium, assembly GCA_041492755.1. GTDB lineage: Bacteria > Methylomirabilota > Methylomirabilia > Rokubacteriales > CSP1-6 > JBGPXN01. The sequence goes on along the minus strand of JBGPXN010000162.1, from coordinate 2,579 downwards.
TCACCAACGGCGTGACCAGCATCGTCGACGAGGCCGAGTTCGACATCGAGCGCTGGTATCGCATCCTCGACACCGAGAAGGTGAACGTGTGGTACACGGCGCCGACCGCGATCCGGATGCTCATGAAGGCCGGGACGGCGCTGGCCCGCCAGCACCACTTTCCCGCCCTCCGCTTCGCCGCCAGCGTGGGCGAACCGCTCAACGCGGAGGCCGTCGTGTGGGGACAGGAGGCGTTCGGGCAACCGTTCCACGACAACTGGTGGCAAACGGAGACGGGCGGCATCATGATCGCCAACTTCGCGGCCGTGGACATTCGCCCCGGCTCGATGGGGCGTCCACTCCCCGGCGTCGACGCCGCCGTCGTGCGCCGCCACGGTGACGGCGCCCTCGAGGTGATCGATACGCCAGATGCGCAGGGCGAGCTGGCGTTGCGGCCCGGGTGGCCTTCGATGTTCCGCGCCTACTGGAACGAGCCGGAGCGTTACCAGAAGTGCTTCGCGGGCGGATGGTATCTCTCGGGCGATCTCGTCCGCCGCGACGCCGATGGCTATTTCTGGTTCGTCGGCCGCGCCGACGACGTCATCAAGACGTCCGGGCATCTGGTCGGCCCGTTCGAGGTCGAGCGCGTGCTCCTCGAGCATCCCGCGGTGGCCGAGGCCGGTGTGATCGGCAAGCCGGACCCGGTGGCCGGCGAGATCATCAAGGCGTTCGTCTCCCTCAAGGCGGGCCGCGAGCCGACGCCGGAGCTGCGGCGCGAGTTGCTCGGGCACGCACGCGCCCGGCTCGGCGCGGTGGTGGCGCCGAAGGAGCTGGACTTCCGCACCGCCCTGCCGCGCACGCGCAGCGGCAAGATCATGCGACGGCTGCTCAAGGCGCGGGAGCTGGGTCTGCCGGAGGGCGACCTCTCGACGCTGGAGAGCGACGGGGCCGCGGCGCCGTGATCGCCGTCACGCTCGATCGCGACCGCGGCGTGGGCCTGTTGCGGCAGATGCTGCTGGTCCGCCGGTTCGAGGAGAAGGCGGCCGAGCTCTACACGGCCGGCAAGATCCGGGGATTTCTGCACCTCTGCATCGGCGAGGAAGCCGTGGCCGTGGGCGCGATGGAGGCGCTGAGCGTGGAGGATAACGTGATTGGGACGTACCGCGAGCACGGGCAGGCGCTCGTGCGCGGCATCCCGGCCGGCGCCGTCATGGCCGAGATGTACGGCAAGGCCAACGGCTGTAGCCGCGGGCGCGGCGGCTCGATGCATCTCTTCGACGTCGCGCGCCGCTTCTGGGGCGGCCACGCCATCGTCGGCGGCGGGTTGCCGGTGGCGGTCGGGCTCGCGCTCGCCGACGCCATGCGGCACCGTCCGGCCGTCACCGCGTGCTTCTTCGGCGACGGCGCGGTCGCCGAGGGCGAGTTCCACGAGTCGCTCAACCTCGCCGCCCTCTGGCGCCTGCCCGTGCTCTTCATTTGCGAGAACAACCTCTACGCGATGGGCACGGCGCTGGAGCGCCACCAGGCGCAGACCGACGTGGTGCGCAAGGCGGAGGCGGGGGGCGTGCCCGGCGCGGTCGTCGACGGCATGGACGTTCTGGCGGTGGCCGCGGCGGCGCGTCGCGCCGCCGACGCCGTGCGCCGGGGTGGTGGACCTCGCCTGCTCGAAGCGCGTACGTACCGGTTCCGCGCGCACTCGATGTACGACCCCGACCTCTACCGCAGCAAGGACGAGATCGAGCGCTGGAAGCGTCGCGACCCGATCACGCTGTTCACGGCGGCGCTGCGCGAGCGCGGGCTGCTCGCCGACGCCGACGTGTCCGCCCTCGAAGCCTCCGTCGCGGCCGAAGTCGCGGCGGCGGTCGCCGAGGCCGAGGCCGGACCGTGGGAGCCCGTGGAGGATCTCCTGAAGGACGTCTACACGACCGAGGAGCGCCACGGCTCCGCCGGGGCGCTGCCGAGCGTTGGGGGGGTGTGGGGGGCCATATCGGGGCCCCCCACGTAACCATGACCAAGATGACGTACCGCGACGCCGCCCGCGCGGCGATGCAGGAGGCGATGCGCGCCGACCCGCGCGTGTTCCTCATGGGCGAGGACGTGGGGCGCTACGGCGGCGCGTTCGCGGTGAGCCGCGGCTTGCTCGAGGAGTTCGGGCCCGAGCGCGTGCGGGACACGCCGCTCAGCGAAGGCACGTTCGTCGGCGCCGGCATCGGCGCCGCGCTCGGTGGGCTGCGCCCGATCGTCGAGGTCATGACCGTCAACTTCAGCCTGCTCGCGCTCGATCAGGTCGTGAACAACGCGGCCGCGCTCCGGCACATGTCGGGCGGCCAGATGTCGGTCCCGCTCGTGGTGCGCATGGCCACCGGCGGCGGCCGGCAGCTCGCCGCCCAGCACTCGCACAGCCTGGAGGGCTGGTACGCGCACGTTCCCGGCATCAAGGTGGTCGCGCCCGGCACGGTCGACGACGCGCGACGCCTGTTGCTGGCGGCGCTCGGCGACCCCGATCCGGTCTTCGTCTTCGAGCACGCCTCGCTCTACCCGATGGAGGGCGAGGTGGACGAGACGGCCGGCCCCGCGGAGATCGGCCGCGCCACCGTCCG
>JBGPXN010000287.1:0-3492 GCA_041492755.1 Methylomirabilia bacterium | reverse complement strand
GCTCGGCGAGATGCCGTTAGTAGTGCAGGATCGCCTGGCTGACCCCGGCCTCACGGGCGACCCGTTTCATCCGCAGTCCGGAGGCGCCGTCGCGGGCCAGGCACCGGATCGCCGCCTGGATGATGGCCTCGCGTCGAACCGCCGCGACGGTGGGCCGGGGAGCCACGCGAGGAGTCTCGTCGAGCCATCGCGAGCCGTCAAATCGCCCTCCGCCGATGCGTGAGGCTGCCCGGGACGGCACGGGGATCATCGACGGAGACGGCCGGACGATGTAGGATTTCGCGCAGGCGCCGCGAGCGGGCAGCCGGAGGACAGGCATGAACATCTTCAAGGCGATGGCGGTCAAGGACCTGGACGAAGTGACGAGGGCCATCCCGGTCATCGACTTCGGCCCCGCGTTCCGGGGCGTGCCCGGTGGGCTGGACGCGGTCGCGAGCCAGGTGCGCGAGGCCAACGAGCGGGTCGGCTTCTTCTATCTGGCCGGCCACGCGGTGTCGAAGTCGGTGGTCGACGGCGCGTTTGCGGCGTCGCGCGAGTTCCACGCGCTGCCGATGGACGAGAAGCGTGCGCTCAAGCTCGACGAGAACAACATCGGCTACCTGCCGGTGAACGAGAGCATGCAGCGCGCCTCGACCGTTCACAAGGCGACGCGACCCAACTTCAACGAGAGCTTCTTCATCAGCCACGACCGTGGGCCGGACCATCCGGACATCGTGGCCGGCAAGACGCTGCGCGGACGCAACCAGTGGCCGGCGGGCCACGCGTCGATGCGGGCGGCCATGGCGCGCTACTTCAAGACCCTGGAGGCGGTCGGCGAGCGGATGCTCCCGGTCCTCGCGCGCTCGCTCGAGATGCCGGCCGGCTTCTTCACGCCGTTCTTCGAGAACGAAGCGCACGCCACCCTCCGCTTCCTGCACTACCCGCCCCAGGATTGGGACGACGACGAGCAGTTCGGCCAGGGACCGCATACGGACAACTCGTTCATCACGATCCTGGGGCGCGAAGACGTGCCCGGGCTCGCGGTCCGGCTGCCGGGCGGGGAGTGGCTCGCGCCCCCGATCATCCCGGGCACGTTCCTGGTCAACCTCGGCAACGTCATGAAGCGCTGGTCGAACGACCGGTTCCAGTCCACCCCGCACGGCGTGCTGAACGACTCGGGGAAGGATCGCTACTCGATCGCGTTCTTCTTCAGCCCGAATCCCGATTCCGTCATCGCGTGCCTGCCCACGTGCATCGGCGCCGGCAACCCGCCGCGGTACGAGTCGGCGGTGTACCGCGATCTCATCCTGGCCTTCTACAACGCGAACTACTACCACCGCCACGGCTACGAGGGCGAGCGGGCAGGGACGGCGGTGGCGGCGAGCGGAGCGAGCGCCTCCTGATCGCGATTCCGGCTCCGTGCTAGAGGCCTGGCGCATGGAGTCGGCGTGCCCGCGGTCCGAGGCCGTGAGCGAGGCGCTCGGCGTCGCCACCGCCACGCGTGAGCGTAGCATCGAAGCGTCAACCTGGTGGGCGAGGGCCTGAACGACGCGCTGAATCCGCGATTGCGGGACATGGTCATCCCGTCGTGTCGGCGGCCGCTGGCGGGGCGAGTGGCAGCGCGCTCACCACCGCGAGGAGGCACGCCCATCGGCGCCGGGTCATTTCATCGAGGCGCATATCTCGGCGAACTGTTCGAGATCGAGGACCGCGTCCGGCGTGACGCCCTGGAGCTCGAGCGCGACCTGGCCGGGACTCTCGCCGGGACGGAGAAAGGCGACGAGCATCTGGCCCCGCTTCGGCTGATCCTCCAGCTTGGCGATGTGCCGGGAGCCTCGGAGCTGGGCGAGTTGGCGAAGGCGACACAGGATGAAGAACGATGCGCCCACCGACGACCCGCGCGCGTTCACTTCACGTCGATGACCGACGTTCGTTCGCGCCGCTCGACCTCGGTGACGACGATGTCCATCGTGCCGCCCGCGAGGTGCCGGGAGTTCGCTTCGAAGAGCTGACCGCTTGCCGGCGGGGTTACGACGAGGAGAGCGCCGCATGCCGCCGCGAGGCATCGGCGAAGGACACGAGCCGCGCTCGCGTTCGCGGGTTGCCGCGCGCGGTGCGCGGCTATGTCCGGCCGCAGTGACGCTATCCTGCTACCCGGCCACCGGCCGGGGCAGCGCACCGGTCGGCGAAGCCACCGCGCGCCGCGGCTCCAGCGCCTCGGCGAGCCGACGCGCGCCCGCGGCGCCGACCAGCGCCGCGACGGCCGTCACGACCAGAGCGGTAAGAGACTCCGGCACCGACGGCACCAGGGGGGCGAACGCCGCGCTGGTGCCGACGTACCAACCATAGAGGACGAACAGGGCCAGGCCGTACGCGACGCACGCCGACGCCGACCGGACGCGCACGTCGAGCGCGACGAGCGTCGCGGCCGCCGCCAGCGGCAGCAGCAATCGCATCCAGAGCGGGCCCGTTGCCCCGCGGTTCTTCTCGCGGATCTGCGCATTGAGGGCAATCGCCGACGTCGGATCCTTGCTGATTTCTTCGCCGAGCACGGACACGGGCTGGACGATCGCGAACCCGGTGCGGGCGATCCGGTCCCCGCTGAAGGATATCAGCAGCGAGACCGCCACCACGGCCACCGGGGCCCAGCGGCGATCGATCAGCCGTGCGACCGGCAGCAGCGCCAGCGGCAGGAGGAGCGCGCCGAGCATGGCGAACGTGTGGAACGCCACCCCGCCACGCGCGTACGCAACCAGCCACGCCGGTTCCAGGATGATGCGGACGCCTCCGTAGAGGAATGCCCCGCCCACGAGCAGCGCGGCCAGGCGCGCCCGGCGGCGCCCCGGATACACCTCGGTGGCGATCATCAGGCAGCCGAGCGTGTTGACGATGGCGCCGAAGAGCCCGAGCAGGTGCGGCGGACTCCACAACGTCACGTCGAGCCCGAAGAGACGGTGCCAGAGGTCGTCGATGGGCGCGGCCAGGATGACGAGCGCCATGCCCCAGGCGGCGAGGTGGAAGCCACGGCTGCCCGTGACGCCGCCGACGCGGATCGTGCCCGCGCGCGGCTGTCCGGCGCGCGCGCGCCGGGTGTCGAGAGCCAGCACGCCGAACGAGACGACGAGCGCGATCAGGACGCTGGCGTAGATCATGACGTGGGGCGGGATCCAGAAGGTGTCGCGCCCGATCGTGACGTGCCACTGGATGTCCCAGTTGAGCCCCCAGCTGCCGAGTAGCTTGGCGGCGAGAATGACCCAGAGCGCGATCCCGCCGATCACGCGGATAGGCTAACCGACGCGCGGCAGGCGCGTGCGACCGAAATCGCGCCCGGCCGCGGAATTCGGGGGCCGAGCGCTTGCGACCTCAGTCGCCGCGGGCTTCGAGTGTCTTGCGAAGCACGACGCGATCCACCCCCGGACCCGCATAGTCCCTGACCACCGGTATCCCGCCCGCATTCGGCACACCCTCGAGACGGAAACCCAGCCTCTGATGAAACCGGATCGACGGGGAGTT
>JBGPXN010000165.1:0-10318 GCA_041492755.1 Methylomirabilia bacterium | reverse complement strand
TTCTGACGCCCTGGATGACCCCGGCTCCGCCCGCGACGTACGCAACGAGACCGGTGACGGCGGGGGCCAGGCGCTCGACGACCGGGACGACGTCGCCGCTCAGTCCGACCCAGTCGGCCGGCGCCGTCTCGACGACGGGATGATACGCGAAGCCGGGCTGGCGGCGGGCGAGCAGCCGGAACTCGGCGTCGTAGGGCAGCCACTGCGGACTCCGGCCCCCGTACACGAGCGTGGTCGGACGGCCGAAGCCCGTGTCGTAGAGGTCGCGCAGGATGCTGTGAATCGGCACGATGCCGATCTCCTCGGCCACGAAGAACGGCGTACGCGGATCGGAGCGGGAGAAGACGAAGCCTCCGAGCGGCCCTTTGAAGCGCACCTCGTCGCCCGGCCGCAGACCACGGAACCACTGCGACCCGATCCCGGCCGGCGCGACGTCGGCGCACAGCGTGATGCGCTTGGGCGAGCCCGGCGTCGAGGCGATCGAGTACGCGCGGACGGTCTTGGGCCCGAAGGGGACGGAGACCCACTGGCCGGCAGCAAAGGGCAGCGCGGTGGGCTCCAGCATGTGGAGGTCGGCTTCGAGGATATCGCGGGTGAGCGTCCGGACCGCGCCGAGGCGGGCGCGGCACTCCTGGGGCTTGGCGATCAGACGACGAGACCCTTGGTCGGCACCAGCCGTCTCGCCACGGGGTCGACAAGAAACAGCAAGCTTTCGAGGGCGACTGCGCCGAGCAGAATTGGGCCGGCCGGTGCGATGAAACACGGGGTGGGAACTTCCCGCTCGTCGATCCGCAGCCATACGTCGCCGACTGGCCAGGACTCCTCCCGACCACCGGCGGTCATGACCGGTACCGACTGCCGCGCTGCGACCCCCAGCCGCTCCGCGAGCGGCCGTGGAAGCACCACGAATATCGAGCCGGTGTCGACGAGCATCTGCACCGACTCGGTTTGACCGGATGGTCCGGTCAGACGCGCCGACACGTAGAACTGTCCCATGGCGTTCATTGTAGCGTCCTGGTGGAAGGGCGAAATGCCGCGAATCGGATACACCAACGACACTCGATTCGCGCCAGCCCGATCATCGCCCGCGAAAGTGCGGCAGGACGTCGGCCGCCATCAGCTCGAGCTGCTCGCGCTCCTCGGCCGGATCGCAGATCGGGTTGAGCAGGAAGTACGTGCAGCCGGCGGCGCGGAAGCGCTCGATCTGCTCGGCGCACTGCTCGGGCGGGCCGATCACGCCGTACTTGGCCGCCAGCGGGCCGAAGTCCTGCGCGTAGCGCTTGGAGAGGCGGGCCACCCACGCGTCGCGCGCGCGCTCGTAGTCGCGGCCGACGGTGATGAACGTCAGGTGCGCGGTGGCGAAGCCCTCGAGCGATCGCCCCGCGGCCTCCGCGGCGACACGGATCTTCGCCAGGCTCTGCGCGTAGCGCTCGGCCGTGACCACGTAGGACACCCAGCCGTCGCCCTGCCTGCCCGCGCGGGCGAGCGCGGCGTCGGAGCGGCCGCCGATCCAGATCGGCGGCCCGGGCTTCTGCACCGGCTTGGGATCGATGGAGACGTTCTCGAACTGCGTGAAGCGCCCCTTGAAGGACGCCGGCGTGTCGCGCCAGAGCGTGCGCACGACGTCGATGGCCTCGCTCACGCGCGCGCCCCGCTCGCGATGCGGCACGCCCGCCAGCTCGAACTCCTTGGGATTCTCTCCCCCCACGCCGACGCCGAAGATCAGCCGGCCCCCGGAGAGCACGTCCAGCGTGGACGTGGCCTTGGCGGCCACCGCCGGCGGGCGCAGCGCGAGCAGGTAGACGGCGGTGCCGAGGCGGATGCGCTCGGTGATGCTCGCGTAGGAGGCGAGCAGGGTCAGCGATTCGTAGAGGGGCAGATTGAACGACAGGTGATCGCCGCACCATACCGAGTCGAAGCCCAACGCCTCCACCCGGCGCACCAGCTCGAACTGCTCTTTCGCGGGATGCCCGGAGAAGAACGCGCCGAAGGAAGGGCGGGCCGGGCTCATCGCGGGAACGCTTCCCGGACGCCGCCGTCGACCGTGATGGTGCAGCCGGTCGTCTTGGCCGAGCGGTCGGAGGCGAGGAACAGCACCGACTCGGCGACGTCTTCGGGCAGGATCCGGACCCCGAGCAGATTGCGCTTGCGATAGAAGTCCTCGAGGTCCTCCACGCGGACGTTCTGGGCCGCCGCGCGCTGGCGGCGCACCTCCTCCGACCACAGGCGCGAATCCTGGAACACGGCGTCGGGGCTCACGATGTTCGACCGGATGCCGTGGGGCGCGCCCTCGAGCGCGAGCACCTTCGCGAGCTGGGCCTCCGCCGCCTTGGCCGCGGAGTACGCAGCGAAGTCCTTGCCGGGGGCCATGACGTTCTTGGTGGCGACGAAGACCAGCGCCCCCCCGATCCCCTGCCCGATCATGAGCCGCATGGCCTCGCGCGCGACGAGGAAGTGGCCGGTCGAGTTCACGGCGAACGAGCGCTCCCAGTCGGCCAGAGCCATGTCCGCCACGGGCGACGAGTGGGCGATCCCCGCGTTCGAGACGAGGATGTCCAGACCACCGTACGCCAAAATCGTCTCCTCGAACGCGGCGCGCACCGAGGCCTCGCTGGTCACGTCCATGGCCAGGCCGAGCGCGCGCCCGGCGCCCACGCCGGCGACGACGTCCCGGGCGGTCTGCTCGGCCCCGGCCCGGTCGAGATCGCCGACGACGACGTGCGCGCCTTCGGCGGCAAGCCGCCTGGCCACCGCGCGACCGATGCCGGAGCCGCCGCCGGTGACGAGCGCGACGCGGCGCGCAAGCTCCTTCTCCGGCGGCGCCAGCGTGAGCTTGTAGAGCTCGAGCGGCCAGTACTCGACGTCGAACGCGTCCTTCGGGCTGAGCGAGACATACGCGCCGAATGCGGTGGCGTTGCCGATGACGTCGATGGTGTGGCGATACATGTCGTTCACGATGCCGGTGGTGCGACGGTCACGTCCGGCGGTGAACATGCCGAGCCCGGGCACCAGCACGACGCGCGGCAGCGGATCGAGCAGCTCGGCGCCCTCGAACCGATGCGCCTCGAAGTAGCGCGTATAGCCACGGCTGAACTCCGCCACGCCCCCCTCGATGGCCTCGAGCGCGCGGGTGGGGTCGCTGGCGTCGTCGAGCGGCACCAAGCACGGCAGCCGCTTGGTGTAGATCGTATGGTCCGGCGTGGCGGGACCGACCTGCGAGACCGCGGCGGCGTCGTGGGACGACGCGAACTCGGTGACCGCCGGCGCATCGTCGAAGCTCAGCACCACGCGGCGCCGGCCACTGAGGAGTCCGCGCAGGCGCGGCGCCACGGCCAAGGCGACCTCGCGACGGCGGGCCGGCTCCAGGACCGGTACGCGCGGGCCGCCGAAAAGCTTCCGTCCCTTCTTGCGCTCCGCGATGGCGTCCTCCGCCCCCGTGATGAGCTCGATCGTCGCGTCGTACGCCTCGCGGACGGTGGCGCCCCAGCAGATCGTGCCGTGGCGCTCGAGCAACAGCGCCTTGGCGCGCGGCCGCGCCGCGATGGCGTCGGCGACGTCACGCGAGATCCGGAATCCCGGCCGGCGGTACGGGACCGCGATGACGTCGGCGCCCCAGACTTGCTGCAGCACGTCGCCCGCCCGGTCGTTGTTGGTGAGCGACACCGGCGCATCGGCGTGCGTGTGGATCACGGCGTACGCGGGCAGGAAACCGTGCAGGAGCGTTTCGATGGACGGCCGCGGGCCGCCCGGCTCTTGAAGAATTCGCGCGAGATAGTCGACCATGTCCTGGTCGCCCATGTCGTGGCGATCCAGCAGGGCGCGGACGTCGTCCATCCAGACACCGGGGAAGTCTTTCCGCTGGATCGACTTGAGGTCGGAGCCGCTGCCCTTCACGCGCAGGACGGGCGTCTGGCGGCCGCGATGATCGGGCTCGGAGCGCTTGATGGAGGTGTTGCCGCCCCCCCAGACGACCAGCGAGGTCTCGGCGCCGATCAGGCGGGAGGCGTAGACGAGAAGATCGAGATCGGAGAGCCCGGCGGCCTCGGTGTCGTTCCAGCGCGACCGCATCGCGGCATCACATTACCACGCGCAGGCGGGGGGCCACGCGCAGCCGGGACCGCTGGGAGGCAGACACCGCCGGACGCCTCTGCGTCCGGCGGTGCCCTTTACGCGTGCCCCGAGCCGGGGGCTGGCTCGGGCGCCCGCGATACGCCCGGCGTTACCGGGCGCGGTACAGGGTGATTCGGTCGCTACCCGACGCCGGCGGAGCGGCCACCGGCACCGTCATCGCTTGAACGGGATTGCCGACGATCTGGTTCCCGCCCGCCACGAGTTGGACGATGGGCGGCACCGGCTATTCGCGCCGCCGATGCCCGTCACACCGCTGGCCTGGATTATTCGTGAACGCGCACACCGCGATCGACCGGGGGGCACGGCCGGAGCTGGGGGGATGGGGTCCGGGTGACCCATTCCCGCCACGCGAGACGACGACATCGCCGTATGAGAATGGGAACAGCTCGCCGGTGATCGGTACGCCGTCGGCTGTGGTCAGAGGACCCGTCCCCCCATCTCCGGCCGTGCCCCCCGGTCGGCGAACGCGGCGGGGGAGCGTGGCCGGGAACCACCTCGCCCGGACGTGACCGGCCGGCCCGCGACCTCTGAATCGAGGACCGATCTGGTAGAGTGCGGCGCCATGACACCCCGGCGCGCGCGCGCTGCGCTCATGGCGATCGCCATCGGGGGGCTACTGGCGCCGGTGGGCGCCGGCGCCGACGGCATCATGCTCGTGCGCGCCGGCGCGTTCTGGATGGGACGCGACCACGGTCCGGCCGAGGAAGGGCCGCGCCATCGGGTGTTCCTGGCCGACTTCTGGATCGAGCGCCACAAGGTGACGAACGCCGAGTTCGCGACGTTCCTCGACGCGACCGGGCTCCGGCCGCCCGGCGCCGAGCGGCGCTACGACGAGGGCGATCCGGACGCGCGCATTCACCTGCGCGACGGCCGGTGGACACCGGACCCCGGCTACGAAGGTCACCCCGCGGTCGAAGCGTCGTGGTACGGAGCGCGCGACTATTGCGCGTGGCGGGGCCGCCGGCTGCCGACCGAAGCGGAATGGGAACGCGCCGCGCGCGGCGACGATGCGCGCCCGTATCCGTGGGGGGCGGAGCCGCCGTCAGCCGCGCACGCCGTGTTCGGCCGTCCCTACAACGCGACGGAGCCGACGGCCGGCCGCCCGGCGGGCGCCAGCCCGTACGGCGTCCACGACCTGCTGGGCAACCTGCGCGAGTGGACCTCGACCGCCTTCCGACCCTACCCGTATCGTCGCGACGATGGCCGCGAGGCGTGGACCGGCGACGGCCGGGTCGTGCTGCGGGGCGCCTCGCACGACGATCCAGCGGAGGCTCTGTCACCGACGCGGCGGCTCACGTACGATCGTCGGGGGGCCGCGGCCGGCCACCATTTCGTGGGATTCCGCTGCGCGACGTCGGAGGATCTGGGAGAGATCGCGCCCGGGAGGCGATGATGACGGCTCCAGTCAACGACCTCATGATGGACTACCCGTTGACGCTCACGCAGTTCTTCGAGCGCAGCCGTCGCCTGTGGGCCAGGAAGACGTTGACCACGCGGGTGCCGGGCCAGCCGCCCTTCCGGTACACCTACGCCGAGTTCGCCGAGCGGACGGCGAAGCTCGCGACGGCGCTCACCCGCCTGGGTCTGGGCAAGGGTGAGCGCGTGGCGACGCTGGCCTGTAACAGTCACCGGCATCTCGAGCTCTACTGGGCGGTGCCCCTGAGCGGCTTCGTGCTTCACACCCTGAATTTCCGGCTGGCCGCGTCGGATCTCACGTACATCGTCAACCACGCCGCGGACACCATCGTCTTCGCCGACGCGAGCACGTGGCCGATCCTGGCGCCGATCCGCGACCGGCTGCCGAGCGTGAAGCAGGTGGTCATCATGCGCGACACGCCCGACGCCACCGTGCCGCCGGGGTGCCTGGATTACGAAGAGCTGATCGGCGCCGCCGCGCCGCGGGCCGAGTGGCCGCGGCTCGGCGAGACCGACGCCTCCGGCATGTGCTACACCTCGGGAACCACCGGCCATCCCAAGGGGGTTGTCTATACGCACCGGGCGGTGTACGTGCACTGCCTGGCCCAGGCCATGACCGACTCCTTCGGGCTCTCCGAGCGCGACGTCATCCTGCACGTGGTGCCGATGTTCCACGCCAACGCGTGGTGCGTGCCCTACACCGGCGTCATGGTGGGCGCCACCCAGATCTTCGCCGGACCGAATCCCCAGCCGCGCGACATCTGCGAGCTGGTCCAGAGCGAGCGGGTGACGTTCGTGGGCGCGGTGCCCACGGTGTGGATCGCGGTCAAGGAGCTGGTGGAGAAGGAGAGCTACGACATCTCGTCGATCCGCTGCATCCCCATCGGCGGATCGGCCGCCCCCCGCAGCCTCATCGAGCACTACGACAAGAAGATCGGCGCGTCCATGACCCACGCCTGGGGCATGACGGAGATGACGCCGCTCGGCACGATGGCCCGGCTCAAGAGCTACATGCTCGACTGGCCCGAGGACAAGCAGTACGCCGTCCGCGCCACCCAGGGCTACCCGTCCGTGGGTGTGGATCTCCGCGTGGTCGACGAGCAGGGACGCGAGCAGCCCTGGGACGGCACCAGCATGGGCGAGATCCAGGTTCGCGGCCCATGGATCCTCAAGTCGTACTACGACAACCCGGAGAGCGCGGAGCGATTCACCGCCGACGGCTGGTTCAAGACGGGCGACGTGGCGGCGATCGATCCCGAGGGCTACGTGATCATCACCGACCGCACGAAAGACGTCATCAAGTCGGGCGGCGAGTTCATGTCGAGCGTGGCGATCGAGAACCTCATCATGGCCCATCCCAAGGTGCTGGAGGCCGCCGTCATCGCGGTGCCGCATCCGAAGTGGATCGAGCGCCCGCTCGCCTGCGTGGTCCCGAAGGCCGACGCCGCCGGGAGCCTGCGCCCGGAGGACATCATCGAGTTCCTGCGGCCCCAGGTCGCCAAGTGGATGCTGCCCGACGAGGTCGTCTTCATCGACGCGGTGCCGAAGACGAGCGTGGGGAAGTTCGACAAGAAGGCCCTGCGCGAGCGTTACAAGGACTGGACGCCGAAGGCGTAACATTGACAGGGGCCAGGCCCGGTCCTATTCTCGGCGCCACCCGCGCAGATCAATCTGGTGGCGCGCGACAACGGAGCCGCCATGCTCGGCTCTACTAGAGGAGAGGAACCATGTACGTGACCAACCGTCGTCAGTTCCTGACCACCGCCGGCGCCGGACTCGCCGGCATCCTCGCCGCCGGCGTCCCGCCCGCGCGCGGCCAGCAGCGTGAGATCAGCTACCTCTGCTGGAACAACTTCGCGCCGGCTTCCGACAAGAAGCTCGCGGAGATCGGCCAGCGCTTCACGAAGGACACCGGTATCAAGCTCAAGATCGACCACATCGCCCACGCCCAGCAGGCGGCCAAGTACGCCTCCGTGGTGCAGAGCCAGGCGGGGCACGACCTGGTCGAGATGCGCATGCACTTCCCCTGGCTCTACGAGCCGCAGCTCGTGGATGTCTCCGACGTGGTCGCCGGGCTGGAGAAGCAATATGGCAAGGCGCTCTCGTCGAGCTCCGAGACGGCCAACGTCAAGGGCACGTGGCGCGCGGTGCCGCAGTACCACACCTTCTTCGTCGCCACCTACCGCGAGGACCTCTTCAAGAAGGCCGGGCTCAAGGTCCCCGACACCTGGGAAGACCTCTACAAGGTCGGCCGCGAGCTGAAGAAGATGGGCAACCCGATCGGGATCCCCATCAGCCAGAACTACGACACCATCTCCACCGGCGGGGCCATGCTCTGGTGCTACGGCGCCATGGAGGTCGACAAGGACGGCAAGACCGTCCGCATCAACTCGCCGCAGACCGCCGAGGTCGTCGAGCTCGTCAAGAAGCTCTACAAGGACTGCATGGAGCCCGAGGTCCTCTCCTGGAACGACGCCAGCAACAACGAGTCGATCCAGCAGGGCAAGGCGGGCTGGATCCACAACCCGGTCAGCGCCTACATCGTGGCGCGGAACAAGAAGCTGGTCAGCGCCGACGGTATCAACCACCACCGCAGTCTCGCCGGCCCCGCCGGTCGTCACGAGACCGACGTCCCCCGCCATATCGGCATCTGGAAGTTCTCGAAGAACGTGGAGGCGTCGAAGGAGTGGATCAAGTACCTGCTCGGCAAGAAGGAGGTCTACGACGAGTACGTGATGTCGGGAGACGCCTTCAACCTGCCGGTCTACGCTAACCTCCAGGACCACCCGGTCCTCAAGACCGATCCGAAATACGCCGCGCTCAAGGCGGAGGGCGTCCAGTTCCACACGTACGGCTGGCCGGCCCCGCCGAGCGACAAGGTCCAGCTCATCACCAACTCGTTCATCCTGCCCAACATGCTCGCCAAGGCGGTCACGGGCACGTCCACCAAGGACGCCATCGCGTGGGCCGAGAACGAGATGAAGAAGGTGATGGCGGGATAGCGTCACGATGGCGATCGGCACCTTTCCCGTAACCGCGCACGCGCGCCTGCCCTGGCGGACGCGCGTGCGCGAGCTCCTCGACCGCGAGCGCGTGCTCGGCCCGCTCTTCATCACGCCGGCCATGATCCTGATCGTGCTCCTGGTCGCCTATCCGTTCTGCATGGCCCTCTACTTCTCGGTCTCCAACGCCTTCATCGGCCGCCCGAGCCATCTGGTCGGGCTGAAGAACTTCATCAATCTCTGGCAGAGCGACGCCTTCCGTCATACTTTCCAGAACGCGTTCGTGTTCACCGGCGCGGCGGTCGCCTTCAAGCTCGTGCTCGGCATCTCGCTCGCCCTCCTCCTGAACCAGCAGCTCTGGTTCAACCGGTTGATCCGGGGTGCCGTCCTCCTGCCGTGGGTCATCCCCACCGCGCTGTCCATCCTCGGATGGTCGTGGATGTTCAACTCGCTCTACAGCGTCGTGAACTGGAGCGGCATCGCGCTCGGGATCTTGGATCCGCCGGGCCCGAACTGGCTGGGGCAGAAGTACTATGCGATGACGGCGGTGGTGTTGGTGAACATCTGGCGCGGGCTGCCGTTCTTCGCGATCACGATCCTGGCGGGGCTCGTCTCGATCCCGAAGGAGCTCTACGAGGCGGCGGAGGCCGACGGGGCGGGCCCGTGGGCGCGCTTCTGGCTCATCACGCTCCCCATGCTCAAGCCGGTCCTGGCCATCGTCATCCTCTTCTCCACGATCTTCACCTTCAGCGACTTCAACATCGTCTACGTGCTGACGCACGGGGGACCGATCAACTCCACGCACCTCTTCGCCACCCTCTCGTACCAGATCGGGCTCGAGAGCGGGCGGATCGGCGAGGGCGCGGCCATCTCGCTCTACCTGTTCCCGGTGCTCGCCTTCGTGGTGTTCGCACAGCTCAAGTTCGTGCGGAAGCAACAGTACTGATGTCACGGAAGGTGCGGACGAAGATCCTGATGCACGCGCTGCTGGTGCCGTTCCTCGTCTTCGCGCTGTTTCCCTTCTATCACATGACGCTGACGTCGCTGAAGACGGACCGCGAGCTGTACGACCGCAACGCGGTGCCGCTCCTCATCCAGCAGGGCGCAACGCTCGAGCACTACACGAAGCTCCTCTGGGACACCGCGTTCCTCACGTGGACCAAGAACAGCCTGGTGGTCACCTTCCTCGCGACGGCGGTGTCCCTCGTCCTGGGGACCACCGCCGCCTACGCCCTCGCGCGCCTGAAGTTCTTCGCGGTGGGCAGCTTCGGGACCGGGATCTTCGTCACCTACCTCGTGCCGACCTCGCTCCTGTTCTTACCGCTCGCCCAGGTGGTGAACTGGCTCGGCCTCGGGGACTCGAAGTGGGCGCTCGTGGTCACCTACCCCACCTTCCTCGTCCCGTTCTGCACGTGGCTCCTCATGGGCTACTTCCGCACGGTGCCGAAGGAAGTGGAGGAGTGCGCGATGGTCGACGGGGCCACGCGCATCCAGGCGCTCTGGCGCATCGTGCTCCCCATCGCCGTCCCCGGCCTCGTGTGTGCGGCGCTCTTCGCGTTCACGCTGTCCTGGAACGAGTTCATCTACGCGCTGACCTTCACGTCGTCGTCCGACCAGATCACGGCGAGCGTGGGCGTGACGAGCGAGCTGATCCGCGGCGACATCTACTACTGGGGCCAGCTCATGGCGGGGGCCGTCCTCGGCTCCGTGCCCATCGTCATCCTCTACGTCTTCTTCCTCGACTACTACGTCTCCGGTCTCACCGCCGG
>JBGPXN010000245.1:0-5316 GCA_041492755.1 Methylomirabilia bacterium | reverse complement strand
CGCTCGCGCACGAGGAGCGCGCCGAGACGCAGGCCTACCTGCGCGACCCCGCGAAGAAGAGCGAGGGCTTCGGGACGCTCGGAGAGCGGCTGAGACAAGCACGTCGGCGCTGATCACGCATCCGTCCACCACGCCGCGCTGAGGGCCGGCGGCGGCGGTTGCCGGCCCGTCGCCGCACCTTCTGTCACAACGCTCGCTCCGCGCCCGGCTTCGGGTATGCTGGGGGAAAGGAGACCGCGAGCGCATGCCCGACGAATGTAAGCACGGCTTGAAGCACGGCTGCTTCTACTGCCACGGTGGGAACACGACGGTGCGCCAGATAGCAGCCGGGGTGCCAACCGCCAAGCGACGGACCAAAGCCACCCGCCTTTCGGAACAGATGAACGACCGCATGACCAGCCTCAAACGGCGACTCAAGGAGATTCGCGGGGAATAACCGCCCGCCGCTCCCCCATGCCCGGACCGCTCGCCGGCGTTCGCGTCGTCGATTGCACCACCGTCGTTCTCGGCCCGTGGGCCGCCCAGCAACTCGGCGACCTCGGCGCCGACGTGATCAAGATCGAGCCCCCCGAGGGCGACACCACCCGCCAGCTCGGTCCCATGAAGAACCCCGACATGGGAGCGTTCTACCTGGCCGTCAACCGCAACAAGCGCTCGGTCGTCCTCGATCTCAAGCAGGACTCGGCCCGGCGAGCGCTCCTGCGACTGGCGACGCCGGCCGACGTGCTTCTGCACAACTACCGGCCGCGGGCGGCCAAACGCCTCGGGATGTCGTACGAGGTCTTTCGCGCCGTCAACCCGGGCCTGATTTACGTCGGCACGTACGGCTTCAGGGCCGCCGGCCCCTACGGCGACAAGCCCGCGTACGACGACATCATCCAGGCCGCCTCCGGCATCGCATCGCTGCAGGGCGCGCTCTATGGCGAGCCGCGATACGTGCCGACCATCGTGGCCGACAAGACGAGCTCCATGACGGTGCTCGTCGCCATGCTCGCCGCGCTCTATCACAAGGCGCGCACCGGCGAGGGCCAGGAGGTCGAGGTGCCGATGCTGGAGAGCCTCGTCGCGTGGGTGATGGTCGAGCATCTCTACGGCGAGACGTTCGTGCCCGCGCTGGACAGCGCCGGCTACAAGCGCGTGCTCAGCCGCTACCGGCGGCCGTTCAAGACGAAGGACGGCTTCCTGGCCATCCTTCCGTACAGCGACCAGAACTGGCGCGACTTCTTCAGCATCGCCGGCCGCCAGGACTTGCTCGACGACCCGCGGTTCACGACGCTCGGCGCGCGGCTGCGACACATCGAGCTGCTGTACGAGGAGCTGGGCAAGATCGCCACCACGCGGACCAACGCCGAGTGGCTCGCCGAGCTGGATCGTCACAACATCCCGGGCATGATCGTCAACTCGTTGGAGTCGCTCCTCCGCGATCCCCACCTCGAGGCGACGGGATTCTGGCAGGTCGTCCAGCACCCGAGCGAAGGCACGCTGCGGCTGCCGGGCATTCCGGCGGCCTACAGCAAGACGCCGGGTGACATTCGCCGGCTGCCGCCGCGCCTGGGCGAGCACAGTCTCGAGGTCCTGCGCGAGGCGGGATTCGGCGCCACGGAGATCGAGGCAATGCTCGCCTCCGGCGCCACCCGCGCGGAGCGCTGAGCGACGTCAGCGGACGGCGGCGAGCGCGGCGCCGCCGAGCGCGGCGATGAGGACCACCAGCCAGGGGGGGAGTCGCCAGAACATGAGCAGGCCGAACGCGACGAGGGCGAGGCCGAAGTCGGCGTGGCTCGTGATGGCGCTGGTCCAGACCGGGTCGTAGAGGGCCGCGAGCAGCAACCCCACGACGGCCGCGTTGATCCCGCGCAGAGCGGCCTGAAAGCTCTGCCGCCACCGCAGCAGCTCCCAGAACGGCAGCGCGCCCACCACGAGCAGGAACGACGGCAGGAAGATCGCGACGAGCGCCCACGCCGAGCCGAGCACGCCGTTGGGCGGCTCGTGCATCACCGCCCCCAGGTACGCGGCGAAGGTGAAGAGGGGACCGGGGACCGCCTGCGCCGCGCCGTACCCCGCGATGAACTCCTCGTTCGTCACCCAGCCCGGCGGGACGACCTCGGCCTGGAGCAGCGGAAGGACCACGTGGCCGCCGCCGAAGACGAGCGAGCCCGCGCGATAGAAGCCGTCGAAGACGGCCAGGGCGTGACTCGGCACGAGCTGGCGGGCGATCGGCAACGCGATCAGCAAGACGACGAAGACCGCGAGCGCCGCCATTGCCACCGCCTTGCGGATGGGGACCTGCACGGTGGTGGTCGAGGTGCTCCCCGCCGCCGGCAGGAGTCTCCAGCCGACGATGCCGGCGACGACGATCACGAGAACTTGGGCCAGCGCCGTGCGCGACGCCAGCGCGGCGATCGCGGCGCCGATGGCCAACGACGCGCGCGGCCGGTCGGACGCGAGATTCCTGGCCATGCCCCACACCGCCTGCGCCACCACGGCGACCGCCACCACCTTGAGCCCGTGCAGCCATCCGGCGTCCGCTACGTCGATCGCCTGCAGACCATAGGCGAACGCCAAGAGCGCGATGGCGGACGGCATCGTGAACCCGACCCAGGCCATCACGCCGCCGAGCAGACCCGCGTGCAGGACGCCGAGCGCCATGCCGACCTGACTGCTGGCCGGCCCCGGGAGGAACTGGCAGAGCGCGACGAGGTCCGCGTACTGCGCCTCGTCGACCCAGCGCCGCCGCACGACGTACTCGTCGCGGAAGTAACCGAGGTGCGCGATGGGCCCCCCGAACGAGGTGAGCCCGAGGCGGGTGGACACGCCGAGCACCTCGAGCGCGCGTCCCCGGCCGGAAGCGACGCGCCCGCCCGGGCCGTCGTCCGGCGCGCGGGTGGGGGCCGATGGGCGTGGGCTCATCGGCCCGCGCCGCTCCCGCGTCGCGGCCGGCGGCGCCGTGACGGGCGGCCCGCGTCGAGGAGCTCCTCGACCAGCTCGCCGACCTTTTCGCGCGCGTCAGCAAGCGCGGCCGACCCGCGCCGCGTGATCGCGTAGTACTTCCTGACCTTGCCGTCCACCACGCGGGTGACCTGGGCCAGGTACCCGGCGTGCTCGAGGTGGTGCAGGACCGGGTACAAGGTGCCGGGGCTCAGCTCGTATCCGTGCCGGCGAAGCTCCGTGATGAGCGCGAGGCCGTACACTTCACCCTCCGCCGCGTGGTGCAGGATGTGGATCTTGATGAAGCCCAGGAAGAACTCGCGGAGCATCCGTTCGGGTGCCCTGTCCACGTTCGATCGCCGGTCGAACCCGGGCCGAACGGCTATGGCCGGCTGGCCGCTGGATCGAAGTTGATGATCGTCGTTTCAGGCCGGTCCGGGATGCGCGGTCTCAGGTAAGGTTTGTCCGAAGCCGCATGACATGCGTAGCAGCCCTCGAGGGTTTGCCGGTATGCGCCGGCGAATCGCTCGACGTGCTTGTCGGCGATGGCCTTGCCGATCTCGGTGAGCCCGCCTTGATCGACCGATTCGAGCAGGCCGCGTAGTCGACTTCGCCGGCCTTCGTCCGACGGACCGGGACGATGCGGACGGCCCAGCGCAGGTGGGACCGGGTCTCGTTCAGGTAGAACTCGGCGAGGGCCCAGTTCTGCTGCTGCCCCGCGAACCACAGATTCGAGAAGTGATACCCCACGTCGATTATGGCGTGCGACTGGCTCGGCAGGCGGCCCTTGAGCTGCTCGATCTCGGCTTTGAGTCGGGCGACCTCGGCCCCGTCTTCGGCCGCGTGCGACGTCGCGGCGGGGAACCCGGGCTCGAAGGCTCCCGCGGTCACCATCAGGAAGCCGGTGACCACCACGGACAGGATCAGACGCACGTTCATGATGGCTCTTCCTCTATCAGGGCTCAATATCGGCTGATGATACTACGAGAGTGCGGGCGGGCGGGCGGCGGTCGGAGGCTTGCCGATCGGCCTCGTTCGGCCGCCCCGCGGAAGGCGCGTCTCAGGGCCCGACGACATTTCTATGTAGCAGTGGCCGCGCCGCACGAACGGCTTGACCCTGTGATGGCGGAGACCGTAGAGTCGCAGGACGCTGCCGACGCCACCCGCTTCGCTCAGGGGGACAGATGCCGCAGAAGCCTGTCGAGTTGATCCTCATGCAGCAGCTGGCGAGCTGCCTGGCGGTGCCGATGCTGCTGCTGGACCCGGCCGGCAACGTGGTGTTCTACAACGAGGCGGCGGAACGGCTGGTGGGGCGGCGATTCGAGGAGACGGGCGCGATCCCTCGCGAGGAGTGGGTGTCGGTGTTCACGCCGGTCAGTGAGACCGGCGCCATCATCCCGTTCGAGACGCTCCCGCTGGCGATCGCCATGCGCGAGCGCCGCGCCTCGCACCTCGCGTTCCGTTTTCGCAACCTCGCCGGCCAGGAGCGGCGCATCGAGGAAACGGCTTTCCCGCTCGAAGGCCAGGGCGGGCGTTTCGTCGGGGCGGTGGCGATGATCTGGGAGGGGGGCGGGCAGTGAAGATCACCCTCTGGGGGACCAGGGGGTCGGTCGCGTCACCGGGCCCGGAGACCACGCGTTACGGTGGCAACACCGCGTGCGTCGAGGTGCGCGGTGGCCGGGGTACTCTTCTCGTGCTGGATGGCGGTACCGGCATCCGGCGGCTCGGCGGCACCGTGGAGCCCGCGATTCCCCGGGTCGATATCTTCCTCAGCCATCTCCACATGGATCATTTGCAGGGGCTGGGCTTCTTCGGACCGCTCTATCGGCCCGGGCAGGAAGTCCACATCTGGGGTCCGCCGTCGCCGAACTTCGACCTCCTCTCGCGGCTGAGCCGGTACTTCTCGCCGCCGCTGTTCCCGGTGCGGCTGCGCGAGCTCCCGTGCCGGCTCACGCTGCACGACGTTCCGGCCGAGCCGTTCGAGATCGCAGGCCTCGAGATCCGTGCCGACTTCATCTGTCATCCCGGGCCCACCGTCGGCTACCGGATCACGGAAAACAGCGCGTCGATCGCCTACCTGCCGGATCACGAGCCCGGCCTGGGCGCCGCGAAGCTTCCGGCGGACGGGACCTGGATCTCGGGCTACGAGGTCAGCGCCGGCGTGGATCTGCTGATCCACGACGCGCAGTACACCGAAGAGGAATACGCCGACCGGGTGGGATGGGGGCACAGCTCGGTGCAGCGCGCGGTCGAGTTCGCCGACGCGGCCGGCGCGCGCCGTCTGGTGACGTTCCATCACGATCCCAGCCACAACGACGCGGCGTGCGACGCCTTGATCGAGACTGCTCGCCGGGCGAGCACGAAGGTTCTGGTCCTTCCCGGCCTCGAAGG
>JBGPXN010000024.1:0-40482 GCA_041492755.1 Methylomirabilia bacterium | reverse complement strand
GATCGCGCGCCGCCGCGTCAGACCCGCAAGGCTTCCACGATCGCCTCCACGTCGTAGACGCAGCCGCCCCACGTCCCGCCTCCGACCTGCTGCAGGGCCGCCCACAGCCGCGTGTCGGCCGGCAGGTCGGGGTCGGGGGAGAGATCGGGCCGCGGAGGCCGCGTTGCCAGCAGGCGCGTGCCTTCCGCGGGCCCGAACGTCGTCTCGCCGACGCCGACGAGGTCGATCGAGCCCTCCAGGCGGTTACGGTCGACGATGACCTGGATGAGGTCGCCGTCCAGGATCTTGCCGATCGGACCGCCGGCGAGCGCCTCGGGGCCGACGTGGCCGATGCAGGCGCCGGTGGAGACGCCCGAGAAGCGCGCGTCGGTGACGACGGTCACGTGCTTGCCCCACGAGAGGTGCCGGAGCGCGGCGGTGATCTGGTAGATCTCCTCCATCCCGGCGCCCAGCGGGCCGCGGCAGATCAACACCATGACGTCGCCGGGCTGCAGGCGCTCGGGGCCGCGGCTCTTGATCGCCGCGATGGCGTCACGCTCGCGGGTGAAGACTCGGGCCCGACCGACGTTTCGATACACGCCGTCGGCGTCCACCACGCTCGGGTCGATCGCGGTGCTCTTGATGACCGACCCCTCCGGCGCGAGATTGCCGCGGGGGAACGTCATCGTGCTGGTCAGTCCCCGCGCGCGCGCGCGCTCGACGTCCATGATCACGTCCTCGGGGCTGACGCCATCGACCCGCTGGAGCCGCTCACGCAACGCGCGCCGGCGCTCGGATGTTTCCCACCAGTCGAGGGTCACGCCCAACCGCTCGCCGCTCACCGTCAGTGCGCCGAGCTCGAGCAGCCCGAGGCGGCGCAAGTGCAGCATCACTTCCGGCACGCCGCCGGCCAGGAACGCGCGCACGGTCGGATGCGGCCCATTCGGCAGCGTGTCCACCAGCCGCGGCACACGGCGGTTCACCGCGATCCAGTCGTCCACGGTCGGCCGCCCGAGCCCGGCCGCGTGAGCGATGGCCGGCAGGTGCAGCAGGAGATTCGTCGAGCCACCGAAGGCGGCGTGCACGACCATCGCGTTCCGGATCGCGGCGTCGGTGACGACGTCGCGCACGCGAAGACCACGCGCCTGCAGCCCCACGAGCGCGCGCGCCGAGCGGCGCGCCATGTCGAACCAGATCGGCTGGCCCGACGGCGCCAGCGCCGCGTGTGGCAGGGTCAGACCGAGCGCCTCGCCGATCACCTGGGACGTCGCGGCCGTTCCGAGGAACTGGCAGCCACCGCCCGGCGAGCCGCACGCGCGGCAGCCGAGCTCCTGTGCCTGCTCGAGGGTCAGCTCGCCGTGGGCGAACCGCGCGCCGATGGACTGCACCTTGCCCGCGTCCTCGCCGTCGCGCGGCGGCAGCGTGACGCCGCCGGGCACGAGGACGGCCGGCAGATCGCGCATGGAGGCGAGCGCCATCATCATCGCGGGCAAGCCCTTGTCGCAGGTGGCCACGCCGAGCACGCCCTTGCGCGTCGGCAGCGAGCGCGCGAGACGGCGGAAGACCTGGGCGGCGTCGTTGCGATAGGCGAGGCTGTCCATCATGCCGACGGTGCCCTGGGTGCGGCCATCGCAGGGATCGGAGCAATACGCGGCGAACGGGATGGCGTCGAGGCCGCGCAGCTCCTCGGCCGCGGCCTGCATCAGCAGCCCGATCTCCCAGTGGCCGGTGTGATAGCCGAGCGCGATCGGCCGGCCGTCGGGCGCGCGGATGCCACCGTTCGTTCCCAGCATCAGGTATTGCGGGCGCCCGAGCTCGCTTGGGTCCCACCCCATGCCGGCGTTCTGGGTGAGACCGAAGATGTCGCCGCTCGGCGCGTCGAGCAGCATGTCGGCGGTCACCGGCAAGCGGCCCGGGGGCCCGGCGCCGGCCGTCTCGACTTCCCACACCGTCCGCGCTGACTCGACGACGTCCGCGAATTCGATCCGGGCTTTCGTCACTGCGTGCTCTCCTGGCGTGTGATCGACGGGTCATCATAGATGGCCGTGCGCCGGCCCGCCACCGCCGCCGAAAGCGGCGAGCCTTCGGTGGCGGGGGCGCGCCGGGCGGGCGTGGGCACCGCCATCCGAAGCCTGTTCTGGCTGCGCCCGAACGCGCTCTTCGAGACGGCTCGCCCGTCGGGCGAGTCGAGCTACCGGGATGAAGCCGGCTTCACCGCACGTCTGGCCGAGATGGGATTCGACGTGGTCGCGGGCGCGCCGCGCGTTCTGGCGATCGCGCCGGAACCGGAGCGGCCGGCTGGCGAGACACCGGCGGGGCGCACGATCGCGCGGGTCGTCAGCGACGCGGTCGCCGAATCCCGGCCATTCCGGGCGCCGGCCAGCGAGGGCGCCGGCGCGTGGCTTCGTGACGTCCGGCCACGCTCGCGGCGCGGGCTACGACGGCGCGGGCGGGTTCACGTGCCCCGGCGTGAAGGCCTGCTCCACGAAGCGCCGGGCGCGCTCGGGGTCGACGCCGCTGGCCAGCTGGCATGGCGTCATGTCGGCGAGCACGCGGTCCGGATCGGCCCAGAGCCGGTACTTCTTGAACTTGTCTTCGAACTCGATGCCGAGCCCGCGCCCGAAGACCGACAGATAGTGCTCGATCGCCACCGGGTGGCCCGCCTCGAATCCACACAGCATCCGCTGGCATCCGTGGTAGATCGTCGCGAGCGTGTCGGCGCCGGCAGCGTGGGCCCGCTCGATCTCATCGATGGCCAGCCTGTTCCAGACGTCGACGCCGAGCGCCTGCTGGACCTCGGCCGTGCAGGACCGCGAGAAACGCCCTTCCGGCTCGATGGGCACGACGGTGAGCCCGGGCACGGCTTCCAGGAGCCGCAGGCCCGCGAGCCCCTCACGTCGGCGCGCCGCGTTGTGCACGTGGTAGTGGAGCGCGACGCGCTGGCGCACGTCGTGGGTGAACGTCAGCTCGGGGAGCCGCTCGGCGAGGAACTCGGCGGCGTGGCGGAACGGGAACGGCAACGTCATCTGCTGCACTTCGTCGTAGAAATAGATGCACGACGGGCACCACATCACGACCTCCTGCGGCTGGTACCGCTGAATGAGGTCGATGGTGTGGCGGCTCATGCCGCCGGCCGCGGCGACGTCCCCTTGTTTGTGATGCTGGATCCCGCAGCAGTACGTCGGCCCGCCCACCGCGACGTAGTCGAGCCCGAGCCGATCGAAGATCGCCGTCACCGTCTGGACCATGTGCGACGTCCGCAGCACGTTGCACCCGAGATACAACACGTACTGGTGACGTTCGGGCTGGCGGCCCGGGGCGCTGAGCTGCCACTGCCGCTCCTCGGGCTTCGACATCAGGTCGTGAGTCAGCGTGATTTCGCCGAAGTAGCGGCTGTAGTCGTAGGGCACAGGAGCCTCCTGAGGCCACGGTGGCCTCCGGGGGTAGGATAGCGGACGCACCGCGGCTACGGCAAGCGCGCCGGGGCGGCTTTGGTTGGAATCGGTGTTCCTCGCCGAAGAATCCTCCGGCTACCTGACCGGCCAGGTGCTCCACCCCAGCGGCGGCGCCGGCGCAATCCTGCTTTGGGGGGAGGCAGGCCGCAGAGCGGGCCGTCAGGCCCGCTCACGGCCGTCGGAAGGGGGGCGAAGCCCCCCTCCGAGGAAAGAAAGGCACATCCGGTTGAACTCCTCGAAGCGCTCCCAGATGTAGCCGTGGCCGGCGCCGGGCACGATGCGCAGCTCGGCGCCGGGGATGCCCTCGGCCAGCTGGCGGGCGAAGCGCGGTGGAACCAGGACGTCGTCTTCGGCGCCGCTCACCAGCGTCGGACAGCGGATCTTCCCGAGCCGGTCGAGGGTGTCGTGGGCGCGCACGGCGTCGCCCTGGCGCAGGAAGCCGGTCAGCGACTGCCGGTGCGGATTGGCCATCACGTTGCGAAACGCGGTCTCCACCAGCTCGGGGTGCGCCGCGTACGTCTCGGGCGCGAAGATCCAGAGCTGGAAGGCCCGCACCGCGTCCTCGTCGGGTAGGTTCCGCTTCATGGCGCGCCACGTCTCCGTGAGCGCGCTCAGGTACGCATCGGGCCGGGCCAGGGTGGCGTGGAGCTGGAGCGAGCGCACCCGCTCCGGCCAGCCGAGCGCAATCTCCTGCGCGATCATCCCGCCCATGGACAGCCCGAGCACGTGCGCGCGCTCCACCCCGAGGGCGTCCATGAGCCCCACGGTGTCCGCGGCCATCATCGGAATCGTGTAGGGAAAGTCCGGCTGATCGGTCTGGCCGGCGCCGCGGTTGTCGAACGCGACGACGCGATAGCGCTCGGCGAAGGCGCGCATTTGAAGCGCCCACGCCATGTGATCCGCGCTGAAGCCCATGACGAGCACGAGCGGATCGCCGGCGCCGGCTTCGACGTAGAACATCTCGATGTCGCCGACGCGCACCTTCGGCATGGGTTCCGGGCTACCGCGCGGCGTGCGCTACTTGACGACGACGCCCGTCCGGACCTGGCAGGCGACCCAGTGGCCCGGCGAGACTTCCTGCAGCACCTGCTCGTTCACGGAGCACGCCGGGATCCGGATCGCGCAGCGGGTGTGGAAGCGGCAACCCGACGGTGGGTTGATGGGGCTCGGAACGTCGCCCTCGAGCAGGATCCGCTTCCGCTTCATCGTGGGATCCGGAATCGGAACGGCGGACAGCAGAGCCTCGGTGTAGGGGTGCTTCGGATTCGTGTATAGCTCTCTCGCCGGCGCGATCTCGACGATCTTCCCGAGGTACATCACCGCCACGCGGGTGGAGATGTGCTCGACGACCGAGAGGTCGTGGGCGATGAAGAGATAGGTGAGGCCGAACTTTGCCTGGAGGTCCTCGAGCAGGTTGATGATCTGGGCCTGGATCGATACGTCGAGCGCGGACACCGGCTCGTCGGCCACGATGAGCTTCGGGCTCACGGCCAGCGCGCGGGCGATGCCGATGCGCTGCCGCTGGCCGCCCGAGAACTCGTGCGGGTAGCGCCGCAGATGGTCGGGCGCGAGTCCGACCGTTTCCAGGAGCTGGACCACGCGCTCTTCACGCTCGCGCCGGCCGCGCGCGAGTTTGTGGATGACGAGGGCCTCGCCGATGATCGAGCCCACCGTCATGCGCGGGTTCAGCGACGCGTAGGGGTCCTGGAAGATGATCTGCATTTCCTTCCGGAGCCCGCGCAGCGCCCGCTTGTCCAGCGTCGTGACGTTCTTGTCCTGAAACCACACCTCGCCCGACGTGGGCTCGATCAATCGCAAGATCGACCGCCCCGACGTGGACTTTCCGCAGCCGGACTCGCCGACCAGGCCCAGCGTCTCGCCGGCCATGATCTCGAACGAGACGTCGTCGACGGCGTGCACGCGGGCGACCTCACGCGAAAAGAGGCCCCCGCGGATCGGGAAGTACTTCTTGAGGTTGCGGACCCGGAGCAGGGCGTCGGCCATGGTGTGCCTCAGTACAGGAAGCAGGCGACCTTGTGGCCCGGCCTGACTTCCTTCAGCGGCGGTGTGTTCTCGAAGTGCGTGGGCTTGGCGAACTGGCAGCGCGGCGCGAAGCGGCAGCTCGGCTTGATGTCGCCCCGCAGCTGCGGGACCGTGCCCGGGATCGCCTCCAGCTTCTGCTTCTGGGTGGCCGCGAGGTCGATGCGCGGGATCGAGTGCAGGAGGCCCTGGGTGTACGGGTGGAGCGGCTCCTTGAACAGGTCCTTGACGGGCGCCTCTTCCACCACCTGCGCCGCGTACATGACGACGACGCGCTGGGCCGTCTCCGCGATGACGCCCATGTCGTGGGTGATGAGCATGATGGCCATGTTGAACCTGGCCTTCAGCTCGTTGAGCAATTCCAGGATCTGCGCCTGAATGGTGACGTCGAGCGCGGTCGTCGGCTCGTCGGCGATGAGCAGCTTGGGATTGCACGACAACGCCATGGCGATCATGATCCGCTGCCGCATGCCGCCCGAGAGCTGGTGCGGATATTCCTTCACCCGGCGCTCGGCGTTGGGGATGTGCACGAGCTTCAGCATCTCCACCGTCTTGTCCATGGCGTCGCGACGCCCAAGACCCTCGTGGAGGCGGACGGCCTCCGCGATCTGCTCGCCCACGGTGAAGACCGGGTTGAGCGAGGTCATGGGCTCCTGGAAGATCATCGAGATCTCCTTGCCGCGGATCTTGCGCATCTCGGCATTGGAGAGCTTCAGGAGGTTCCGCCCGTTGTAGATGATCTCGCCCTCGACGATGCGGCCGGGCGGCGTCGCGATCAGTCGCATGATGGACAGTGCGGTCACGCTCTTGCCGCAGCCCGACTCGCCGACGATCCCGAGCGTTTCGCCCTTTTCGATGTACAGGTCGATGCCGTCGACGGCGCGCACCACGCCCTCGTCGGTGAAGAAGTGCGTTTTCAAGCCCTTGACGTCGAGAAGGCGTTCCGCCATGGGACCTCCCGGCTAGATGACTACCATTTTGCCGTGATCTCGCGGAAGGCGTCGAGCGTCCGCGCGATGTCGTCGGCGTCGACATCCTTGTGCGTGACACAGCGGATGGACGTGGGACCGATGCCGTGGACCTTCACCTTGCGGGCCGCGCAGGCTTGCACCAGCTCGGCCACGCCGTCCGCCCGATCGACGAAGAAGATGACGATGTTCGTCTGCACGGTGGCCAGCTCGAGCCGGATCCGCGGCAGACGGGCGACGCCTTCGGCCAGCGTGCGCGCGTTGGCGTGGTCGTCGGCCAGCCGGTCGACCATGCGCTCCAGCGCGACGAGCCCGGCTGCGGCCAGGATGCCCACCTGGCGCATGCCGCCACCCAGCATCTTGCGGATGCGCCGGGCGCGCGCCACGAGCTCCGGGCTGCCGCAGATCACCGAGCCGACGGGGGCCGCCAGCCCCTTGGACAGGCAGAACGTCACCGAATCGACGTGGCGGGTGAACTCCCGCGCCGGACGCCCGAGCGCAACCGCCGCGTTGAAGAGGCGCGCGCCGTCGAGGTGCACCGGCACGCCCGCGCCGTGAGCGGCGTCTGCCACGGCGGCGATCTCCTCGGGCGTGCAGCACGTCCCGCCGTGGCGGTTGTGCGTGTTCTCCAGACACACGAGCCCCGTGGGGGGAATGTGGATGTTGGCGGGACGAATGGCCTCGCGGACCTGGGCGGGGGAGAGAAAGCCGCGCTCGGTCTTTACCGGCCGCGTCTGCACGTTGCCGATGACCGCCGCGCCCGCGACCTCGTAGTTGAAGACGTGCGCGTCGAGATCGCACACGAGCTCCTGGCCGGGTTGGGTCTGGGCCAGCACGGAGATCAGGTTGCCCTGGGTGCCGGAGGCCACGAACAGCCCGGCCGGCTTGCCCATGCGCTCGGCGGCCGTCGCCTCCAGACGCTTGACGGTCGGATCCTCCTCCCACACGTCGTCGCCGACGTCCGCGCACGCCATCGCCTCGCGCATCTCGGGGGTGGGGAGCGTCAGGGTGTCGGAGCGAAGGTCGACGATGTCGTGCACGGGGTCACCTACCTTTGGGCGCTCAACCGCTGGACGGCGCGGCGGCCGTATTGCGTATACGAGTATTCGCCCGCCAGCCGGCGCAGGAGGCCTTCGGCCTCGGGGACGCGGCCCTCGCGGAAGTTTACCTCGGCGAGCAGCCACAGCGCCTCCGGGATGACCAGCGTCCGCGCGTAATCCTTCAGCACCAGCTCCAGCCGCTGCCGGGCCCCGCCCGGGTTGCCGCTGTTGAAGTAGTACGTCGCCACCCAGACTTCCTTCTGGGCGAGGCGCCCGCGGCAGACGTCGATCTTGGCCAGCGCGTCGGTGGCGTAGCGGCTCTCCGGGTAATCCTTCACCAGGCGCTTGAATTGGTCGAGCGCCTTCTTGGCCAGCGTCTGGTCCTGCTCGATGGGCTTGAGCTGATCGTAGAAGGCCATGGCGAGGCGGTACTGGACGAGGTCGGCGATCTGGTGCTGCGGGTAGAAGGCCATGAAGGCCTCGAACTCCTTGATGGCCTTGTCGAACTCGCCTTCCCGGTAGAACGTCTCGCCGATGAGGAACCGCGCCCGCGGCGCGGCCGAGGAGTTGGCGTGACGCTCGACGATCTTGCTGAAGCTCGTCCGCGCCTCCTCGTACCGCTTCTTCTCGAGCTCGGTCTCGCCGTTGGAATAGAGCTCCTCCGGCGGCAGGATGGGCGTCGGCGCCGGCTTGAGCCAGGCGCATCCTCCCGCGATCAGGAGCAGTCCAGCGAGGAAGCCTCGCACGAGCGCGCGAGTCGAATCAGGCATGAAACTGGCGCATACATATACCACAACCGTTGGCGTGGGTCCTCATCCCGTTCATGAGCCGGGTCCGGGCCGATGCGCCCGAGCCGGCGGTCGCGGCCGGGCCGGTTGGGTGACGTCGCGTGACACCGCGATCGGGCGGGGTGGCCACGGCCGGGTGACGTAGAATCGGCGCCATGCCACCACTCGTCGGCATCGTCATGGGCTCGAGGTCGGACTGGGAAACGATGGCGCACACCGCCCGCACGCTGGACGGCCTCGGCGTGCCGTACGAAGTGCGCGTGCTGTCCGCGCATCGCACCCCGGACGAGCTCGTCGACTACGCGCAGTCGGCCGAGCAGCGGGGGTTGGAAGTGATCATCGCCGCCGCGGGAGGCGCGGCCGCCCTTCCCGGCGCCACCGCGGCCAGGACCCTGCTTCCCGTCCTGGGCGTGCCGATGGAATCTCGCCTCCAGGGCCTCGACTCGCTGCTCTCGATGGTCCAGATGCCCGCCGGCATCCCGGTCGGCACGCTCGCCGTCGGCCACGCCGGCGCCGTCAACGCCGCGCTCCTCGCCACCGCGATCCTCGCCACCAAGCACTCCCAGTACCGCGACGCGCTCCGGAAGTATCGCGAGGCCCAGACCGCCGAAGTCCTTGCCCACCCCGACCCGCGCCAGTAGAACCGAGTCGCGACGGATCGGCCCCTCCGGGGAGGTTAGCCCCCCTTCGAGAGAATCTTCTCCATGATGATGGTGTCGACCCAGTGGCCGTCGAGCTGGCCCTGTTCCTCGTAGATGCCGACGGTGCGGAAGCCGTGCTTGGTGTAGAGCGCCATCCCGCCGGTGTTGGTCGGAAACGCGGAGAGCACGAGCTTGTGGAAGCCGTGCTCGCGGCCGAGCTCGACCAGTCGGGGCATCAGCGCGTTGCCGACGCCCTTGCCGCGCGCGGCGCGATCGACGTACACCGAGATGTCGGCGACGAAGCGGTACGCCGCGCGCGCGTTGAACACGTTCAGGCTCGCCCAGCCGACGAGCTGCCGGTCGTGTTCGGCGACGATCACGGGATGGCGCGGACTCCGCCCCGCGAGCCACGAGCGCCGCTCGTCAGGCGTCCGCAGCTCCGTCTCCAGCGTGGCCACGCGGTCCTCGATGCCCTGGTTGTAGATGCGGCAGATGGCGTCGGCGTCGGCCACGGTGGCGGCGCGGATGCGAAGGTCGCTCATCTCATCCAGATGCCGATGGACGCGAGCGCGCCCGTGAGGAGAGTGGTCATGGGCGCAGACGATAACACGCGGTGTCCGGGACGAGCGCGGCGTGCATACCCACCAGCCCGCGCGCCGCCGTATAATCGCCGGCGTGTTCGAGAGCGAGCGGTTCTTCCGGGAGGCGTGGCCGGCGATCTCCCCGGCCATGGAGTCGCCCACCGACGCGGCCCGCGACGTCGACTGGATCGTCGGGGTCACCCGCATCGGCGCGGGCGCCCGCGTCCTCGACGCGCCCTGCGGCTTCGGCCGCCACTCCGTGGAGTTCGCGCGCCGCGGCTATCGCGTGACCGCGGTGGACTTCAACGAGACCGAGGTCGCGCGAGCCCGCGAGGCCGCGGCGAGCGCCGGGGTCGAAGTCGGGTTGTTCTGCCAGGACATGCGCGACATGGAGTTCGCCGGCACCTTCGACGTCGCCGTCAACCTCTACAGCTCCATCGGGTATTTCTCCGACGACGAGGACCGGTTGCTCCTCGACCGTTTCTGGCGTGCCCTCGTTCCCGGCGGCGTGTTCGTGCTCGACACGCGCAACCGCGATCAGAGTGTCCGGTCGCTGCCGCCGGAAGAGCGTCGGCGCGTGGGTGACTGGACGCTCAAGATCGAGAACTCGTTCGATCCGCTCACGAGCCGGTGGCACGCGCGCTGGTGGCGCATGCCCGCCAGCGGCCAGGCGATCGTCATCGGTGACAGCGAGATCCGTCTCTACTCCGCGCACGAGCTGCGCGCGATGCTGCGGCCCGAGCGCTGGAGCCGGGTCGAGCTCTACGGCGGTCTCGACGGCACTCCCTTCTCGCTCGACGCCCCCCGTCTGGTCGTGCTGGCCCGGAAGTAACCCGGAAGTAAAATACTCGCCATGCCGATCGACACCCGCCATCCGCGAGAGATCCGGGCCGACATCCGCGCCGGCAAGCTGACCGGCGTCACCGCGGGCCTCGGCGCCGGCCACGTGCAGGCGAACCTGGCCGTCCTGCCCCGCGACTACGCGTACGACTTCCTGCTCTTCTGCCAGCGCAACCCGCGGCCGTGTCCGCTGATCGAAGTGACGGACGTCGGCTCGCCGGAGCCGGTGGGGGTGGCGCCCGGCGCCGACCTGCGCACCGACATCCCGCGCTACCGTATCTACAAGGACGGCGCGGTTGCCGACGAGGTCACCGACGTGACGCCATACTGGCGCGACGACCTCGTGGCCTTCCTGCTCGGCTGTTCGTTCACGTTCGAGTGGGCGCTGCTCGAGGCCGGCATCCGTCTCTGGCACGTCGAGCACGGCAAGAACGTCGCGATGTGGCAGACGTCGATGGCCTGTCGTCCCGCCGGCGCGTTCCACGGCCCGATGGTCGTTTCCATGCGTCCAGTCCCGGCCGCGCAGCTGTCGAAGGCGGTGACCGCGAGCGCCCGGTTTCCCGGCGCGCACGGCGCGCCGATCCACATCGGTGACCCCGCCGCGATCGGCATCAGGGACATCGCGCGTCCGGACTGGGGCGACGCGCAGCACTTCGACGCCGGCGACGTCCCCGTGTTCTGGGCGTGCGGCGTGACGCCCCAGGCGGTGGCGCTCGCCTCCCGCCTGCCGTTCATGATCACGCACAGCCCCGGGCACATGTTCATCACCGACGTCCCCAACTCCGCGCTGGCGGCCTTTTAGATGGGGGGCCCGGACATGGCCCCCCATGCCCCCCAACGCTCGGCAGCGCCCCGGGAAACCCGGGGCGCTCCTCGTGTCCCGTCATTCGTGTCCGAGGGCCCGGACATGGCCCCCCATGCCCCCCAACGCTCGGCAGCGCCCCGGGAAACCCGGGGCGCTCCTCGTGTCCTGTCATTCGTGTCCGAGGGCCCGGGCATGGCCCCCCACACCCCCCAGACGCTCGGCAGCGCCCCGGCAAAGCCGTGGCGCTCCTCGAGTTCGCGATTCGCTCACAGGCCCTGAGAGACCGTCTGAGGTTCGAGCCCGCGGGCGATCTCGCCGTCTGCGTCGAGTTCGCCGAGGAGATCAGCGTCGACGTCAACACCCGCGTCCGGGCGCTGGAGTTCCTCATCCAGCAGAAGGGCCTGCCCGGCGTGGTCGAGATGGTGCCGACCTTCCGCTCGCTCCTCGTGTACTACGACCCGCGGGTCACCGGATACGATCGGCTGTGCGCCGGCATCGACGCCCTCGCGGCGCAGGCCGGCACCGCGGTGCTCCCGCCCTCGCGCAACGTGGAGCTGCCCTGCTGCTACGAGCCCGCGCTCGGGCTCGACGTGGAGGCGGCCGCGGCACGGCTGGGACTTTCGGTGGACGAGGTCGTTCGCCTGCACGCGGGGGCCGAGTACCTCGTGTACTTCATCGGTTTCACGCCGGGACTGCCGTACACGACGGTGCCGGAGGGGATTCAACTGCCGCGGCTGGAGACGCCGCGGACGAAAGTCCCGGCGGGGAGCGTCGGCATCGGCGGCATCCAGTGCTGCATCTACTCGGTCGAGAGCCCCGGCGGCTACTGGATTCTCGGAAGGACTCCACTGCGCCTCTACGACCCGGGCGCGTCCGACCCCATCTTGCTCCGCCCCGGCGACCGGGTGCGCTTTCGGCCGATCGATCGCGTCGAGTTCGACGCGATCGAGGCCACGGTGGCCGCGCGGACCTTCAAGCCCGTGATCGAATGATCGCCAGGCCGGTGATCGAATGATCCGCATCCTGGACGCCGGCGCCCAGACGACGGTCCAGGATCGCGGCCGCCCCGGCCAGCTCCGCTACGGCATTCCCCCCTCGGGACCGATGGACGTGCGCTCGTTCCTCCTCGCGAACCGGCTCGTGGGCAATCCCGACACCGCGGCCGCGCTCGAGTGCACGGTCCTGGGCCCGCGCTTCGAAGCGCGGGCCGACTGCGCGGTGGCGGTGACGGGTGCCGCGATGCCGGTCACGCTCAACGGCGCCGAGGCGCCAAGGTGGACGACGATCCACCTGCGCGCCGGCGACGTCGTGCGGCTGGGACCGTCGGCGCGCGGCGTCCGCGCGTACGTCGCCTTCTCCGGTGGTGTCGACGTGCCGCTCGTCCTGGGCTCGCGCTCGACGTATCTGCGGGGGCGTCTCGGTGGACTCGATGGCCGCGCGCTGCGCACGGACGATGAGCTGCGATTGTTTCCCGCGGCCCTCCCGGCCATCCGGCGCGTGCCGGAAACCGCCGTCGCCGACCTCGGCGCCCCGGATGGCCTCCGTGTGGTGCTCGGACCCCAGGCCGAACGCTTCACCCCGGACGGAATCGCGGCCTTCCTCGGGGGGGAATATGAGATGCTTCCCCAGTCGGACCGCATGGGCGCCCGGCTCCGGGGACCCCGGATCGCACATACGCGCGGCCATGACATCATCTCCGACGGAATCGCGCTCGGAAGCGTACAGGTGCCGGGCGACGGGCAGCCGATCGTGCTGCTGGTCGACCGACAATCCACTGGTGGCTACACCAAGGTGGCGACCGTCTGCTCCGTTGACGTCGGACGGCTGGGGCAGGTCAAGCCCGGGCAACCCGTGAGATTTCGCGCGGTGAGCCTGGCCGACGCGCACGGCGCCCTCACGGAGTGGCAGACGTCCCTGGATCGTATCCTGGGACCAGTCTCGGGAGAGAGCGGATGACGATCGAACGCGAGCTCAACGAATACCTGGCGAAGTCCCCCCGATCGCGCGCGCTCCACGAGGAAGCGCTCAGCGTCATGCCGGGCGGCAACAGCCGGACCACCACCTTCTTCGATCCGTATCCCTTCTACGTCCAGCGCGGTCAGGGCGCGCACATCTGGGACGCGGACGAGGTGGACCGGTTGGACTTCAACGGCAACTACACCTCGCTGATCCTCGGCCACGCGCCGCCCGACGTCGTCAAGGCCGCGCAAGAGGCGGCGGCGCTGGGCATGTCGTTCCCCGGCCCCACCGAGCACGAGGTGCGGCTCGCGGAGATCCTGACCCGCCGACTGGCGTCGATGGAGAGCCTCCGGTTCACGAACTCGGGGACGGAAGCCACCATGAACGCGGTGCGCCTGGCCCGGGCGTTCACCGACCGACCGAAGATCGCGAAGTTCGAGGGCGCGTATCACGGCACGCACGACGGGGTGATGGTGAGCGTCGCGCCCGATCCGAAAGCCGCCGGCAATCGCCGGCGCCCCAAGCCCATCGCGATGTCGGCCGGCATCCCGCCGGCGACGGTGCGTCACGTCGTCGTCCTGCCCTGGAACGACCCCGACGCGTGTGAAGAGATCATCGGCAAGGAAGCCGCCAACCTGGCCGCGGTCATCGTCGATCCGCTGCTCGGCATCGGCGGCATCCTGCCGCCGGCAGAGGGATTTCTGGAGCGCCTGCGCGCGGTCACCGAGCGGCACGGGATCGTGCTGATCTTCGACGAGGTGATCTCGTTCCGGATCGCGTGGGGCGGCGCCCAGGAGCGGTTCGGCATCCGGCCCGACCTCACGACGCTCGGCAAGATCATCGGCGGCGGCCTGCCCGTCGGCGCCTTCGGTGGGCGCCGCGACATCATGGACTTCTACGATCCGCGCCGCGGCGGCGCCCGCATCAGCCACGGCGGCACGTTCAACGCGAATCCGGTGACGATGGCCGCGGGCGTCGCGACGATGAATGCGCTCACGCCCGAAGCCTACGCACGGCTCGACGCGCTTGGCGAGCGGCTGCGCGGCGGCGTGTCCCGGCTGCTCCACGCCACCCGGCGCAAGGGGCAGGTCACCGGGATCGGCTCGCTGTTCTGCCTGCACTGGGCGACGGGCGCGCTCACCGACTACCGGTCGAGCCGGCCGAAGGACCCCGACATGCCGCTGCGCGTGTTCGTGGCCCTCGTCAACGAAGGCATCCTCCTCACCCAGCGGGGCCTGGGCGCCTGCTCGCTCGCGATGGCCGATGAGGACGTGGACCGTTTCGTCAACGCGCTCGCGCGCGTGATGTCGCGCGAGTAAAGGAGCGCCGCCATGGCCACCACGAAATACGTCGATCTGAACTGCGACATGGGCGAGAGCTACGGCCGCTGGACGCTCGGCGCCGACGCCGAGATCATGCCGTTCATCACGTCCGCCAACGTCGCGTGCGGTTACCACGCCGCCGATCCCCACGTGATGCGCGCCACCGTCGACCTGGCCCTGAAGCATCGCGTGGCCATCGGCGCCCACCCGGGGCTGCCGGATCTCATGGGCTTCGGCCGCCGTGTCATGGACGTGTCGCCCAAGGAAGTGAAGGACTACATCTGCTACCAGACGGGCGCGCTGCGCGAGTTCGTCCGGGTGGCCGGCGCCGACCTCCAGCACGTCAAGCCCCACGGCATCCTCTACAACATGATGGAAAAGGACGACGCGCTGGCGGCGGCGGCCGGCGAAGCCGTCATGGAATCCGGCAAGACGCAGCTGATCTTGATGACCGCCGCCTCCGGCCGCTTCGACGCCACCTGCCGCAAGATGGGCACGCGCGTGGCCTCCGAGGGCTTCGCCGATCGCGCCTACAACGTCGACGGCTCGCTCGTGTCCCGCAAGATCGCCGGCTCCCTCATCACCGATCCCAAGCAGGCGGCGGCCCAGGCCGTGAAGATGGCGATGGAGGGCAAGGTGCGGACGCTGGACGGCGTCGAGATCGATATCTCCGTGCAGACGATCTGCTGCCACGGGGACACGCCGGGCTCGCAGAACATCGTGCGCGCGGTCCGCGAAGGACTCGAAAAGGCCGGCGGCCAGGTCAAGCCGCTGCGCGACTGGCTGCCCGCGGCGTGACGGCTTCCGTCGCGCCGGGCTCGAGCGTTGCGTGTAGGGCAACCCCGACCAAGGAGGAGCGGATGAAGCGCGGGATCGCGTTCGTGTTGTCGATCGGGCTGCTGGCCGGCTGTACCCAGCAGTACCGTCCACCCGTCGCGGCCTATCCCGCGCGCGGGCAGGTCGTCGACCAGCAGGCGCGTGACGGCTACGACTGCCAGATCTACGCGCAGCAGCACGCCGGCAGCCAGGCCGCCGACACCGCCCAGGGCGTGGGCGTCGGCGCGATCGTCGGCGGTCTCATTGGCGCGGCGGGTGGAGCGGCGATCGGCGCCGCCACCGGCAACGCCGGACGGGGTGCCACCATCGGCGCGGCGGCGGGCGGCGTCACCGGCGGCACGATCGGCGGCGTCAGCCAGTACAACAGGAACACCGACGCCTACAACCGCGCCTACGCGGCGTGCATGTCGGGAAAGGGCTACTCCGTCCGCTGAGCTAACGCGCGCCTCGCGAGGGCTATTCGCTCACTGCCTTGCGTATACTTCACCATGCCCGCCGTAGTCGGTGTGCCGGGCTCTGGCTCTTGACCCCTGCCGGCGCGCGGTGGTCTACTGAGTCGCCTTCGAAATGGACGCACCCCTGAAGCGCACGCCATTGCACGATGCCCACGTCAAAGCGGGCGCGCGCATGGTCCCCTTCGGCGGCTGGGACATGCCCGTGCAGTACCGGGGCATCATCGAGGAGCACCGCGCCGTCCGCTCGGCCGTCGGGCTCTTCGACGTGAGCCACATGGGCGAGTTCGAGATCGAGGGCGCCGGCGCGGTGCCGGCGCTGCAGCGCCTCACCAGCAACGACGTCAGCACCCTCGAGATCGGCCAGGTCCAGTACTCGCTGTTCTGCTACCCCGCCGGCGGCCTCGTGGACGACCTGACCGTCTACCGTCTCGGACCCGAGCGCTTCATGCTGACGGTCAACGCGGGCAACATCGACAAGGACTGGGCGTGGGTGACCCGCGACGCCGGAGTCGACGCGGCGGGGGCGCGGTGGCGAAACGTCTCCGCCGAGACCGGGCTGATCGCCGTTCAGGGCCCGAAGGCCGAGGCCCTGGTCGGCCGCTTGGCCGACCGTGACGTGACCGCGATCCGCTACTACCGGTTCGCCGAGGGCAAGGTCGCCGGCGTCCGGGCGCTGCTGTCGCGGACGGGGTACACGGGCGAAGACGGGTTCGAGCTCTACGTCGCCGCCGAGGATGCCGGGCGGGTGTGGGCCGCCCTGCTCGAAGCGGGCGCGGCGGATGGCGCCATGCCCATCGGGCTCGGGGCCCGGGATACCCTCCGACTCGAGATGCGCTACGTCCTTTATGGACACGACGTCGACGAGACGACCAATCCGCTGGAGGCGGGCCTCGGCTGGGTGGTGAAGCCGGCCAAGGGCGAGTTCGTGGGCCGGGGCGCCATCGAGCGGGTCCGTGCCGAGGGGCTGCGCCGGCGGCTGGTCGGCATCGAGATGGTGGACCGGGCGCCGGCCCGCCACGGCTACACGGTCGTGAAGGACGGGCGGCCGATCGGCGTGGTCACGTCCGGGTCGTTCGGCCCTTCGGTCGAGAAGGCGATCGCGCTCGCCTACGTGGAGACCGCCCACGCGGCCGTGGGCACGGAATTGGCCGTGAACATCCGCGGGCAGGCCCGGCCGGCTGCGGTCGTCCGTACGCCGTTCCATCCGTCGCGGGTCAAGAAGTGACGGCGTCCGTCGCGCCGCCGGCCGCACACTCCCACCGCTGAGGAGACGATGGCGAACATCCCCGCAGAGCTCAGGTACACGAAGGAACACGAGTGGGCCAAGATGGAAACGGACCTCGTGCGGATCGGCATCACCGCGTTCGCGCAGGAACAGCTCGGTGACGTCGTCTTCGTCGAGCTGCCGAAGGTCGGCGCGAAGCTGACTTCGATGAAGGCGTTCGGGGTGGTGGAGTCGGTGAAGGCCGTGTCCGATCTCTTCGCCCCGATGTCGGGCGAGGTCGTGGAGGTCAACGCGACGCTCGCCAAGACGCCGGAGGTCGTGAACCAGGATCCGTACGGGAAGGGCTTTCTGCTGGTGATCCGACCCGCGAAGCCGGAGGAGTGGAAGGAGCTGCTGAGCCCCTCGCAGTACGCGCAGTTCATCAGCGAGGGCGGGCACTGATGCGGTACCTCCCCAACACCCGGCAGAACCAGCGCGCCATGCTGGACACGATCGGCGCCGCCTCGATCGAGGACCTCCTCGTCAAGATCCCGGCCAAGGCCCGGCTCGCCCGCCCGCTCCAGCTCCCGCCCGCGCTGGCCGAGAGCGATCTCGTGCGGCATCTGCGGGCGCGCGCCGCCGAGAATGCCGACGCCGACGGCTGGGTGTGCTTCCTCGGGGGCGGCGCCTACGACCACTACGTGCCGAGCCCGATCAACCATCTGATCTCCCGCGGCGAGTTCTTCACCGCCTACACGCCGTACCAGCCGGAGGCGAGTCAGGGCACGCTCCGGACGATCTACGAGTATCAGTCGATGATCGCGGAGCTGACCGGTATGGACGTCGCCAACGCCTCGATCTGGGACGGCGCGTCCTCGCTGGCCGAGGCGGCGCTCATGGCGCAGGCGGTCACCGAGCGCTCCGAAGTCGTCCTCGCGGGCGGGGTGAACCCGCTCTACCGGCGCGTGGTCGCGACCTACTGTCCCCCCGGCACGAAGCTTCGCGATCTGCCGGCGCCGGAGGGCGTGCTCGACGCCGACGCCGCGCGCAAGCTCTGCTCGGACAAGACCGCCGCGCTCGTCGTTCAGTCGCCGAACTTCTACGGCTGCCTGGAAGACGTGCGGGCCGCGGCGGAGATCGCGCACCACGTCGGCGCCCTGCTCGTGGTCGTGGCCGATCCCTTCAACCTCGGGGTGCTCGAAGCTCCGGGCGCGCTCGGCGCCGACGTCGTCGTCGGCGAAGGGCAGGGGCTCGGCGTGCCGCTGTCGTACGGCGGTCCCTACCTCGGCGTGTTCGCGGCCAAGCAGGAGTTCGTGCGGCGCATGCCGGGCCGGCTCGTCGGCGCCACCGTCGACGTGGACGGCAAGCGCGGCTTCGTCCTGACGCTCCAGACGCGCGAGCAGCACATCCGTCGCGCCAGGGCGACCTCCAACATCTGCACGAACGTCGCGCTGTGCGCGCTCATGGCGACGGTCTATCTCTCGATTCTCGGCAAACAGGGGCTGGCGCGCGCGGGCGAGCTCGCGATGGCCAAGGCGCACTATGCCGCCGAGCGGTTGGGCGCGGTCCCCGGGGTGAGCGTCCGGTTCCCGCAGCCGTTCTTCAAGGAGTTCACCCTGCGCCTGCCGAAGCCGCCCGACCGGATGGTGGCGCGTCTGGCGCGCTCGCGCATCCTCGCGGGGGTGCCGCTCAAGACCTTCGACCGGAACCTCGCCGACTGCCTGCTGGTGGCGGTGACCGAGAAGCGTACCCGCGAGGAGATCGACGCGTTCGCCGACGAGCTCGCGAAGGCGGTGGCGTGATGGCCTACGACAAGCTGATCCACGAGCTCACGTCGCCGGGCCGCATCGCGTATTCGCTGCCGGAGTCCGACGTCCCGGTGGAACCGGCGCGCGCCGCGATCCCCGCCCCCTATCTGCGCGAGGCGGCGCCGGAGCTGCCCGAAGTCTCGGAGTTCGACGTCGTCCGCCACTACTCGCGCCTGAGCCAGCTCAATTACGGGTTGGACACGCACTTCTATCCGCTCGGCTCGTGCACGATGAAGTACAACCCGAGGATCAACGAGGACATGGCGCGGCTGCCCGGCTTCGGGCGGTTGCATCCGCTGGCGCCGGAAGCGCTGTCCCAGGGCGCCCTCGGGCTCATGCACGACCTCGCGAGCGAGCTGGCCGAGATCGCGGGCATGGACGCCGTCTCGCTCCAGCCCGCGGCCGGCGCTCAGGGCGAGCTGTCCGGCATTCTCATGATCCGCGCCTTCCATCGGGCCAATGGTGAGAGGCGCACGAAGGTGCTGATCCCGGACTCGGCCCACGGCACCAACCCCGCGTCCACCGCCATCGCCGGCTACGAGGTCGTGCAGCTCAAGTCCGACGCCAACGGCGAGGTCGATCTGACCGACCTCGAGCGGAATCTCGACACCGACGTGGCCGCGCTGATGATCACGGTGCCGAACACGCTCGGCAACTTCGAGGCGCGCATCGTCGAGATCACCGAGATGTGCCACGCCAAGGGCGTGCAGGTCTACATGGACGGCGCGAACCTCAACGCCATCCTCGGCATCACCCGGCCCGGCGATCTCGGCTTCGACGTCTGCCACTTCAACCTGCACAAGACCTTCACCACCCCGCATGGCGGCGGCGGCCCCGGGGCCGGGCCGGTGGGCGTGAAGGCACACCTCGAGCCCTATCTGCCGCTGCCGGTCGTCGCGAAGACGGGCGAGCGCTACACGCTCGACTGGAAGCGTCCGAAGTCGATCGGCAAGCTTCAGGCGTTCTGGGGCAACATGGGGATGCTCGTGCGCGCGTACACTTACATCCGGACCATGGGCGCCGACGGGCTGCGCGCCGTGTCCGAGAACGCGGTCCTCAACGCCAACTACGTCATGGCGCGCCTGCAGACGGACTACGACGTGGCCGCGCCCGGTCCGTGCATGCACGAGTGCGTGCTGTCCGCCCGTCGCCAGAAGAAGCTCGGCGTGACCGCGATGGACGTCGCCAAGCGGTTGCTCGACCTGGGCTTCTACGCGCCCTCCACGTACTTCCCGCTCATCGTAGAGGAGGCGCTGATGATCGAGCCGACGGAGACCGAATCGAAGGAAACGCTCGACGCCTTCTGCGACGCCATGATCCAGATCGCGCGCGAGGCGGAGTCGAACCCGAGGGTGATCCACGAGGCGCCGGTGACGACGTCGGTGCGCCGGCTCGACCAGACGAAGGCGGCCCGCGAGCCCGATCTGAGGTGGAAGCCGAAATCGTAGCGGTCCCCGGGGATGGAGCATGCGCATCACGAGCAAGGGCCAGGTCGTGCCGTGACGCCGGCCTGGCGGTTGCTGATGACCGAGCCCACTGACGGCGCCACCAACATGGCGATCGACGAGGCGCTGTGGCGCGGGCGCCAGTCGGGCGCATCGCCACCGACGTTGCGCTTCTTCGCGTGGGACCCGCCGACGGTGTCGCTCGGCTATGGCCAGCCGCTGGACGACGCCGTCGACGTCGCGGCCTGCCGCGCGCTCGGGGTGGGGCTCGTGCGGCGGCCGACCGGTGGCAGCGCGATCTACCACGACGGACGCGAGCGCGAGCTGACGTACAGCGTCGTCGCCGCGGTCGCCGATCTCGGCGTCGCCGCGGATCTGCTCGAGACGTACCGCTGGATCGGCGCCGCGCTTCTCCGGGGCCTGCAAACGCTGGGCGCGCCGGTGGAGATGATCGCCGTTCCCGAGACGGGTGGACCGGCGCCGGCGTTCTGCTTCGCGCGCACCGGCCGGTACGAGCTCGAGATCGGCGGCCGCAAGGTCGTCGGCAGCGCGCAGCGACGGCAGGGTGCGTGCTTCCTGCAGCACGGCGCCGTCATGCTCGGCGTCGACGCGCCGCGGCTGCGCCGGGTCTTCCCGACCACCGCCGATCCGCTGGCCACCATGACGACGCTGGAGGCGGCGCTCGGCCGCCGGCCGGCCTTCGAGGAAGTCGCGACCGCGCTCGCGGCGGCGTTCGAAGCGGAGCATGGCCTCACGCTGGTCCCGGGTGGACTCAGCGACGAAGAGACCGCGACCGTCGACCGCCTCGCCCGCGACAAGTACGGGACGGAGCAGTTCCTCGCCGGTGCCGTGACCGTCGCCGGTGGCTAGCCGCGAGTATCCCGACTGCCCCCGCGTCGGCGTGGGCGGGGTCGTTCTCCACGACGGGCACGTGTTGCTGGTCAGGCGTGGCAAGCCGCCGGTGGCCGGCAGGTGGAGCATTCCCGGCGGCATGGTCGAGCTGGGAGAGACGACCGCGGAGGCCGTGGTCCGGGAGATCGAGGAGGAGTGCGGGCTGCGCGTGCGGCTGGGCGGTCTGGCCGGCGTGCTCGATCGCGTGACCCGCGATCCCGACGGACAGGTCCGTTACCATTGGGTGCTGGTGGACTACGTGGCCTTTCCCGAATCCGGCACGCTGACCGCGGGGAGTGACGCTGCGGAGGCGCAATGGGTTCATATCAACGACGTCGAGAAGCTCGACACCACGGAGGGACTGATCGACATGATCCGGCGCGCTGTGGCACTCACCGAGGGACGCCTGCCGTGAACGTCACCGTCGCGACCACGTCGGTCCTCGAGACTCGCGCCGATGCCCTCGTCCTCGGCGTCTACGCCGGCGAGAAGACGCTGCCGCCACCGTTGCGCGCGCTCGATCGCCACCTCGGCGGGCGGATCGCGGCCATCCTCGCCGCCGAGAAATTCTCCGGCAAGCCGGAATCCGTCACCCACATCCACCTCACGGTCGGACCGAACGGTGGAAAGCCGTCACCGGGCCCGGCCGGCGTGGTGGTGATCGCGGGTCTCGGGCCCCGCCCGGACGTCACCATCGACACCGTCCGTCGCGCCGCGGCCGTCGGGGTGCGGCGCGCCCGCGACCTCGGCGCCCGTCGCCTCGCCATCGGGCTGCTCGCCGACCGGCTGCCGCCGCGCGATCGCGCGCACGCCGTGGTGGAAGGCGCGATCCTCGGCACCTACGTCTTCGACCGGTACAAGAAGGAGAAGAGCGAGAAGGCGGTCACCGATCTCATGGTGCTCGCGCCCGACGCCCGCAGCGCGGGAGCGGTGG
This sequence comes from Methylomirabilia bacterium, assembly GCA_041492755.1. Classification (GTDB taxonomy): domain Bacteria; phylum Methylomirabilota; class Methylomirabilia; order Rokubacteriales; family CSP1-6; genus JBGPXN01. The sequence continues at coordinate 18,490 of JBGPXN010000024.1, read as the reverse complement.
AGGAAGGCGCCCGCACCGGCGAGGCGTTCGCGAGCGCCACCTGCTTCGCGCGCGATTTGATCAACGGTCCCGCCAACGACGTGCATCCGACGCACCTGGCGGCCGTGGCCGGCGACGTCGCGCGCGAGAAGAGTCTCGAGGTGAAGGTCTACGACCGGGCGGAGTGCAAGCGCATGGGGATGGGCGCGTTCCTGGGCGTCGCCGCCGGCAGCGCGCAGCCGCCCAAGTTCATCCACTTGACGTACAAGCCGCGGGGGAAGGCGCGCAAGCGCGTGGCCATCATCGGCAAGGGCGTGACCTTCGACGCCGGGGGGCTCGACCTCAAGTCGGCCGAGGGCATGCTGCGCATGAAGAACGACATGTCGGGCGCGGCCGCCGTGCTCGGCATCATGCGCGCGCTCGCCGACCTGGCTCCCGCCGTCGAAGTGCACGGCCTCGTCGCCGCCACCGAGAACATGCCGTCGGGCTCGGCCGTCCGCCCCGGCGACGTCCTCAAGGCGATGAACGGCACCACCATCGAGATCGGCAACACCGACGCCGAGGGGCGCCTCACGCTGGCCGATGCGCTGTGCTACGCGAACAAGCACGTCGAGCCGGACGAAGTCATCGACCTGGCGACGCTCACCGGGGCCTGCGTCATCGCCCTGGGCCCGTTGTGCTCGGGGTTGATGGCCAATGACCAAGCGCTCGCCAACCGGCTGCTCACCGCGGCCGGGCGCGCCGGGGAGCGGGTCTGGCAGCTGCCGCTCATCGACGAGTACCGCGATGGACTGAAGAGCGACGTGGCCGACATCAACAACGTCGGGCCGCGCGGCGGCGGCGCGATCAACGCCGGGCTCTTCTTGCGCGACTTCGCGGGCGAGACGCCCTGGGCGCATCTCGACATCGCGGGGCCCGCGTTCGCCGAGCGCGACACGCCGCTCGTCTCCAAGGGCGGGACCGGCGTCCTCGTGCGCACCCTGCTGACCTACCTCACGACCGGCGGCCGCGGCTGACGTGGCGCTGCGCCTCGACTTCCACACCCACACCACCGCGTCCGACGGCACGCTGGCGCCGCGCGCGCTCGTCCGGAAAGCGGCCGAGCACGGCGTCGGCGTCCTCGCCATCACCGATCACGACTCCACGGAAGGCCTGGCCGAGGCGGGGGAGGAAGCGGCGCGCCACGGCATCACGCTCGTGCCCGGGGTGGAGATCAACTGCGACATCGAGCGCGCCAACGGCCGGCGCGCCGAGGTGCACCTCCTCGGCTACTTCGTCGACGTGACCGACGCGGCCTTCCAGCAGTTCCTGACCGACCGGCGTCGTGAGCGCGTGCAGCGGGTGGAGGCCATGTGCGAGCGCCTGGCCGCGCTCGGGATGCCGGTGCCGGCGAGCGAGGTGTTCGCGCTCGCCGGTGACGGCGCGGCCGGCCGGCCGCACGTGGCGCGGGCGATGGTGGACCGCGGCTACGTTCGCACGGTGGGCGAGGCCTTCGACCGTTATCTCGGCGCCGGCGGCTCGGTGCGGGCGCCGCGCTTCGATCTTCCGCCGGCGGATGCCGTCGCCGTCATTCGCCGTGCGCGCGGCGTGCCCGTGCTCGCGCATCCCGGGCTCATCGGCGACGACCGCGTGATCCCGCCCCTCATCGACGCCGGGCTCATGGGGATCGAGACGTACTACGCCGAGCACTCGTCGGCGCAGACCTCCGCGTATCTCGGTCTCTGCGGCGCGCACGGGCTCGTGGCCACCGGCGGCTCCGATTACCACGGGCCGCGCAACGGGCGCAGCGCTCAGCCGGGCACGCCGCTCGTGCCCGCGGCCACCTGGGACGCTCTCCAGGCGATGGCCGCCCTCGCCGCACGCGGCTGAACGGATCGGCTCGGTAAACGCGCGGACCGCCGCCGTCCGCGGATGAACGTCCAGGTCTTCGGCGATCGCCCGTGAACGTCCAGGTCTTCGGCTTCGAGGACGACTCGGAGACGCGAAAGGCGCTGCGCTTCTTCGCCGAGCGCCGCATTCCCGTCCACTTCGTGGACCTCGCCGAGCGCCCGGCCGCGCCCGGCGAGCTGCGCCGGTTCCAGGAGCGCTTCGGGGCCGCCGCCCTCGTCAACCGTGAGAGCCCGCGCTTCCGCGCTCTCGGCCTGCACGTGAGCGGCGATTCGCCCCAGCGACTGCTCGATCGCGCGCTCGCCGAGCCGCGGCTGCTGCGCACGCCGCTCGTGCGCAACGCGCACCGGGTCACGGTCGGCGCGAATGCCGACGAGTGGCGCGCCTGGATCGACGCCGAGCGGGGCGGGCCGGGCCCGGGCGCCCGGGGGTAGCGTCGCAGAGCGTCCCCGTCGAAGCGATGACTGGCACGAACCACTGGGTGGCCGTACTCATTCCGGCTCCGCAGACGACGGCCATGGGTGAACAGATCAGCGCCCGCGACCCGTCGAGCCGAGTTCTCTCGGCTTGACAAGCGGCGCGACTTGACAAGCGACAAGGCGTGCGCATAATGGCCCAACTTTCACAGACCGCGTCCGCTCCTTCTCGTGCTTCCGACCGCTCCCGTTGCGTGGTGAGGAGGATTGAGGATGGCCCGACCGATTGCGGTGGTGGTGCTCGCGCTCGTAGCCTGCCCGGTCCCGGGCGCGCCCGCGCCCGCAGGGTACTCATCTCCGCCGTCTCACCTGCACGGTCCCCTCTGGCAAGGAGGAGCGCCATGATCAAGGCATGTCTGGCTCTCATCAGCGTCCTGGCAGTGTTCGTGACGACCGGTGGCGATGCGGCCGCCCAGAAGCCGGCCGGGACGCAGATCCTCCCCGGGCCCTTGGCCAAGCTGGACATCAAAGACGCCCAGATCGAGAAGGGCAAGGGCAAGCCCAAGGGCACGCTGACCATCGCCCAGCATTTCGGCCTCGACCCCGGCTGGCTCGATCCGCAGGAGCACTCGTACGCCCTGACGCAGATGACGTACGACTACCTGGTCCACGACGCCCTGATCAAGTCCATGCCGCAGGGCGAGTTCACCTACAGCCTGGCCGAGCAAGCCGAGCTGGCGGCGGACTTCCGGAAGGCCGGATTCCGCTTGCGCCCGGGCCTCAAGTTCCACGACGGTCAGCCGCTCACCACGGCCGACGTGAAATGGACCTACGAGAACTACAAGGGGTCCTACGCGAAGGCGTTCCGTGAGCGGCTCGAGCACATTCAGGTCGTGGATGACCGCACCATCATCTTCCACTTCAAGGAGCCCTTCCTGGAGTTCATGGAGCTCTACAACGGCGGGATCAGCGGCGCCGGCTGGATCGTGCCCAAACACTACTACGAGAAGGTCGGCCGGGACGGGTTCAAGGCCAAGCCGCTCGGCGCGGGACCGTACAAGTTCGTCAGCCAGCAGGCCGGCGTGCAGATGACGTTCGAGGCCTGGGAGGACTACTGGCGGCGCACGCCCGCGACCAAGACCATCGTCGTCAAGGGCATCAGCCAGCTGGCGGCCCGGGTGGCGGGGCTGCAGACCGGCGAGCTGGACCTGGCCTTCGGCATGACCGGCAAGCTCCTGCCCCGGGTGATGGCGGACAAGAACCTCCGATGGACCCCCAACTTCACGAGCGTCTGGTACCTCATGTTCCCCGGCTACAACGAGCCCGACAGCCCCTTCCACGACAAGCGCGTCCGGCAGGCGGTGAGCCTGGCCATCAACCGGCAGTTCCTCTCCCAGCAGGAAAGCCAGGGCATCGGGAAGGTCTGGGGCAACTGGATCAGCCCGGAAAACCGCGACGCCTTGAAGGGTGACGGGAAAGAGCTGCCGGTGGCCGAGTACAACCTCGAGAAGGCGAAGCAGCTGCTGGCGCAGGCGAAGTACGCCAACGGCGTCGAGTTCGAATGGTACGTGCCTTTCGTCCCCTACCTGGACATGGGCGAGCGCGTCCTCACCGACCTGCGTGCCGTGGGGATTCGCGGCAAGCTGCAGGCGGTGGAAGGCCCGGCCTTCCGGGCCAAGATCGGTCAGGGGCGCAAGGGGTATCCCGGTAACAAGACCATCGTGCAGAACATCGACCCGCGTCCGGGCGGCGCCAAGGCGCCCATCGCCGTGTACGCCGTCTGCGGGAGCCCCTCCTCCTTCGTCTGCGAGCCGCAGATCGAGGAGCTGTGGACGAAGCACCAGGCGAGCACGAACCCGGAGGAGCGGGACCGGCTGATCAAGGCGATCCAGAAGATCCTCATCGAGGACTTCCACATGGTGCCCATCTACTGGAACCCCTTCGTGGCCGCTGTGGGCCCGAGAGTGCTCCCGGAAGGCAAGGGGTTCGAGCGCTACTGGGACACCCTGCATGCCCCCTACCCCTGGCCGTGGGAGGTCTGGGAGGTCAAGGCGGACTGATCCGATGGGCTGGCGCGGAATCGAGGAGCGCCACGGGTTCCCCGGGGAGCTCCGAGCGTCGGGGGGTCTGGGGGGCCATGTCGGGGCCCCCCAGTGCATCGAATGAGAAAGTACATCCTGCTTCGGGCCTTCTACAGCCTCATCACGCTATGGCTGCTGGTCACGATCATCTTCGGGATGGTCCGGCTCACCGGGGACCCAATCCAGATGAAGGGTGAAGTCGGCGCCGATACCGTCTACCTGGAGGAGCTCAAGAAGCGGTGGGGCCTGGATCGGGCCTTCCACCAGCAATACGTCGGCTTCATCGGAAATCTCCTGAGAGGGGACTTCGGCCACTCTTTCGAGAAATCCCTGCCCGTCAGGGACATCTATTTCGAGCGGTTGCCGAACTCGCTCAAGCTGGGGTTCGCGGCCTTCGTCATCTCGATCGTGCTCGGCGTCCCCCTCGGGATGCTGTCGGCGGTGAAGATCAACTCCTGGTGGGACAACGCCGGCAAGATGGTCGCCCTCCTCGGGCTCTCCATGCCGGGGTTCTTCGTCGGCATGGTCCTGATCATCATCTTCGGGGTCGAGCTGCGCTGGCTTCCCGTCCTGGGCAAGGGGCGCAGCGCCTTCGTCGGGAGCGACCCGTCGACGTGGGTGGCGTTCTGGTTCAGAGACTGGTCGCACCTGGTCATGCCCGCCTTCGCGCTCGGCTGGTATTTCTCCGGAGCCATGCTGAGGATCACCCGCTCCGGCATGCTCGACGTCCTGGGCAGCGACTACATCAAGCTCGTGCGACTGAAGGGCGTGCCCGAACGGATGGTCGTGGCCAAGCACGCGCTGAAGAACTCCATGATCCCCGTCCTCACGTTCGCCGGGCTGAACCTCCTGATCATGGTGAACGTGGCCGTGGTGATCGAGGTCATCTTCAACTGGCCGGGCGTGGGCCAGCTGCTGTACGACGGTTTGAGCAATCGGGACTTCCCCATGGTCCAGGGAGTGGTGTTGATGTCCGGCCTGATGATCGTGGTGCTGAACTTCACGATCGACGTGCTGTACGGCTATGTGGATCCCCGCATCCGCCTGTCGCGATAAACGACCCCCCCCCGGCTTCGCCGGGGCGCTTCCGGACGTTGGGGGCCCGGGGGCCATTTCGGGGCGCCCAGAGACTCGTACCTAGCCATGGCGACGATTCCGGTACGAGCGACACCTATCGGGGGTGTCTCACGGGTCGCCCGGCGGGGCTACCGCATCGTAGCGGACGTCCCGTCCATTCCGCTCTCGATGCTGGCCATCCTGGCCTTCGTCGCCATCTTCGCCCCCGTCATCGCGCCCCACGGCAAGCTCATGCCCGTGAAGCCCACGCCGGAACAGTGCCAGGCGAAGTTCGGCATGGCCAACTGTCCCTACATCGACAACGTGCCTCCGTTTTGGGCCACTGGGGGCACGGTCGAGACGCCGCTCGGCACCGACTTCCTGGGACGGGACGTGCTCTCCCGGCTGATGTACGGTGCCCGCATCTCGCTGGTGGTCGCCCTGACCGGCACGCTGTTCGCCGGCGTCATCGGCACGTTGCTCGGCGTGCTCGCCGGATACCTGGGGAAGTGGTGGGACCAGGTCATCATGCGCGTCACCGATGCGTGGCTGACGCTGCCCTCGCTCGTCTTCGCGATCCTCCTGTCGAGTGTGCGCGGGCCCGGTCTCTGGAACGTGGTGCTGATTCTGGCCCTGGTGTTCTGGAGCCGCTACTCCCGCGCGGTGCGGGGGGAGGTGCTGGCGCTCCGCGAGCGGGACTTCGTGAAGCTGGCGGAGATCAATGGGATCGGCAAGCTCACGATCATCTTCCACCATCTGGTCCCCAACGTCATGAACACCGTCATGGTGCTCTTCAGCCTGCAGGTGGGGGTTGCCGTCATCATCGAGGCGTCGCTCAGCTTCCTTGGCGTCGGCGTGCCGCCGCCGGAGCCGTCCTGGGGGCTCATGATGGCCCAGGAGCGCGACTCGCTGATGGACGGGAAGTGGTGGCTCGCAGTGTTCCCGGGAATCGGGATCACGATGCTCGTGCTCTCGGCCAACATGCTGGGCGACTGGTTGCGGGTCCGGCTGGATCCCCAACTGCGCAATCGTTAGGTGGGGGGCCCCGATATGGCCCCCCACACCCGCCATCCGCTCGGCAGGGCTCCGGGGAAGCCGGGGCGCTCCTCGACCCGCCATCCGCTCGGCAGGGCTCCGGGGAAGCCGCGGCGCTCCTCGACCTCCCATCCGCTCGGCGGCGTCGCGGGGAAGTCGGGGCGCTCCTCGATCTCCGTTAACTCCGGACGCGCTCTGGGTTAGCTGAATGCCCCCGTTGCTGCGCGTCGACGATCTGAGGACGTACTACTTCGGCTTCCGCGGCTCCCGCGTGGTGAAAGCGGTGGACGGGGTGAGCTTCAGCGTGGACGCCGGGGAGACGTTCGGTCTCGTCGGCGAGTCCGGGTGCGGCAAGACCACCACCTGCCACTCCCTGGTCCGCCTGCTCTCGCCGAGCGCCCGCATCGTGAGCGGCCGGATCGAGCTGGAAGGCGAAGACTTGCTGACGAAGAGCCGGTCCGAGATGACGCAGATCCGAGGGCGGCGCATCGCCACCATCCTCCAGGACCCGATGGCCTCGCTGGACCCGCTTTTCTCCATCGGAGACCAGGTGGCCGAGCCGGCCTACTACCATCGGGGGCTGCGGGGGGGAAAGCTCCGCCAGCGGGTGAAGGAGCTGCTGACGGCGGTGCGTATTCCGTCGCCGGAAGTGCGGATGAGGGACTTTCCCCACCAGTTGAGCGGGGGCATGCGCCAGCGGATCGTCGGCGCCATCGCCCAGGCCGGCGGTCCGCGAATCATCATCGCTGATGAGCCCACCACCAACCTCGACGTCACCATCCAGCTCCAGTACCTGAATCTGCTGAAGGAGCTGCAGCGCGCGAGCGGGGTGGCGTTGATCTTCGTCACCCACAACCTCGGCATCGTGGCCAAGATGTGCGACCGGGTGGCGGTGATGTACGCGGGCAAGATCGTGGAGATGCAATCGGTGCGGGGCCTCTTCTACGCCCCCAGGCATCCGTACACGCGCGCGCTGCTCGACTCCATCCCCAAGATGGGGACCCGGGAGCCCCTGTACGGCATCCCCGGCGACCCACCGGACCTCTCGGATCTCCCGGGCGGCTGCAGCTTCCATCCCCGCTGCGCGCGCGCGATGGAACGCTGCCGTCTCGAGGAGCCGTGGGATCACTCCCTGGGCGATGGCGCGCGCGCGCGGTGCTGGCTGCCCATTCAAGAGGCCGCGCGTGAGTGAGCCGCTGCTGGAAGTCCGGGATCTCAAGAAGCACTTCCCGGCCGGCGGCTCTCTGCTCGGCGGCGGACGGCGCTGGATCAAGGCGGTCGACGGCGTCAGCTTCACCGTCAACCGCGGCGAGACCCTGGGCCTGGTGGGGGAGTCCGGGTGCGGCAAGACGACGACCGCGAAGCTCGTCCTCGCCGCCGAGGAACCCACCAGCGGGGCCATCGAGTTCGAGGGGCGGAGCCTGGCGAGCCTTCGGGGCCAGGATCTGGCCGACTACCGGCGCAAAGTGCAGGTCGTCTTCCAGGATCCGTACAGCTCACTCAGCCCCCGGATGCGCGTGGGGGACATCATCGGGGAGCCCATCGCGGCCCACGAGCGCGTGTCCCGGGGCGAGGTGCGATCGCGCGTTCGGGATCTGCTGGAACTGGTCGGCCTGAGGGCAGACATGGCCCGTCTGTTTCCCCACGAGTTCAGCGGCGGGCAGCGGCAACGGCTGGCCATCGCCCGGGCCCTCTCGACCAACGCGCGGCTCGTCGTGCTCGATGAGCCGGTCTCGGCGCTGGACGTCTCCATCCGGGCGCACATCATCAGCCTGCTGGAAAAGATCCAGGCCCGGCTCAGCGTGAGCTACCTGTTCATCGCGCACGATCTGGCCGCGGTGGCGCACCTGAGCCGGCAAACCGCCGTGATGTACCTCGGGAAGCTCGTCGAGGTGGCCGACAGCCTGGAGCTGTGCGCCACGCCGCTTCACCCGTACACCAAGGCCCTGTTCGCGGCGTCCCTTCCCTCCCATCCGGACGAGCGGCGAGAGGAGATCGTCCTCAGCGGTGAAGTCCCCAGCGCCCTCGATCCGCCGCGCGGCTGCCGTTTCCACCCGCGCTGTCCCTTCGTCATGGCTCGTTGCTCGGAGCTCGAGCCCGCCCTCGTCGAGCTGTCTCCAGGCCACAAGGTCGCCTGCCACCTCTATTGATGGGTAAGTCACGGGGCGTGTTGTCTTTGCGACCGACCGAGGGTAGCATCCCGGCACTCGCTCGCTGCGTTGCGCTTCGCTCTGGTGCCCAGGTTGGCCGCGCTGAGCGGCCACCACCGAAACGGTTCCTGTCTCCGAGGCATGGGGAGGACTGGTCATGAGGCAGCGGCCCGGCGTGATCGCGTCGATCGTCACGGCGCTTCTCTGGCTGGCGGCGGGGCTGCCGGCGGACGCCGCCCCGCCGGAGGGGACGCTGACGGTGGCGGTGGCCACCTTCGGCAACGAGCGCTGGCTGCCCCACCTGTACCCCGGGGCCGAGGACGTGGTCCTCAAGCCCTGGGGTGAGAACCTCCTCACCCGCGACCCCAAGACCGGCGAGCTGGCCCCCATGCTCGCCGAGCGCTGGAAGGTCGCCGACGGCGGCCGCACCTGGACGTTCTATTTGCGCAAAGGTGTCCAGTTCCACGGGGGCCGGGGCGAAGTGACGGCGGAGGACGTCCGGTTCACCTTCGCCTCCATCGCCAGGGAGGGCTCGGCCAGCTCCCTCGCGCCCGAATTTCGGGCGATCAAGGGCATGGAGATCGAGAACCCCTACACGATCACCGTTCGCTTCGACAAACCCTCGGTGGCGTTCGGCAACAAGGTCACCCAGGGGCTGTTCGCGTCCGTCGCCTTCATCCATTCCAAGAAGCACGTCGAGACCGTCGGGGAGCAGGGCGCGGAACGGAACCCGGTGGCGACCGGTCCCTACAAGTTCGCCGAGCACGTCCGCGGCGACCGCATCGTCTACGAGGCGGTGGACAACCACTGGCGGGCGACGCCCCACTGGAAGCGCCTCGTGTTCGTGAAGGTCCCGGAACCGGCGACTCGCCTGGCCATGTTGCGGGCGGGCAACGTGGACGTCATCGAGATCGGCGGCGAGTACGCCGAGGAGTTGAAGAAGGTCGGGATGCGGATGCTTACCATGCCGAACGTGGCGTGGGTGTACATCATCCTGGGTGGGCAATGGCCGTCCAAGGCCACCTACGACCCCAAGGTGCCGTGGGCGCAGCCCGACGCCGAACGCGCCCGCAAGGTCCGGCTGGCCCTCAACCTTGCCGTCGACAAGAACGCCATCATGCAGCGGGTGCTGGGCGGGCTCGGCACCGTGGTGGGATCCTGGCTGGCTTACCCGAATGACCCGTGGGCGACGGAAGCGTTGAAGAAGCCGTTCCCCTACGACCCCGTGAAAGCCAAAGCCCTGTTGACAGAGGCGGGCTATCCCAACGGATTCGAGGTGACCATGAATCTCACGGCATGGCCGGGTCGAGGCTACCTGCCCGACGTCGGAGAGGCCGTGGCCACGTACTGGGAGAGGGTCGGCATCAAGGTGAAGCGACGGCCGGTGGACCGGGCGGTGTTCTCGGCCGACTTCCGGGCGCGGGCGTACTCGGGGGTGACGCTGGCGTATGCTGCGCCTCTGGTAGGTCCCGAACCCTGGGAGATTATCATCCGCGCCGGCCACACCAGGGCCGCGGTGCACCTCTTCATGGAGCATCCCAAGCTCGACGAGTTCATCGACCGCTTGGCCACCGAGCCCGGCTATCAGGAGCGGGTGCGCATCATGCGTGACGAGATGGGGCCCTGGCTCCACGAGTACGTCCCGGGTGTCGCCATCGGTGCCGCCCACGCCATCGTGGGCGTGGGGCCGAAGGTCGGGGAGTGGCCGCTGATTCCCGGTCACATGGGCTTCCACAACTGGGAATACGTGACGCGGGCGCGGTGACGCACGGGAGGGCCTCGACGGCCCCCCCGTGAGCCCCCCCAGGAAGGGTTTGCGCGGCCGGAGGCCGCGCTCGATAGGATTGCGCCGGCGAAGCCGGCGCTCGAACGGAGGATAGAGATATGAAGCGGCGATACTGGATCACGACGCTGATCCTGGCGGCGATGTTCTATGCGGTCGGCGTGGGGTCGGTGGCGGCCAAGCCGGAGGGGACGCTGACGGTGGCCGTCGCCACGTTTGGCAACGAGCGCTGGCTGCCGCATCTTTACGTCGGGGCCGAGGATGTCGTCCTGAAACCGCTGTGGGAGAATCTGTTGTCCCGGGACGCCAAGGGCAACCTCATCCCCATGCTGGCCGAGAAATGGCAGGTCTCGGACGGGGGCAAGACCTGGAAGTTCCATCTGCGCAAGGGCGTCCGCTTCCACAACGGGATCGAGCTCACCGCCGAGGACGTCAAGTTCACCTTTGCCTCCATCGCCAGGGAAGGCTCGGCCAACTCCATGGCGCCGGAGTTCCGGCAGATCAAGAGCATGGAGGTCGAGAACCCGCACACGATCACCCTGCGCTTCGACAAGCCGTTCGTGACGCTCGGCAACCGGGTCACGCAGGGACTGTTCGCCTCCGTTGCCTACATCCAGTCCAAGAAGTACATCGAGGCGGGGGAGCAGGCGGCGGAGCGGCAGCCGGTGGGCACCGGGCCCTGGAAGTTCGTGGAACACGTCCGCGGTGATCGTATCGTCTACGAGGCGGTGGAGAACCACTGGCGGGCCGTGCCCCACTTCAAGCGGCTGGTCTTCCTGAAGGTCCCCGAGCCGGCGACGCGCATGGCCATGCTGCGCGCGGGCAGCGTCGACGTCGTCGAGATCAGCGGCGAGTATGTCGACGAGCTGAAGAAGGTGGGGATACGGACGCTCGTCATGCCCAACGTGTCCGCCATCTGGGTGATTCTCGGCGGGCAGTGGCCCACCAAGCCGAGCTACGACCCGAAGGTGCCGTGGGCGCAGCCCGACGCCGAGAAGGCCCGCAAGGTGCGTCTCGCTCTCAACCTGGCCGTGGACAAGAAGGCCATCATCGAGCGTGTCCTCGGCGGGGTGGGGACGCCGGTCGGCACGGTGAACTACTACCCCGCCGACCCGTGGATCTCGGACGCCTTGCTGAAGCCGGTTGCGTACGACCCCGCCCGGGCGAAGACCTTGCTCGCCGAGGCGGGCTATCCCAACGGCTTCGATGTCACGATGAACCTGACGGCGTGGCCGGGGCGGGGATTCCTGCCCGACGTGGGCGAGGCTGTTGCCACGTACTGGGAGAAGATCGGCCTCAGGGTGAAGCGTCGGCCGGTGGACCGGGCCATCTTTGCGGCCGATTTCCGGGCGCGGTCGTACGCGGGGGTGGCGCTCGCGTACGCGGGACCCATCATCGCCCCGGAGCCGTGGGAGCTGTTCCAGCGCATTTCCCACACGAAGTCGGCGGTCCATCTGCTCGTGGAGCATCCGAAGCTGGATGGATTCATCGAGCGCCTGGGCGCGGAGCCGAACCTCGCGGAGCGGACGCGGATCATGCGCGAGGAGATGGGGCCGTGGCTCTACGAGTACATGCCGGGCGTCGCCATCGGAGCGACGCACTCGATCGCCGGCGTGGGGCCGAAGGTCGGGGACTGGCCGCTGATCCCCGGCCACATGGGCGTCCACAACTGGGAGTTCGTGACGAGGAAGTAGCACATGTGGCGATACCTCGCGGGGCGGGCGCTGCAGATGCTGCTGAGCATGCTGGTGGTCATCAGCATCGTCTTCGTGCTGACCCGGCTCTCGGGCAACCCCGTCCTCCTGTTGCTTGACGTCAACGCCACCGAGCGCGACCAGGAGATCCTGACGCGCCACCTGGGCCTGGATCGGCCGCTGCCTGTCCAGTACGTGGTCTACGTGAAGAACATCTTCGTCGGCGACTTCGGCAACTCCGTGCTCACGCGCAGGCCGGTGACCGAGCACATCTGGGAACGCTTGCCGGCCACGGTCGAGCTGGGCTTCGTAGCCATGGCCATGAGCGTCCTCATCGGCGTCCCCCTTGGCATGTACTCTGCGGTCCGCCGCGGAAGCGTCCTGGACACATGCGCCAGGGTGTTCGCCGTACTCGGACAGTCCATGCCCGCGTTCTGGCTCGGACTCATGCTGATCCTGTTCTTCGGCGTGGTGCTGGGCGTGCTGCCCGCCGGCGGCCGCGGTGACTTCCGGCACCTGATCCTGCCGGCCTTCACGCTCGGGTATTTCACGTCCGCCGCCATCCTCCGCCTCACGCGCTCCGCGATGCTCGAGGTGCTCGGCTCCGACTACATCAAGTTCGCCCGGCTGAAGGGGCTCCACGAGCAGGTCGTGCTCTGGAAGCACGGCCTGAAGAACGGGCTGCTGCCCGTCGTCACCTTCGCCGTGCTGCTCTTCGTGCAGTTCCTCGGGGGCGCCGTCGTCACCGAAACCGTGTTCGCATGGCCGGGCCTGGGGCGGCTGATCTTAGAATCGATCACCACGCGCGACTATCCGATCGTGCAGGCAGGCGTCCTCGTGCTGAGCGCGCTCTATCTCACCGGGAACCTCCTCGTCGACGTGCTGTACGGCTATCTGAATCCGAGGATCCGCCATGCTCGCGCGTAGCCGCGATCTCCCCTGGTTCCCCGGCGCGATCCTCGCCCTGCTGGTCTTCACCGCCCTCTTCGCGGCCTACCTCGCCCCCCAGAGCCCCACCGCCGGCGACATCACCGCGAAGCTGATTCCGCCCGTGTGGATGGAGCGGGGCGACTGGGAGCATCCGCTCGGGACCGACCGCTTCGGCCGCGACGTGCTGAGCCGCACTATCTACGGCAGCCGGATCTCGCTGCTCGTCTCCCTCATCGCGATCGGCGTGGCCGGCACGTTCGGCACGCTGCTGGGCCTGATCTCCGGGTATCGCGGCGGCCTCACCGACGCGTTCCTCATGCGCGTGACCGACATCGCGCTGTCCTTGCCCCTCATCCTCATCGCGGTGGTCCTGGTCGCGGTCTCCGAGCCGAGCTTTGGCAACGTCATCCTGATCGTCGCGCTCTTGCTCTGGCCGCGCTTCGCCCGGCAGATCCGCGGAGAGACGCTGGGGATCAAGGAGCAGGACTTCGTGGCGCTGGCGGTGGTCGCCGGGCGCTCGAGCGCCTGGATCATCTCCCGTCACATCTTCCCCAACGTCATGCCCACGCTGCTCGTGATCTCCACCCTGCAGGTGGGCTACGTGATCCTGCTCGAGGGCACGCTGAGCTTCCTGGGCGTGGGCGTGCCGCCGCCGGCCCCGGCCTGGGGGTTGATGATCGCCGACGGCCGCGGCTTCCTGGCCACCGCCTGGTGGATCTCCCTCTTCCCCGGCCTCGCCATGCTCTTCACGGTGTTGGCCGTTAACCTGATGGGCGACTGGCTCCGTGATCACCTCGATCCCAAGCTGCGGCAACTCGGGGGCCGTGCGGAGGTGCTGGAGTTGCTGGCGCCCCGGCCGGCGACGCCGGTTGCCGACGGTGCGTCCTCCCGAGACGCGGCCGCCGCGGGCGCGGCGTCCCTGCGCCGAGACACCTGACGCCGGCGATCAACGGCGCTCGTCCACGCGCAGGGCCCGCGGGTGGCGGCGTCAAGCCTTTGAGATCAGCACGAAGGAGGCTTCCACCATGAACCACGTTCGAGGCCTCTTCACGACGGCGCTGTTGCTGACGATCCTGGCCGCCGGCTCCGCGCCGGCCGCCGCGGCACCTGAGGGACAGATCACCTGGGCCGTTCACGTCTCGCTCGCGCCCACCTGGTTCGATCCCGCGGAGACGTCCGGGATCATCACGCCGTACATGCTCCTCTACGCGCTGCACGATGCCGTGGTGAAGCCGATGCCGGGCCACCCCACCGCGCCCAGTCTGGCCGAGTCGTGGAGCGCGTCGCCGGATGGGCTCGCGTACGAGTTCGTCCTCCGCCGCGGGGTGAAGTTCCACAACGGTGACCCGGTGACCGCCGAGGACGTCAAGTTCTCGCTGGAGCGCTACCGGGGCGCGGCCCACAAGACGCTCAAGGAGAGGGTGGCCGCGGTCGAGATCCCTGATCCTGGGCGCGTTCGCATCCGCCTCAAGCAGCCCTGGCCCGATTTCATGACCTTCTACACGGACGCCACCGGCGCCGGCTGGATCGTGCCCAAGAAGTACGTCGAGAAGGTCGGCGACGACGGCTTCAAGAAGGCGCCGGTGGGCGCCGGCCCCTACAAGTTCGTCTCGTTCACGCCGGGCGTGGAGCTCGTTCTGGAGGCGTTCGAGCAGTACTGGCGGAAACCCCCGAGCGTGAAGCGGCTGGTCTTCAAGGCCATCCCGGACGAGTCCACGCGCCTGGCCGCGCTGCGGCGGGGGGAGGTGGACATCGCCTATGCGGTCCGCGGCGAGCTGGCCGAGCAGCTCCGGCGAACTCCGGGCCTGACCCTCAAGCCGGTCGTGGGCCAGGCGACGTTCTGGATCTATTTCACCGACCAGTGGGACTCGAAGTCGCCGTGGCACGACCGGCGGGTGCGCCTGGCCGCCAACCTCGCCATCGACCGGCCGGCGATCAACCAGGCCGAGCTCCTGGGGTTCGCCAACGTCACGTGGAGCATCATCCCGAGGAACTTCGAGTTCTACTGGCAACCACCGGGCTACGGTTACGACCCCGCCAAGGCCAAGCAACTCCTCGCCGAGGCCGGGTACCCCAACGGCTTCGACGCGGGCGACTACTCCTGCGACGCCGCGTTCACCAACGTCGCCGAGCCCGCGATCAACTACCTGAGACGGGTGGGCATTCAAGCGAAGCTCCGGCCGCTCGAGCGCGCGGCGTTCTTCAGGGGATACTCCGAAAAGAAGTACAAGGGCCTTATCCAGGGCGCCAGCGGTGCCTTCGGCAACGCGGCCACCCGGATCGAGGCCTTCGTGGCCGCGGGCGGCACCTACGTCTACGGAAGCTATCCCGACATCGACGGGCTCTTCCGGGAGCAGGCGAGCGATCTGGATCAGAAGAGGCGCGGGGCGACTCTCGAGCGCATCCAGCAGCTCATTCACGACAAGGTGATCATCGCGCCGATCTGGCTGAGTGCTGGCTTGAACGGCGTGGGGCCGAGAGTGGAGGAGTCGGGGCTCGGCCTCATTGCCGGCTACGCCTTCTCCGCGCCCTACGAGGACCTGAAGCTCCGGAGCAAGTGAGCGGCCCTGGGATAGGGGGCCCCGACATGGCCCCCCATACCCCCCGCGCTCGGAGCGCCCCGGGGCACCCGGTGCGCTCCTCGACCTCCGTCATTCCGACCGCTCCTAGTCGACGAAGACGACGTCGAGACCGAGGGCGAGCCCGGCACGGCGCTGCTGTTGGTCGCCGGTGATGAACGGCATGCGCACCCCGGCGTCTGCCTGGAACGTCAAGGCGGTCGCGATGTGGACGGCGTCGAGCGTCCGGAGGGGAGTGCCGCGGCTCAGCTCGGCCTCGGCCCGTTCCAGCACCCGGCCATCGACGGCGAGGAGCGTCCAAGTACTCGCGACTATCCTTGACGCGTGCCTTGATCGCTTTCGAAAAGTGCTGGTTCGCCTCGCGCAGCCCCATCTGCATGCCCGGCCTCCGTTGGTAGTGACGTCACTACATTAGGACCGGCGCGCCCGCGAATCAAGCGGCCGGGCGATCTAGCATACGGAGGAATCCTGATTCAACCCTGACGGCACCCCCGGGCAGCGGGGAGCGTCACCGCAGCGCGAGCGTCGTCTTGAGAGCTCGATCGATCTGAGCCAGGAGATGCACCGGCAGGGCACCCAGGCGCCGCACGAGGCGGCGCTTGTCGACGGCCTTGATCTGCTCCGTCAACACCTTGGAGGCGACGCTCAGGCCCGCCGTGCCCTTGGGGATGACGGTGTGGCTGGGGGACACGTGCGTGGTGTTCTTGGTGAGCGGCACCACCACGGCGAGCTGGCTCAGCTCATTGATGTGATCGTTGGACACGACCACGACGGGCCGAGTCTTCCGGATCTCCACCCCGACCGTGGGGCCGAGGTTCGCGAGCACGATGTCACCGCGTCGAGCGACGGCCACGGGATTCCTCTCGCTCGAGGATTGCCCAGACCTCGGCGTCGCTGATCTCCCACTCGGCGAGCAAGCTCCGTTCCCCCTCGACCTCAGCGGGGGCGCGCCGCGCGTAGTAGGCCGTGTACTCCTCGGCGACCCGCCTCCGGCTCGCCGATTCGACGAACGAGGACAAGAGGGCGCGGATGATCCGGCTCCGGCGCGTTTTGGGGACGATCTCGTTGACGCGCTCGACCAGGTCCCTGGGAAGGGACACGCTAATCACCTCGTACTGGCGTCCGGGCTCAGCCATGGTTCCCCACCTCCATTACGATGCCACGTTAATAACTCTACTCCGTAGGCTGGAAGGGTCAAGAGGTCAATGGACTGCCCCATGCGCCGCTCGACACCCTCGGCGGCCACGTGCAGTCGTGCGCGCTTGACCGGTCTGGAGCGCGCAGTTACTCTCGGCTGACTTTTTCACCGGCTCGGCTCGCTGGAGGGCGACGCGTGAAGTGTCCTCGGTGCCAGCACGAGAACCCCGTCGGGATGCGATTCTGTGGCCAGTGCGCCGCCCCGCTGGCGTCTGTCTGCGCGGCCTGCGGGACCGCCAACTCCCCGGAGAATCGGTTCTGCGGACAGTGTGCCGCGCCGCTGAGCCAGGCCGCCGCACCGCCGACGTTCGGTTCCCCCCAGTCCTACACCCCCACGCACCTCGCCGAGAAGATCCTCACCTCGAAGGCCGCGCTCGAGGGCGAGCGCAAGCAGGTCACCGTCCTCTTCGCCGACCTGAAGGGCTCGATGGAGCTGCTCGCCGACCGCGATCCCGAGGAAGCGCGCAAGATCCTGGACCCGGTGCTCGAGCGGATGATGGAGGCCGTGCATCGCTACGAGGGCACGGTGAACCAGGTGATGGGCGACGGGATCATGGCCCTCTTCGGCGCGCCGCTCGCCCACGAGGACCACGCGGTGCGGGCGTGCTACGCGGCGCTGCGGATGCAGGACTCGGTCGCGCGCTACGCGCAGGACGCGCGCCGGGCCCACGGCGTGAACGTGCAGATCCGGGTCGGCCTGAACTCGGGCGAGGTGGTGGTACGCGCGATCGGCAGCGACCTGCACATGGACTACACGGCGGTGGGCCAGACGACGCATCTGGCGGCGCGGATGGAGCAGCTCGCGAGCCCGGGCAGCATCCTTCTGACGCCGTCGACCCTGGCCCTGGTGGAAGGCTACGTCGCCGTGAAAGCGATCGGTCCGGTGCCGGTGAAAGGGCTCGCCGACCCCGTGGACGTCTACGAAGTGACGGGCACCGGCCCGGCGCGCACCCGTCTTCAGGCGGTCGCCCGGCGAGGGCTGACCCGCTTCGTCGGCCGCGACCCCGAGCTGGAGCAGCTCCGCCGCGCCCAGCAGCTCGCGGGCAACGGTCACGGTCAGGTGGCGGCGGTCGTCGGCGAGGCGGGGGTGGGTAAGTCGCGCCTGCTCTATGAGTTCACCCACTCGCATCGCATGCAGGGCTCGCTGGTTCTCGAGGCCGCCTCGGTCTCGTACGGCAAGGCGACGAGCTACTTGCCGGTGATCGACCTGCTCAAGGGCTACTTCAAGATCCAGGACCGGGACGACCTGCGCGAAATCCGCGAGAAGGTGACGGGCAAGCTGCTCACGCTCGACCGCGCACTGGAGCCGACGCTGCCGGCGCTGCTGGCCCTGCTCGACGTGCCAGTGGATGATGCCTCGTGGCAGACGCTCGACCCGGCTCAGCGCCGCCAGCAGACGCTCGACGCCGTGAGGCGGTTGCTGCTGCGGGAAGCGCGCGAGCAACCCCTCCTCCTGATCTTCGAGGATCTCCACTGGATCGACGGCGAGACTCAGGCGCTGCTCGACGGCCTGATCGAGAGCCTGGGATCGGCGCGGCTGTTGCTGCTCGTGAACTATCGGCCCGAGTACCAGCACGCGTGGGGCAGCAAGACGTCCTACAGCCAGATACGGCTGGACGCGCTCCCGGCCGAGAGCGCCGGGGAGCTGCTGGACGCGCTCCTCGGCGACGATCCCGGGCTCGCCGCGCTCAAGCAACTCCTCG
>JBGPXN010000135.1:0-12510 GCA_041492755.1 Methylomirabilia bacterium | reverse complement strand
GTCGTCCGAGCCGTAGGGCACGCCGAGCAAGAGCAGGCACTCGGCGAATCCCATGACGCCCAGCCCGATCTTGCGGGTCGCGCGCGTGGCGGCCGCGATCTCGGGGAGGGGAGCGCGGTTCACCTCGATGACGTCGTCCAGGAAGCGCACGCCCGTCTCGACGGCGCGCGCCAGGCGATCCCAGTCCAGGAGCGGTTCGTCGTGCTCGATCCGCACCATGTTGGCCAGGTTCACCGAGCCGAGCACGCAGCTCTCCCACGGCAGCAGGGGAACCTCGCCGCAGGGGTTGGTGGTCTCGATCGCGCCGAGCGCGGGCGTCGGGTTCGTTCGCGCGATCGCGTCGAGATAGAGCAGGCCGGGGTCGCCCGTCTCCCAGGCCGCTTGCACGATTGCGTCGAACACGGTCCGCGCGTCGAGCCGGCCCGCCACTCGCCGGGAGCACGGATGGATCAGCTCGTAGTGCTCGCTGCTGGCCACGGCCTCCATGAAGCGGTCGGTCACCGCGACCGAGAGATTGAAGTTCGCGAACGCGCCCGATATGCGCTTGGCCGCGACGAACTCGAGGATGTCGGGATGATCGACGCGCAGCGCGCCCATGTTCGCCCCGCGCCGCCGCCCCCCCTGCTTGATGTTCTCGGTGGCGCAGTCGAAGATCCGCATGAACGACACGGGACCCGACGCCTCGCCACCGCTGGACACGACCACGTCGCCCTTCGGACGCAGGCGCGAGAACGCGAAGCCGGTGCCGCCGCCCGCGCGCTGCAAGAGAGCCATCGCGCGCAGCGCGCCGAAGATGCCCTCGATCGAGTCTTCCACGGGCAGGACGAAGCACGCGCTGAGCTGGCCGAGCGGCGTCCCCGCGTTCATGAGGGTCGGCGAGTTGGGCAGGAAGTCGAGCGAGCTGAGCAGGCCGTGGTAGCTCTCTTGCCAGCGATCGGCGTCGGCGGCCGTGCCGAGGAGCAGCTCGGCCTGCGACACGGCGCGGGCGACCCGGTGCAGCAGTTCCGTCGGCGTCTCGGCGACCTGGCGGGCCGCGTCGCGGCGCAGATAGCGCGCCTCGAGCACCCGTAGCGCGTTGGGGGAAAAGTCGGCCACGCGGGCTTGCCGTTGCAGCCAGCCTGCCAACCGCAAGTCCGTGTCGTCCCGCGATTCTCGTCGCGGCCTCGCCGGCCGCGCCTGTTGCGCGCGTGCCCCACTGGGGCGCTGGCCCCACACGCGCCTCGCCTCCACGGCGTCGGCGGAGCCACGGTAAGGGCCCGAAAATAGGGGCGTCTGGGTCCGGCATCCACCGTGCAGACGAAGCCCGGGGTCATGAAGAGCTACGAGGTCGCGCGCCTGTTCGAGCGCATGGCGGACGTGCTCGAGCTCAAGGGAGAGAATCCCTTCCGCATCCGGGCCTACCGCCGGGCGGCCCGCAATCTCGAATCGCTCAGTGAGGACCTCGAAGTGCTGGCGCGCGAGGAGCGGCTCGACGACGTGCCGGGCATCGGCGCCGATCTCGCCGGCAAGATCGCCGAATACCTCCGCACCGGTCACATCAAGGAGATCGACGCGGTCTGCCGCACGGTCCCCCGCGGGGTCGTGGAGCTGATGAACGTTCCGGGCATCGGGCCCAAGATGGCCAAGCTGCTCTACGACAAAGAGGGCGTCACCGGGCTGGCGCGCCTCGAGCAGCTCGCCGCCGCCGGCAAGCTCCGCGGCCTGCGCGGCATCCAGGCGCGAACCGAGCAGAACATCCTGCGCGGCATCCGGCTGCTGCGCGGCGGCGAGGAGCGGATGCCGCTCGGCCGCGCGCTGCCGCTCGCGCGCGAGCTGGTGCGCGCGCTCGAGGGCGCGCGCGGCGTGAAGACCGTCACGCCGGCCGGCTCGCTGCGACGGATGAAGGAGACGGTGGGCGACATCGACCTGCTCGTGACCTCGACCGAGCCGGCCGCCGCCGTGAAGGCGTTCACGGGGCTGCGCCAGGCCGCCGAGGTCCTCGAGCGCGGGCCGACCCGGGCGGCCATTCGCCACCGCGAGGGCATCCGTGTCGACCTGCGCGTCGTGGAGCCCGAGTGCTTCGGCGCCGCGCTGGCGTACTTCACCGGCTCCAAGCAGCACAACATCCGCATCCGCGAGATGGGCATGAAGCGCGGTCTCAAGATCAACGAGTACGGCGTCTTCCGCGAGAAGAGCGGCCGGCGCGTCGCGGGGGCAACCGAGGAAGAGATCTACGCCGCCGTCGGTTTGCCGTGGATCCCGCCCGAGCTGCGCGAGGACGGCGGCGAGGTCGAGGCCGCGAAGGCGCGCCGGCTGCCACGGCTGATCACGCTCGACGACGTGCGCGGCGACCTGCACTGCCACACCAACGCGACCGACGGCCACCACTCGATCGAGGCGCTCGTGCAGGCGGCCGCGGCGCGGGGCTACGAGTACGTCGCGGTCACCGACCACAGCCGGGCGACCCGCGTGGCCGGCGGGCTTACCCCCGACGAGATGCTGGCCCACCTTCGCCGCATCCGGGGCGTGGCGAAGAAGCATCCGCGCATCACCGTGCTCGCCGGGGCCGAGTGCGACATCCTCCCCGACGGGCGCCTGGACTACCCTGACCGCGTGCTGGCCCAGCTCGACCTCGTGGTGGCGGCGGTCCACACGCGGTTCAAGCAGACGAAGCGCGAGATGACCGGGCGCCTCTGCGCGGCGCTCGCCCACCCGGACGTCCACATCCTCGGCCATCCGACCGGGCGTCTCATCGGCGAGCGCGAGGCCTACGAGGTCGACCTCGACGAGGTGCTGCGCGTCGCCCGCCGCCAGGGCAAGGCGGTGGAGGTGAACGGCTATCCCGACCGCCTCGATCTCTGCGATACGCACGCGCGCCGCGCCCGCGACCTCGGGACCTTGCTCGCCATCGGGACGGACACGCACATGCTCGACCACCTGGCATACATGGAGCTGGGTGTCGCGACCGCGCGCCGGGGCTGGGTCCAGGCGCCAGGCGTGATCAACACCTGGCCCGTGGGGAAGCTGCGCGCGTGGCTCGACGCCGCGCGCGGAGAGTCGCGGGCGGGATGAGCGCGATGCGGGACGCCGGCGCCCCTCCGGCGGCGCGGCGCGCGGCCTGGCTCCGGCGCGAGATCCGCCGTCACGACCGCCGCTACTACGAGCAGGCGCGCTTGGAGATCTCGGACGCGGAGTACGACGCGCTCAAGGCGGAGCTGACCGCGCTGGAGGCGCGGTACCCCGACCTCGCCCTCCCGGAGAGCCCGACGCGCCGGCCGGGCGGACGCGCAGTGCCGGCCTTCGCTCCCGTCGAGCATCGCGCCGCCATGCTGTCGCTCGAGAGCGTGACGAAGCCCGAGGACGTGCGGGCCTGGGAGGCGCGCGTGCGCCGCGCCGTGAGTGGGCAACGCGTGGCCTGGGTCTGCGAGCCGAAGGTGGATGGCCTGGGCGTGGCGCTCCTCTACGAGCACGGGCGGTTCGTGCGCGGCGCCACCCGTGGCGACGGCCGCGTGGGCGAGGACGTCACCGCTAATCTCCGCACGCTGAAGGCGGTGCCGGCCGCGCTGCGTGGCCCTCTGGGCCGTGCCGCCGAGGTCGAGGTGCGTGGCGAGGTCTTCATGCCGCGCGCGGCGTTCGCCCGCCTGAACCGCGCGCTCGAGGCGCGTGGGGAGGCGGTCTTCGCCAATCCCCGTAACGCCGCCGCGGGGTCGCTGCGGCAAAAAAACCCGGTAGTGACGGCGTCGCGCCCGCTCGACTTCTACGCCTATCACGTGAGCCACGTGCGCGGGGCGGAGCTCCCGAGCCAGTGGCGGGCGCTGGCCGCGCTGCGCGTGGCGGGCTTCCGCGTCAACCCGCGCAACCGGCGGTTCACGGACACCACTGCCGTGCTTGCCTGGTGCGCGCGGCTCGGCCGCGCGCGCGCCGGCTTCGAGTACGACGCCGACGGGGTCGTCGTGAAGCTCGACGACGTCGCGCAGCAGCGCCGCCTCGGCAGCACGACCCACCATCCGCGCTGGGCGATCGCGCTGAAGTTCGTCGCGCGGCAGGCGACCACGGTGGTGCGCGCGATCGAGGTGCAGGTCGGCAAGACGGGCGTGCTCACGCCGGTGGCCCACCTCGAGCCCGTCGCGCTGGGCGGCGTGACCATCCGGCGCGCCAGCCTGCACAACGAGGACGAGATCCGCCGCAAGGACATCCGCGCCGGCGACACCGTGCGGCTCGAGCGCGCGGGCGACGTGATCCCGTACGTGGTCGAGGTCATCCGCGCCCGGCGGCCGCGCGGCCCGCGGCCCTTCCGGTTTCCCCGGCGCTGCCCCGCCTGCGGTGGCCTGGCGCTGCGCCCGGAAGGCGAGGCCCACTGGCGCTGCGTGAACAGCGGCTGCCCCGCGCAGCTCGAGGAGCGATTGCGCCATTTCGCCTCGCGGGGCGCCATGGACATCGAGCATCTCGGCGCGGCCACCATCGCGGCGCTGGTCGAGCGCGGGCTCGTCCGCGACTTCGCCGACCTCTACCGCCTGCGTGCCGAGCAGGCGCGGCGGCTGCCCGGGTTCGCCGAGCGCGCGGCGGCCAACCTCGTGAACGCCATCGCCGCGTCGAAGAAGCGCGGCCTGGCTCGCTTGCTCAGCGCGCTCGGCATCCGCCTGGTCGGCGCGCACGGCGCGCGACTGCTGGCGGAACGCTTCCGGCGGCTCGACCGCATTGCCGGCGCAGACGCGGCGACCCTGGCCGCCGTTCCCGGCATCGGGCCCGCGATCGCGGAGTCGGTGGTCAAGTTCTTCGCCGAGCGGGGCAACCGCGAGGTGTGCCGGCGGCTGGCCGCGGCCGGCGTGATGGTTATTGAGTGGGGGGCCCCGACATGGCCCCCCACTCCCCCCAAACGCTCGGAGGCGCCCCGGCACGGCCGTGGCGCCCCTCGACTTCGCGAGTCGTCCGCGGGCTCCGAGCGGGGGGCGGGCATCGCGGCGGGGCCGCTCGCCGGGACGACGTTCGTGCTCACCGGGGGGCTGAGCACGCTGACGCGCGAGGCCGCCGCGGAGCGGATCCGCGCGCGCGGCGGGCGCGTCACCGGGAGCGTCTCGCGCACGACCGACTACGTCGTCGTGGGCACCGAGCCCGGGGCGAAGCTGGCCCGCGCCAGGACGCTCGGTGTTCCGACCCTCACCGAGGATGCGTTCCTCGGCCTGGTGAGCTGATTGTCCCCGAAGCCGACTACCCCAAGCTCGGGACGCTGGACGCCTGCGTCACGTATCTCGAGGCGAGGAGGAATCGATGAAGCCGCTGCCACATCGCTACGAAGTACAGATCACTCAACAGACGGGATACTCGCCCCGGGCGAGCGCCGCGCGGAACTGGGGTAGACGCGCGAGCTGCTCCTGCACGACGTCCCGCACGGCGGCCGCGCGGTCCGACAGGACCATCCCTTCGGGGAGCACGAGCTGGATGCCCGTCCAGGGCCGATCCACCGGCTCGCCGATTCGCCCGGTGAGATTCACGTACACCTCGTGCAGCTCGGGGCAGCGCGCGTGGATGAGCCGCGCGAGATGGTGGCTGAACACGCTGTAGACCTTCCCGGCGTGGGCGAGCGCGTTCTTGCCGGGCGCCGCTTCGCCGCCGGTGGGCCGCGCGAACGCGATGATGCCGTTGGCGCGGTTGCCGCGACCGACCTGGCCCGAATCCGCGTCTTCGGCCGAGGTGCCCGTGACGGTGAGATAGACACCGTCGCTGCCCCGGCCGGGAGCGTCGAGGTTGTTCAGGCGCCACTCGATCTCGAACGGTGCCGCGGAAAAATGGGCGGACACCGCGCCGAGGATCTCCTGCTTGCGCGCGAAGTATGCGGCTTCGGACCCCGTGGCGACCGCGAGCAGCGGCATGGCCACGGTCAGGGCGAGGCGGTCGTCCTCGCGCACGCCGAACACCTTCACGTCCTGGCCGGTGTCGGGGAAACGGGCCTTGAATCCGGGGCCGTTCAGGAAGCGCTCGATGCTCAGCACGAGCTCCTCCGTCGGGCTGAGCGGCGCGTAGCCGCAGGCGCCGGACGTGTCGTTGGAGAGAACTTCGGGCGCGCCCGGCGCGAAGATGCTCCGCAGCTCGGCGGAGCCCGGGGCGAGCGCAAGGCGCGTACGGAAATCGACGTGCGCGCCGACGCCGGGCAGGTGCGCGGCGAGCCAGTCATCGACGGCCGCGTGCACGGTCGTCTCCACGGGAAGCCGGCGGCCGTCGACCTCGAACGTGGCGCGATCGCCGAGCACGAATTCCATCGGCTGCGTGACCTGCCCGCGGCCGAACGCCTTTCGGCACTGGCCGGCGATCAGCAACGCCTTGTCGATGTTGTAGTGGGCGACGGCGCCGAGCCGCTCGAGGTACATCGCGTTGAGGGCGACGGCGACGGCTTCGACCAGCGAATCGCAGATCGTGTCCGGGTGTCCGATGCCCTTGCGCTCGACGACTTCCAGCCGGCGCCTGGAGACCGGCGGCCCCGGCAATGCCTCCATGGCGATCGCCGGCCGGCTGGTCAGGTCCAGCTCTCCTCCGGTGGCCAGCCCTCGGCGCCGATGAGCGGGACGAAGGCGACGTCCTCGAAGTCTTCGCGCTCGTAGCGGTCATCGGGCGTCCGGACGATCCGGACGAGCCGCTGCGACCGCGGCCCTGGCCCGACCGGCATGACGAGCCGGCCGTCGGGGGTGAGCTGGCGGAGGAGTGATTGCGGAACGTCCGGCCCCCCCGCCGTGACGACGATGGCGTCGTACGGGGCGTGCTCGGCCCAACCGAGCGTGCCGTCGCCGAGCCGGACGTGCACGGTCGCGTACCCGAGATCGGCCAGCCGCCGGCATGCGGCCTCGGCGAGGCTCGCCACGCGCTCGACCGTGTAGACCTCCGCGACGATCGATGCCAGGACGGCCGCCGCGTAGCCGGAGCCGGTACCGATCTCGAGCACGCGGTCACGCGGCTGCAGCCGCAGGGCCTCGGTCATCGCCGCGACGACGTACGGCTGCGAGATCGTCTGGCCCTCGCCGATAGGCAATGGCCCGTCGTCGTAGGCGCGGTCCGCCAGGGACTCGGGCACGAAGCGCTCGCGGGGAACCGTTCGCATCGCCGTGAGGACGGCCGGATCCCGCACGCCGCGCGCCGCGATCTGCTCGACCATCCGCTCGCGTTGCTCGGCGAAGGCGGGCAGGTCCTGCCCGGCTCGAGCCTGATCCTGGCTCAGCATGTCACGGCGTTCCGGCGCCCGATCCCACGGGTCATGGTCGCGGCGACGGCGGCCAACCGCACGACCATCGGAAGCCCACGCCAGCTCACAGCCCGTAGTGATAGGGCGCGTCGCTGCGCGCGGCGAGATGGTTCTCCACGCCCCGGCATCCGGGGATCGCGCGCGCCATCGTTTCGAGCGCCGAGCGCTCCGTGTCGGTCGAGACCAGGCCCCACAGCTCGATGACCCCATTGCGGGCGTCGACGAGCAAGGCCCCCGGGACCCATGGCTCGGCCGCCATCCGGCTACGCATGGTCTCGACGAGCTGCTTGTCCGACGCCGTCGCGGGCGACGGACTCATCCGGGCTCACCGCAATCACGTCGGCCGTCATCGCGTCTCGCGTCTTCATTGGGCCCCCCGTGTGCCTGATCTCGGACGGTGTCACGGTATGAGCAAGATCGGGACCGTCCCGCAAAGGCCCGCCGGGTCGTGCGAGTTTATCCGTGGCGCCGCGACGGCAGGTGAGGCGCGGCCGCCTCACTGCGGCACGCGTGCGCGGTGCGACGGCGGCGGCTCGCCAGCGAATCCGGCCGATTGTGGCTGCTGGACGTGGCAGCCTGCCTGCATATCGAGCGGGCCGTGGAGGCGTCGGATTCGAGCCCGCTCGTCGGCTTCACGACGGAGTGGCGCCCGCGCCACCATGGTGTACCTCGGCATCTCGCTCAGTCCCGATGCGTTCGTTCGCGGCGTGGGGGTCGTGGCCGAGGCGGAGCGCGCGTGCGCGGTTGCCGGATCACCGGGTAAGATCCACGCGTGACCCTGCTCTGGATCCTCCTGGCCACCGTGCTCGGCAGCGTGGGCACGGTGGCGGCGGCCGCGGTCTTCGTCGGTCTGCCCGAGTCGTGGCGCCGGCTCGCGATGGGCCCGCTGCTCTGTTACGCCACCGGCATCCTGCTCGCCACCGCGCTGCTCGAGCTGCTCCCGCACGCGCTGGCGACGGCGGCCCCGGCGGGGGTGCTGCGCGGGGTTCTGGGGGGCCTGGTGCTCTTCTTCCTGGTCGAGTGGGCGCTGCGGAGCCGGCCTGCCGACCGTCGCCGGGACGGCGCCCATCGCGGGGGGGCGGCGCCGCTGATCCTGGTCAGCGACGGGCTTCACAACTTCGTCGACGGCGTCATCATCGCCAGCGCCTTCCTCGCTTCGCTCCCGCTGGGCGTCGTCGCCGCGCTGGCCGTCGTCGCGCACGAGCTGCCCCAGGAGCTCGGGGACATGGCGATCCTCGTCGACGGCGGCTTCAGCCCGGCGCGCGCCCTCTGGTGGAACGCGGTCTCGGCGAGCGTCGCCATTCCCGGCGCGCTCCTGGCCTACGTCGCCTTCGAGCCCGCCGTTCAAGTCGTGCCCTACGCGCTGGCCGTTGCGGCGGCCGGCTTCCTCTACATCGGTCTCGCGGACCTCGTTCCGGCGCTCGATCGTCGCCCCGGCGTTGCCGGGTTCCGTGCGCCCCTTCTGCTCCTCCTCGGCGTGGCCACCGTGCTGTTGCTCGGGGAAGAGCACGGCCCGGTACCATAAGCTCAAGGAGAGACCACCATGCGCGTACTCATCGCAACGGACGGATCGGACGACGGTGGCAAGGCGGTCCAGTGGGTGCGGAACTTGCCGCTGCCCCCCGGATCCGTCATTCGCGTCCTCACCGTGGTGTCCTTGCCGCCGTCCGCCCTCGACATCCCGACCGTGCGTGAGTTCAATCAGCGACTGCTGGAAGGGGCGCGACAGGTCGCGGTGGACGCCGGCACCGTCCTGGCCGCCCGTGGCGCGACGGCGGAGCTGCGAACGCGCGAAGGCGAGCCGCGCGGCACGATCGTGCAGGAAGCGGCGGAGTGGCCGGCCGACCTCGTGGTCGTCGGGGCGCGCGGCCTCGGCGCGGTCGGGCGGTTCCTCATGGGAAGCGTCTCGACCGCGGTCGTCCACGGCGTGTCCTGCCCGGTGGCCGTCGTGCGCGGCGCAGCGGCGCCGCCGCGGCGGGTGGTGGTCGCCTGCGACGGCTCGCCGGACTCGATGGCCGCACTGCAGTTCGTCGGCTCGCTGCCGCTCGGTCCCGACGTGTCGGTCCGTCTGCTGGCCGTGATGGAGCCGCCCCCGATTCCCCTCGGCGCGCCCGCGTTGCTCGGGATGCCGTGGCCCCCGCCGGTGGCGGAGCGAGCGACCGACGAGACGACCCGGCTCGACGGGATGCTCGCGCGCGCGGAGCCGCAGCTTGTCCGGGCCGGGAAGGTCGAACGCAGCGTGGTCGAGGGTCATGCGGCCGCCGAGGTGCTGGCCGCCGCCGAGGAGCCGGGGGTGGACCTCGTGGTGCTC
Source organism: Methylomirabilia bacterium (assembly GCA_041492755.1). Classification (GTDB taxonomy): domain Bacteria; phylum Methylomirabilota; class Methylomirabilia; order Rokubacteriales; family CSP1-6; genus JBGPXN01. The sequence continues at coordinate 2,989 of JBGPXN010000135.1, read as the reverse complement.
GGCGCTCGCGGCCTCGGGACGATTGGCCGGCTCCTGCTCGGCAGCGTGTCCGAGCGCGTGCTCCAGCACGCGCCGTGCCCCGTGCTGATCGTCAAGGGCAAGCGCCCGCCGGCGTAGCCGCGCGCCGACGGAGCGGGGTCAGGAGGGGACCGAACGGTCGTCGTCGGTCAGCACGTCGGCATACCGCACGGGCCGTGCAACAGGTCGTCGGTGAGCTTCATGAGCGTGGGCAGGGAGAACGGCTTGGTCACGTACGCGGTGGCTCCGGCCGCCGCCGCGTCCCGGCGGCTCTTCTCCGAGCCGAACCCGGTCACCACGACCACCGGCGGTGGGGTTGGAAGCGCCCGGGCCGCGCGGACGATCTCGAGCCCGTCCCCGTCCGGCAGGCGCAGGTCGGAAACGACGAGGTTGGGCAATTCGCTTCGAAGACGGGCGATGGCTTCCTGCACCGTTCCCGCCCCGATGACACGATAACCGGGGCGCGCCAATAACCGCCGATAGGTGGCCACGAAGTCCGCCTCGTCGTCCACGACCAGGATGGTGTGGGCCCTGGCCTTGCACCTTGCGTCGGCCGGGGTGGTGTGGTCCATGGCTACGCCACCCGCGCCGCGATCGCGTGCCGATGCAAGCGCTCGGCAAGCCGCAAGATTGCATCGCCGGCGAGCCACACGTCCTCGACGTCGGTGTAGATCGTGAGCTCCGGGCTGAGGGCGGGCTCGTAGTCGAGGACGACGTCCGGGCCATCGCCGCCCCTCGTCCGTGGCCGCGGCATGGCGGCGCAGACGGTCAGGTTCCAGCGCACGGCGCGCTCGCGATCGCCGCACACCTCGGGCGGACAGACGAGCTGGACCTCGGCGAAGTGGCCGATCAGCTCCCGCGCGAGCTGGCGCCAGAGGCGCCGCGGGGCGGTGGCGTCGATGATCACCGGGACGCCGGCGTCCGTGAGCGTCTTGGCCGCGAAGACGAGGACGCGATGCGCCAGCTCCTCGCCGCCGGCCGATGCCGTGGCGTGCACGAAGCCACGCACCTCGGCGAGGTCCAGGATGCGCGCGGCGATCCCTCGCGCGGCGAGCGCCTCCGCGACGCTCGAGGCCAGCGTCGTCTTGCCGCTGCCGGGACGTCCGGTGATCCAGATCGCCCATCGCGCGGGCGACGCCGGCGGGCGGACGGGCGCCGCGTCCGCCAGCGCGAGCGCGACCGGCAGCACGCGCTCGACCGCGGCGGCCACGTCGTCGGTCGCCGTGTCGATGGTGACCTCGGCGGCGGGCGACGGCTCCCAGGCAACGTTGACGCCGGGCACGGTCGCGCCCGGCTTCTCGGCGGCGGCATAGATGCCGGTGGGCGCATGACCGAGGGGGCGGGTCTGCTCGCGCTCGCGCAGGACCGGCAGCGGGCACGACAGCTGGATCTCGGCGAAGCTCGAGATGGAGGACCGTGCGAGGTCGCGCCAGGCGCGCCGGTGCGCCGTGGCGTCGATGATCACGGGAATGCCGCAGCTGGTCAGCACGGTCGCAACCCAGACGAGGCCGCGATAGACGCGATCGCGCTCGGTGTCGGTGTAGGTCGGCTCCGGCGTCACCACCCGGCGCATGGCGTCCAGCTCCAGCACGACGGCGTGGTGGCCGCGGATCTCGAGCGCCTCGGCGACGGCCCGCGCGATCGTGCTCTTGCCGCTGGCGGGTGGGCCGGTGATCCAGAGCGCCCAGCTCATGCCGCGGCCTCCGCCACCTCGGGGAGCATGTCGGCGTCGAACGTCCGGCTCGCCATCAACCGGCGGGCCAGGGCGATGAGCGCGGAGCGCGTGGCGGGCGCCAGCGCCGGATACCAGCGCGGATGCGCGATCACGAGCGCCCGGAAGGCCAGGAACGGCGGCAGCACTTCGCGCAGCTCGTCGTCCCCACTCGCCACGAGGTAGCCGTCCAGGAAGCGCCGGAACATCGCCAGAAACGTCGCCGCCGCGCCGGGCGCCGCCGGTGCCGCCTGCGCCCGCAGGGCATAGAAGAGGTAGTTCACGCCGAGCGCCGAGAGGTCGTCGGCCGGCTCGCCCCACTCGCCCCGGCTCCGGTCGAGCGCGGTGAAGTCGGTCAGGTCCCGGAACAGCAGATTCCAGGGATGGAAGTCGCCGTGCACGCGCGAGAGCCGGTGCGCGCGGTCGCGCAGGCGCCAGCGCCAGGCCACGGCGTCGCGCTCGATGGCCTCGCACTGCGCCGGCGGCAGGAGCGGAAACGGATGCGGGTAGCTGTCGAGAATTCCCATGAGGCACTCGCCGTGCCCGACGAGCTCGCGGATCCGGCGCTGGTAGAGCGTCGGCTCGTCGTGTTTCGCCTGGTGCGCCGCGGCCAGGAACAGGGCCAGCCCGTCGACGCGCGCCCAGTCGAGGTCGCGAACGGGCTCGCGCAGCAACCGTTCGAGGTCCAGCCAGTAGAGATCGCCGTCGACCTTCTCGACGAGCTGGAAGAACTCCGCGGCGTCGGCCACGGAATCGAGCCGGCCCGACGCCCGCACGATCCCGACGTCGATGCTCCGGGCGTGCCGCGGGAACGAGTTGTAGGCGTGATGTCCGTACAGGGCCTGCCACGCGCGGTCGGCCGGATAGTCGTGGCCGAAGCCCTGCGCGGGCCTGGTGCGCGACACGACGAACGCGCGCGCGGCGCCGTCCACCACGCACTCCACCTCGAACGGCACGCCATAACCGAACCCCTTCGGATCCTCCACGCCGGCCGCGGAACCGAGGGACCGCAGCGCGCGGATCTCGACGGGGTGGCCGAACACGCGCGCCAGGTACGGGGCGAGCGCAGCCGCGTCGAGCGGAGCGGACGTGGTCATCGCGGTGACCGCTCAGCGGCTCCGCACGGTGAGGACGGGGCACGGCGCGGTACCGACTACGCGCTCGGCCACGCTGCCCAGGAGCAGACGCGTGAAGCCCGTTCGGCCGTGCGTGCCCATCACGATGACGTCGGCGCGCTGGGACCTGGCCGCGCGCGCGATC
>JBGPXN010000039.1:0-32583 GCA_041492755.1 Methylomirabilia bacterium | reverse complement strand
GAAGGGCCCTGGTAGATCACCAGGTTGATAGGCCGGAGGTGTAAGCGCGGTAACGCGTTCAGCTGACCGGTACTAATCGCCCGTGCGGCTTGACCACTAATATCCCTACCGCTCGAGAGCGTCGCCTGGCTACGCTCGAGGATCTCCGTGTTCGAAAACAATTCCCGGTGGCGATACCGGAGGGGCCACACCCGTTCCCATCCCGAACACGGAAGTTAAGCCCTCCAGGGCCGATGGTACTGCGCTGGTAACGGCGTGGGAGAGTAGGTCGCTGCCGGGGTAAATGAGAAAAGCGCCCGGGGTTTCAAAAGACTCCGGGCGCTTTTGTGTTCAGCGGCAGTCGTGTTCAGCCAACGAAGGCGGTCCAGAGCGAGAGAGCGAAGGCGATCACGGTGAGGACAGCCAGCGCGGCGGCAAGGAGCTGATCGAACGCCGTCTCTGACCGGTGTTCAGCGAGCGAGAGGACGAGCCCGGTGCCGAGACCGCCCACGAATCCGCCCGCGTGAGCGATGTTGTTCACGCCGGACATGAAGAAGCCGAGCACGAACAGCAGCAACGCCCACTGACCGTACTGACGGAGCACGAGACTACCGAACACGCCACCGCGCTTTCGACCGAAAGCCACCATCGCGCCGAGCAGGCCAAAGATTGCCCCGGACGCGCCCACCGTGAACGGGATCCCGAGCGCGTTCGAGACCACGAATCCGGCTACGCCCGACACGGTGAAGATCATGAAAAAGCGCGCCGGACCGTAGATCTCCTCCACGGCGGGGCCGAGCTGCCGGATCCACAGCACGTTGAACAGGATGTGAAGGAGGTTGCCGTGAAGGTAGATCGCAGTGAGCAGCGTCCACCAGTGGCCCGACCGCCATGCGAACGCGCCGGTCATCCCGAGCGCCTGCAGCGCGTTGTGACTAGGAGAGAAGACATCGAACGGTCCCCGCGGTCTCAGCGCGGCCGAAAGATCGAATACGAGACTCACGACGTAGAAGGCGATGCAGGCGAGGGTGATGGCGCCGGTGACGTCGCCGCTGCGGAACACGTGCCGGAACAGCGTGCCGAACATTCCGGGGCGACGCCGGCCGCAGATGAGACACTCGGCGGCGTCGGCGGTGGTGAGCCGACCGCACGATGGACAGACAATCGTGCGCGTCGGTCTAGCCGTCATTCGAGCGCTCCGGCCCGGGGATGCGATAGCCCTCGTCGAGCCAGTAGCCCAGGTCGACCAGCCGGCACGTGAGGGAGCAGAAAGGACGGTGCGGGTTGCCCGACCAGGGATGCCGGCGCCGGCACGTGGCGCAGGGCACGCCGCGACGACGTGACCGTGGTCACCGGGGAGCGGTCGGGGACGCACGAGCCATCATCGGGTGAGCGCTCGAGCATGACGGCGCGATCGTACTCATTGCCAACAAAGCGTGTCAACTCAACTACTTCAACGGCGTCGCCGGCCGGTTTCCAATTGACACTTGGCGGAGGCGTCGCGTAGAGTGGCGTCGTCCGTCGCGGGCACGTTGCGCACGAACCAGTCGGAAGTTCTCACGCAAGGAGCCATTGAAGTATGAGCCAATCTCGCACGAGTGCGTCCTCCTGGAGGTATCGCTCCGCCGGGGCGCTGCGTCCCGCGCTGATGATCCTCGTGATGATCCTGGCTGTCGAGGCCATCGCGATTCCGGCGCTCGCGCAAGTCCCCACCACGCCACCGGCCGGAATGGCGCCGCACGCGGGCGGTGGTGAGGCCAACCTCAAGATCCCTGACCTTTCGCAGGTTCAGTTCCTGGGCGTCGGGGGCCGACCGCTGCTGATGCTGGGGCTCGTCGTGTCCGCGCTCGGGCTGGTATTCGGCCTCGTGATCTACGGCCAGCTCAAGCGCCTGCCCGTGCATTCCTCGATGCGCGAGATCTCCGAGCTCATCTACGAGACCTGCAAGACGTATCTGATCACCCAGGGCAAGTTCATCCTGATCCTCGAGGCCTTCATCGGCATCATCATCGTCCTGTACTTCGGAGTTCTGCTGCACTTCGAGGCGTCACGGGTCTTGATCATCTTGCTCTTCAGCCTGATCGGCATCGCCGGCAGCTACGGCGTGGCCTGGTTCGGCATCCGTATCAACACCTTCGCCAACTCGCGCACGGCCTTCGCGAGCCTCAAGGGCCAGCCGTACCCCGTGTACGCGATCCCGATCAAGGCCGGCATGAGCATCGGGATGCTCCTCATCAGCGTGGAACTGTTCCTGATGCTCTGCATCCTGCTCTTTATCCCCGGCGACTACGCGGGCCCCTGCTTCATCGGTTTCGCCATCGGCGAGTCGTTGGGCGCGGCGGCGTTGCGCATCGCGGGCGGCATCTTCACCAAGATCGCCGACATCGGGTCGGACCTCATGAAGATCGTCTTCAACATCAAGGAGGACGACGCCCGCAATCCCGGCGTCATCGCCGACTGCACGGGGGACAACGCGGGCGACTCCGTCGGCCCGAGCGCGGACGGCTTCGAGACCTACGGCGTCACCGGCGTGGCCCTGATCTCGTTCATCCTTCTCGCCGTGAAGAGCCCCACCGTCCAGGTCCAGCTCCTCGTCTGGATCTTCCTGATGCGCGTGCTGATGATCGTGGCGAGCGGGGTGTCGTACTGGATCAACGAGACCATCGCCCGTGCCCGATACGCCAGCGCCACCCGCATGAACTTCGAGGCGCCGCTCACCTCGCTCGTGTGGCTGACCTCGGTGGTTTCCGTGGTCATCACCTACGTGGCGTCGTACGCGCTGATCCGTGACCTCGGCGATGGCAGCCTCTGGTGGAAGCTCTCCACCGTCATCACCTGCGGCACGCTCGCCGGCGCCATCATTCCGGAGCTGGTCAAGGTGTTCACCTCCACCGAGTCTGGCCACGTGCGTGAAGTCGTGACGGCGGCGCGCGAGGGTGGCGCTTCTCTGAACATCCTGTCCGGGTTCGTGGCGGGTAACTTCAGCGCCTACTGGCTCGGGATGGTGATCGTGGCCCTCATGGCCTCGGCGTACGGCGTGAGCACAATGGGCCTCGGCGCCCTCATGATCGCGCCCGCCGTGTTCGCGTTCGGGCTCGTCGCCTTCGGGTTCCTCGGCATGGGGCCCGTGACGATCGCCGTCGATTCCTACGGGCCCGTCACGGACAACGCCCAGTCGGTGTTCGAGCTGTCCCTGATCGAGCAGATCCCCAACGTGGCCCAGGAGATCCGGCGGGAGTACGGCTTCGACGTCAAGTTCGACGCGGCCAAGCAGTTGCTCGAGGAAAACGACGGCGCCGGCAACACGTTCAAGGCGACCGCCAAGCCGGTGCTCATCGGCACCGCCGTGGTGGGGGCCACCACCTTGATCTTCTCCATCATTATGGTGCTCACGAACGGTCTGACCCAAAATCTCGAATCCCTTTCGCTCCTGCATCCGCCCTTCCTGCTCGGGCTCATCACCGGCGGCGCCGTCATCTACTGGTTCACGGGTGCCGCCACCCAGGCCGTGAGCACGGGCGCCTACCGGGCCGTCGAGTTCATCAAGGCCAACATCCGGCTGGAGGGGACGACCAAGGCGTCGGTGACCGACAGCAAGAAGGTCGTCGAGATCTGCACGCAGTATGCCCAGAAGGGGATGTTCAACATCTTCTTGACCGTGTTCTTCTCGACGCTGGCCTTCGCGTTCGTGGAGCCGTACTTCTTCATCGGCTACCTCATCTCCATCGCCCTGTTCGGGCTCTACCAGGCCATCTTCATGGCGAACGCCGGCGGCGCCTGGGACAACGCCAAGAAGATCGTCGAGGTCGAGCTGAAGGAGAAGGGCAGCCCGCTCCATGCCGCCTGCGTGGTGGGCGACACCGTGGGCGACCCGTTCAAGGACACGTCGTCGGTGGCGATGAACCCCGTCATCAAGTTCACGACGCTGTTCGGCCTGCTCGCCGTGGAGCTTGCCGTCACGCTGACGGCTAGCCGTGGTGCCGGCTTCAGTCGGTTCCTGGCCGTGGTGTTCCTGGCGGTCTCGATGGTATTTGTATGGCGGTCGTTCTACAGCATGCGGATCCGCGTGGCGGCGCCGGCCGCGGCCGCGAGCGGTGCCATCGGCGCGGTGGCGCGGGGGAAGTAGCGGGCGCGTGGAGCTCGTCTACGATCTCGCGACGGGGGCGTACTCCCTCGACGCGCTGATCCGCTGGGGCGGCTACGTCATCCTCGTGGCCATCGTGTTCACGGAAACGGGATTGCTCGTCGGGTGCTTTCTGCCCGGCGATTCGCTGCTGATCACGGCCGGACTGGTGGCGGCCACCGGCGCCCTCGACCCGTGGGTGCTCATCCCCCTGCTCTCGGCCGCCGCCATCATCGGTGACAGCGTGGGGTACGCCATCGGCGCTCGCCTGGGGCCGCGTCTGTTCACCCGAGAGAAATCACTGCTGTTCAACCCGAAGCACATCGAACGAACGCGGATCTTTTACGAGCGTCACGGAGCGAAGACCATCGTGATCGCCCGCTTCGTCCCCATCGTCAGGACCTTTGCCCCCGTGGTGGCAGGCGTTGGCCAGATGAACTATCGGCGCTTCCTCGCCTATAACATCTTCGGCGGCACCGGCTGGGTCGTCGGCATGGTGCTCACCGGCTATGTGCTCGGACAGGTGATCCCCAACATCAACTCGCGCATCCACATTGTGGTGGCGGTGGTGATCGTGCTATCCGTCCTCCCGATCGTGGTCGAGATCGTGCGGGAGCGGAGGAAGCAGTCGGTCTGATCGGCACCGGCCTGGTGACGGCCCTCGGGAGGCTGCCGCCGGCCCTGGCGGCGTGGCTGGGTCGCCGCCTCGGCGACCTGCTCTTCGTCGCCCTGCCGGGTCGCCGTCGTCTCGCGCTGCGCAACCTCGGCACCGCCTTCCCCGAGCTCGATTCCCGTGCCCGCCGCCGCCTCGCACGCGGGGCCTGCCAGCACCTCGGTCTCATGGCGATGGAGCTCTGCGCGGCGCTGGCGCGGCCGCTCGCGTGGACCCTGGCCCGGATCGACATCGATGGGGTCGATTCGCTCAAGAGCGTGATGGAGGCGCACGGCCGGGCGCTCCTGTTGACCGGGCATCTCGGGAATTGGGAGCTCTTGAGCGCGGGCCACCGCCTCACGAACTACTCGCTCGCGGTGGTGGCGCGTCCGCTCGATTCCGGTTGGCTCGACCTTCTGGCCCGGCGGCTGCGCGAAAAGACGGGGGTCGAACTCGTCGACAAGCGCCAGGCGCTACGGCCGGTGCTGACGGCGCTACGGCGTGGCCGCCTGGTGGGGATCCTGCTCGATCAGAACGCCGCGCGTGACGAGGCGGTCTTCGTCCCATTCTTCGGCGTTCCTGCCAGCACATCGCGCAGCGTGGCAGTGCTCGCGCTGCGTACGGGTGCGCCCGTGGTGCCGGTCTTCATCCGGCGGGAGGCGGATGGCCGCCACCGCATCGGCATCGAGCCCGCACTCGTCCCCCCGGTGGGGTCTGACCGCGAAGGGGCGGTGCGCGAGCTCACCGCTCTCTGCACGGCTCGGGTGGAGGCCGCAATCCGTCGTGCGCCGGAGCAGTGGTTCTGGATGCACAACCGATGGCGGACGCGGCCGGCCGAGGAGCGCCGGCCGCCGAGTTGAACGGCCCGGCGACGGTAGTGGGTGAAAATGACGGGCGCCGGAGGGATCCCCCGGCGCCCGTCGCTCGTCGTGAGTGCGAGAGCGAGTTTACTTCTTCTCGGCGGGCTTTGCCGCCGCCTTGTCGTCCGCCTTCTTCGCAGCCGGGGGAGCCTTCACGGTCACGTTCGACGCGACTGGCTTGCCGTCATGCTCCATGTACTGAACGGACACCGAGTCGCCGGCCTTCACGTCGGCCGGGGTGATCGACTTGCCAGCCTTTTTGATGGTGGTCTTGGGGTCGACGCCGAACGTCCACTCCGCGTCCTTGCCCTTGTCCTTGCCCGCGACCGTGATGCTGTCGGCCGACGCCGACTTCACCGTGCCGCTGGCGTTCTTCTTCGCCATCTTCTTCATGTCACCGGACTTCGCGTCGCCGGCCTTCTTCTCGGTGGCCGGCGGCGTGGTGCTGGTTTGGGCAGCAGCGAAGCCGACGATACCGGTGATGAACGCTACTCCCATTGCAAGCGCGATGAGTCTCTTCACGGGTAAAAATCCTCCACGATGGTGTCTGAAGTAGATTGGTCCAGGTGAGGGCCGGGTATGGTGGTAGGGCCTGGGCTGTTCCTCCTTCCTAAGTGGCCGAGAAATATACCCGAAAGCCACATTTACTTTAGTGTCGTCGATGGGTCCTGTCAAGCTTCGTTGACCCCTGGCCAACCGACGTGGTATGCATTTAGCGGGAATACACGCTCCATGGCCATTCAAGCCCGTTTTCTCCGGCGATCCGTCGCTTTCTTGGTGCTTTTCGCATCGGGCGCCGTCGCGCCCTGTGCAGCCGAGCCGCTTCCCATATCCGCTGATCTCCTCGAGCATGCCGTTCCGCCTCAGCAGATCGACCTTGGACCACTCGATCTATTGGCGGAACGCCCTATCGAGGACATGGGTTCCGGGGCCACGCCGCCTGCCGCTGCTGCCGTCCCGCTCGCTGAAGCCGCGCCGCCGCCCAAGCCCCAAGGCATCGAGGTCGTCGATATTCCTTTCGATCCGTGGGCGGCTGCATTCGCCGAGAATTCGCGCGTGCCGGCGCCGCGGACGTCCCGCTTCTTACCTTACCCCCAGGTCCTCAATTCCCAGGTGCAGTACTTCGTCGATCGCTTCACCGGCGCCCGCCGTGAAGTCGTCGACATGTGGTTCACGCGGTCGGGGCGGTACCTGAGCATGATCCGCGACGTGCTTCGTCGCCACGAGATGCCGGAGGAACTCGCGTTCGTGGCGATGATCGAGAGCGGATTCAACCCGCTGGCCGTGTCCCGTGCCGGCGCCAAGGGCATGTGGCAGTTCATGGCGGGCACGGCGCGGCGTTACGGCCTCCGCGTGGATCAGTGGGTCGACGAGCGGCTGGATCCCGAGAAGTCGACGCTGGCCGCGGTCGCCTATCTGCGTGATCTCTACGTCCAGTTCGGGTCCTGGCATCTGGCCCAGGCGGCCTACAACGCGGGGGAAATGAGGGTCATTCGCGCCATCAAGGGGGTGGGCTCCACCGATTTTTGGGCCCTGGCGCGCAGCGCCTTCCTCAAGACCGAAACCAAGGAGTTCGTTCCGCAGATCCAGGCCGCGACCATGATCGGCAGAGAGCCAGAGCGGTACGGCTTCGAAGTGACCGAGCCCGGCCGCGCGCGCATCGAGACCGTGCGGGTTCCACCGTCGACGAGTCTTCAGAAGCTCGCAGTCGCCGCGAGCGTGCCCGTCGAGGCGCTTCGCGACCTCAACCCCGTTCTCGTCCGCGCGGTGACGCCGCCGCACGATCCCTATGACCTCCGGATTCCGGCGTCGAGCCGTGAAGCCGTGCTCATTGCCCTGGCTCCGCCGCCGAAGCCCACGGTCGTGGCCAAGGCCCCAGGCCGAAACGGAGCACATGGCGCCAACGGCGCCAAAGCGGGCGCGGGTGACGTCCACGTCGTCAAACCGCGGGACACGGTTAGCGGGATCGCCAAGCGGTACGGCGTTTCGGTGGCCGACCTGCGGCGCTGGAATAAGCTCAACGAGAGCGACTTCATTCGCGCCGGCGACCATCTCCGCGTCGCTGGGACCCGGCTCACCGCTGACGGCTCCGCGTCATTGCCGGGTAGGTGACCGTCGAAGTCGAGCTCTTCGCAACGCTGACGCCGTACCTTCCCCCCGAACACGATAGCCGCGGTCGTGCCCGGGTCGATCTTCCGGATGACGCCACCGTCGCCGACCTCGCGTCTCGGCTCGGGATCCCGCCCGACTTGCCGCGTGTCGTCCTCGTCAACGGCGAGGAGGTCGAACCCGACCACCGTCTCCGTCCCGACGATCAGGTGACGTTCTTCCCGCCCCTTGCCGGCGGGCGCGCCTAGTCGCTGCTGACGCTGACGCGCCGCCGCGTACGGGTCCGCGAAGCCCGGTGGTACACTCGGAAGGCCTTGGAAGCGTCAAGGAACCCGGTGGACCTCCCGGACTTCAAATCCGGTGTCCGGCTCTAGACAAGCTGGAGGTGGGTTCGACTCCCACACGCTTCCGCCAGCCCCCGAGCGAGCGTGATGGCCAAGCAAGACAAGCGTGAGATGAAGAAACGTCCGGCGCGCCGCGCGCGCCGGGCGTGGATGCCGCTGGGAGCGGTCGCCGCTCTCGTGGTGGCGGCCGTGGTCGGCTATTTCGCGTACCGCGCCCAGGCCGATCTGCCTGGCCTGAAGATGCCGGACCAGGGCAACCTCCACATTTCGCGGGAGGGTGATCCGCACGAGCCCTACAACTCGGATCCGCCGACGTCGGGCCCCCACCTGCCGTACATCGCGCCCTGGGGCATCCACAATCGACCGATCCCGCCCGAGCTGCAGGTCCACAACCTCGAGGACGGCGGGGTGGTGGTGCAATACAGCTGCGACTGCCCCGACGTCGTGAGCAGGTTGCAGGCGGTCGTCAAGAAGTACGACAAGTTCGTGATCCTCGCGCCCTATCCCTCGATGAAGACCCGGATCGCGCTGACCGCGTGGACCCGCATCGAGACCATGCCGGACCTCGACGAGAAGCGCGTCGTCCGCTTCATCGAGTCCTACCGTGGCATCGACCATCATAAGAGGTAGTGTCGCCGTCGGCGCCGCGCTGCTCGCGATGGCCGGCTGCGCCCGGGCGCCGGTGACGCCCCTGGCGCCGCCGCCCTTTCGCGCCGAAGTCTCGGCCGCCTACGCCAAGACGTGGCGCGCCATCATCCGCGCGCTGGCCAGGGAGAACGTGCCGTTGCGCGCCATCGCGCGCGACTCGGGGGTGATCGCGTCGGACGAGTTCGTGACGACGGTCGGACACTACGCCGACTGTGGCCGGATCGGTGATGACCGCATCGAGGGCGAGGCGCTCGTCTCCTTCACGCTCTTTCTCGAAGAAAACGGCGCGGAGACCCGCGTGCTCATCAACTCCAAGATGCGCACGCAGGCCGCGCGCAAGGGCTCCTCGGGCAAGCTCAAGCCGAGCCCCGTCTATGCGTGCGCCTCGACCGGCCGCTTCGAAGCCAACCTGTTCGACGCCGTGCAGGAGTTCGTCAAGGAGTAGGATGGCGCCCCGGCTCGCCGAGCTCGTCCGCAAGGCCCGCCGTCTCGCTGCCGAGCGCGACCGCCTCGTCGAGGCGCTCGCGGAGGAGTGGACGCGCGCGCTGCGCGGCCAACGTCTGTCTCGTGCCGATCTCGAGGAGCTCTGGGCCGGGCTCACGGAAGATGCCGTGCGCCGGGCCGGGCGCGCCATGGACGTGCGATGGCCGGCCGGGGCCTGGCGCCGAGAGGCGCAGGAAGTGGTCGCCCGCGTGCGGGAAAAGGTGGAGGCGAACCTCAGTGAGCGGTGATGCTTCCGCCGCGCTCCGCCGTTTGCCCTCGGTCGATCAGGTCCTCCGGCTGCTCGCCGAACGACCTGAAGCGCACGCGATCCCTCACGCCCGGCTGACCGAGGCCGTGCGCGCCGCGCTCGACGAGGAGCGCCGGCGGGCGCGGGCAGAATCTCGAACGCCGGCGAACGCCGATACGATCGTCGCGCGCGTCGCGAAATCGCTCGCGCAGGCGGGGGTGTTCTCGCTGCGCCCCATCATCAACGCGACGGGGGTGGTGCTTCACACGAACCTCGGCCGCGCCCTCCTCAGCCCGCTCGCGCGGGAGCGGGTCGGGCTGGTGGCCGATGCTTACTCGAATCTGGAGCTGGACCTCGCCACCAAGGAGCGCGGCTCGCGCTACAGCCACGTCGCGGCGCTCCTTCGCCGGCTCACCGGCGCCGAGGATGCGGTGGTGGTGAACAACAATGCCGCCGCCGTGCTGCTGGCCCTCGAGACGCTGGCCCACGGCAAGGAAGTCATCGTGTCGCGCGGCGAGCTCATCGAGATCGGCGGCGAGTTCCGAATTCCTGACATCATGCGCCGGAGCGGAGCGGTGCTCCGTGAGGTCGGCGCGACGAACCGGACGCACCTGCGCGACTACGCGGAAGCGATCGGCCCCGCCACCGCCCTCGTCCTGAAGGTTCATCCGTCGAATTATCGGATCGTCGGTTTCACTGCCGACGTGCCGTCGCGCGCTCTGGTCGATCTGGGCCGCGAGCGCGGCGTTCCGGTCATGGAGGACCTCGGGTCCGGTTCGCTGATCGATCTCCGCGCCGACGGCTTTCCCTACGAGCCGACGGTGCCGGAAGTCGTGGCGGCGGGCGTCGACCTCGTGTCGTTCTCCGGCGACAAGCTCCTCGGTGGACCCCAGGCCGGCATCCTCGTCGGCGCGAGTGCGATCGTGGCTAAGCTCAAGAAGAACCCGCTGAACCGCGCACTCCGCATCGACAAGCTGACCATCGCGGCGCTGGAGGCGACGCTTTACGCTTACGATGCCGGCACCGCGCGCGACACCGTGCCCACGCTCCGGATGCTCACCGAGCCGTTGCCGTCGGTGCGCGCCCGCGCGCGGCGTGTCCTGGCGCGCCTCGAGCTGCCGGTGGCCAAGACGCTCTCGGCACGGGTGGTCGACGATGTCTCTCAGGTCGGCGGCGGGGCGCTGCCGACCGTGGAGCTTCCGACGGCGGCCGTCGCGTTCGGGCCGGGGCCGCAAGTGCGCGAGCTCGACGCGGCGCTCCGGCGCGGCGATCCCGCCGTGATCGGTCGCATCGCGGACGACACGCTCCTGCTCGACTGCCGGACGGTGTTGCCCGGACAGGTGGCGGCGCTCGCGGCCGCCGTCGTCGCCGCCGTGCGCGGGAGCGGCGCGTGAACCGCCACGTCGTGGTCGGTACCGCTGGCCACATCGACCACGGCAAGACGTCGCTCGTCAAGGCCCTCACGGGGATCGACACCGATCGCCTGCCCGAGGAGAAGGCGCGGGGAATCACCATCGATCTGGGATTCGCTTTCCTCGAGGAGGCCAACGGCCTCTCCATCGAGATCGTCGACGTTCCCGGCCACGAACGCTTCGTCAAGAACATGCTGGCCGGTGTGGGCGGCATCGACCTCGCCCTGCTGGTGATCGCGGCCGACGAAGGCGTGATGCCGCAGACGCGAGAGCATCTGGCCATCTGCGCGCTCCTCCACATTCGGAGGGGAATCGTCGCGCTCACCAAGGCCGATCTGGTGGAGCCCGACTGGCTCGAGCTCGTGAAGGACGACGCGGCCTCGCTCCTGCGGGGAACGTTCCTCGAGAACGCCCCCGTGGTCCCGGTCTCGGCCAAGACCGGCGCCGGACTCGACGACCTCCGCGCCGCGCTCGGGCGCATCGCCGCCACCGCTCCGGCGCGCGCGACCGACCAGCTCCCGCGGCTGCCGACCGACCGCGTGTTCACGGTGAAGGGGTTCGGGACCGTCGTGACCGGGACGCTGCTGGCCGGCCGCCTCGCCGTCGACGATCGGGTCGAGATCTATCCCAAGGGCATCCGGGCGAAGATTCGCGGGCTCCAGACCCACGGCCACGGCGTGACCGAGGCGGTCGCCGGCCAGCGCACGGCCATCAATCTCCAGAACCTCGAGCGCGTGGCGATCGACCGCGGCGACGTCGTCGGTCTCGCGGAAACCCTGGTGCCGTCGACGCTCGTGGACGGCACCCTGGAGCTTCTCGCCGACGCGCCGCGACCGCTCAAGACGCGCGATCGCGTGCGCTTCCACGTCGGCACGAGCGAAGTCATGGCGCGCGTGCTGCTCTTGGAAGGCCAGCAGCTCGAGCCCGGGGAGCGGACCTTCACGCGGCTACGGCTCGAGGCGCCGGTGGTGGCGCTGCCGGGTGATCGCTTCGTAATCCGCTCCTACTCGCCCGTCGTCACCATCGGCGGCGGCACCCTGCTCGACATCGCGCCTCCGCGCTTCAAGCGTAAGGCGCCCCCGTTGCTCGCCCATCTCGGTCTGCTCGAGACGGGGAGCCCGGAGGCCGTGGTCGAAGAGCACGTCCGGCATGCCGGCCTGTCCGGCATGCGCACGGGCGCGCTGGCCGGACGGGTCCCGTACGGCCCCGCGCGGCTGCGCGAGATCGTCGACGCGCTGGCGCGGGACAAACACGTGCTGGCGGTCGAGCGCGACTGGTTCGTGCACCCGGAGAGTTACGATCGGCTGCGGGACCGGGCGCTCGCCGTGCTGGACGAGTTCCATCGCGCTCATCCGCTTCGGCCCGGGATGTCGCGTGAGGAGCTACGGGGGCGCGCCGGCGCGGCCGACGAGCGCGTCTTCGGCCATCTCCTGACGTCGCTCGATGCCGACGGCGTGGTGCGGATCGATCGCGACAAGGTGCGTCGCGCCGACCATGCCGTGCGACTCGATCCCGCTCAGCAGCGCGTCGTCGACGTGATCGAGCTGGAATTCCTCAAGATGGAGGCGACCCCACCCAGCCCGGAAGAGGCGCTGGCCCGGGCCGGGATCACCGGCGATGAAGAGCACGAGCTCTTCCAGGTCCTGACCGACGCCAAGAAGCTCGTTCGCGTGAAGGAGTCGCTCTTCTTCCATGCTCGCGCGCTCGAGAGCATCCAGGACAAGCTGGTGGCCCTCCTCCGTGACCGCAAGGAGATCGGCCCCGCCGACATCAAGGACCTGCTCGGCATCTCCCGGAAGTACGCCATCCCGCTCCTGGAGTACTTCGACGGCCGCCGCGTGACCCAGCGGGTGGGGGAGCGCCGGGTCTTGCGGGGGGCGTGACTGCGCGCTAAGGTGAGGGACGACGCGAGGAGGGCCGCATGTTTGGTCTGGGCTACCAGGAACTTCTGATCATTCTGGTCATCGTGCTGATCCTGTTCGGTGCCAACCGGCTGCCCGAGTTGGCGCGCTCGCTCGGATCGAGCGTCAAGGAGTTCAAGAAGGGCGTGAACGAGGTGAAATCCGAGGACACGACCGTCGCGGCGAAGAAGGAAGAAGAGAAGAAGTCCTAGCCCCGTCGCGCGCCCGTTCCAGCGGTATACTCTCGTCACGCCCACCATGGACCGCAAGCCCGACCGCTGGGACGTCGTCTGTGCGGTCGTGCTCTCGCTGCTGACCGTCCTCTCGCGCCTGCCGTATCGCGCCCGCATGCTCTACAACTGGGACGCGGTGCAGTTCGCCCTCGCCCTGCACGAATACGACGTCGCCAAGCACCAGCCGCATCCGCCCGGGTACATCCTCTACGTCGCGCTCGGCCGCCTCGCCAACGCCTGGCTCGATGATCCTACCGCCGCCTACGTGGTCCTGGCCGTGGCGTTCAGCGGCCTCACCACCTTCGTCGTCTACTACGTCGCGCGGACGATCTACGACCGGGCCACCGCGCTGTCGGCGGCCACGCTGCTCGCGGTCAGCCCGCTCTTCTGGTTCTACGGCTCCGTCGGGCTGACCTACGCCGGTGAGGCGCTCTGCGCCTCCATCGTGGCGTACTTCTCGTTCCGGGCGCTGACCGGGAGCGCCACCGATACGTGGCTCGCCGCCGGCTACCTCGGGCTGGCCGGTGGCCTTCGGCAGTCGATGCTCGCGCTCCTCTTTCCCCTGTGGGTGATCTCCGCGCTCGTGGGGGTGGGTGCCCGGGCCGCCCTCATCGGCCTCGGCATCCTCGCGGTTGCCGTCCTGGCCTGGTTCGCGCCGATGATCTGGCTCACCGGAGGCCTCGACCGTTACCTGGCCGCCTCGCTGGAGCTGGCCGATTCCGTGGTGAGGCCGACGTCGATCGTCGGCGGCCCGCTCGACGTCACGCTCCGAATGTCGCGGTATCTGCTCGAGTCCGTCCTCGTCGGCCTCGGTCCGCTCGCGCTGGCCGCGTTGTTGGTGCCCTGGTACGTCCGCCGCCACGGCTGGGGCCGCCGCGAGTGGTTCCTCCTCGGCTGGACGATTCCCCCGGTGCTGGTCTACACGCTCGTGCACTTCGGCCAGGCCGGCTACGTGCTGACGTTCCTGCCCGCGCTCGTCGTCCTGCTGTCGCGGGTGCTCGTCACCGCGCTCCGCGAAGCGGCGCCGTTCGGGGGCCGCCGCCCGTTGCAGGCCGCGGTGGCGGCGGCGGCCGTCGTGCTGGTCGTCCTCGTCAACGGCAATTTCTTCGTGAACGCGCGTCCGCTCACGCGCGACTTCGATCGCGCGCAATCGCCGTGGCTGAAAACGGCGCACGACGACGCCTTCGACTGGATCTTCAGCCGGACCGCCGCCGCACTGCGGGAGCACGACGCCGTGCTCACCACGTTCGTCGACGCCATCCGCAAGCAATATCCGCCCGAGGACACCGCGGTCGTCACCGAGCTCGGCAATCTGCGCTCCTATCCCTGGATGCGCCACGCGATGTACTACCTGCCCGAGTACGCCGTCTACGAGCTGCAGGTGGGCGAGATGCCCGTCGGGTTCTACGCGCCGCGGACCTCCGCCGTGATGGTGCGGACGCCGGGCACGGAGGTCGCGCTGCCTCCCTCGATCAAGCGCCTGGTATGGTTCGTGGATCACTGGAGCCCGCAGACCGAGCGTCCGTCCGGCCTCTCGGAAGTCGAGATCCCGCACGGCCGCTATCTCTACGTGCTGCCGGTGGGCCGCCGTCCGTTGAGCTATGCCGGGTACACGTTCATCCGCGACGAGCCGGGTCGTGTCCTCAACACGGCGCCATGACCTCGTCGTCGTCGTCGCGGCCGCGCTCGCGCTTGCCGGCTTCGTCCTGACCGAGCGCCGGATCGCCGGCGCCCCCGGCTTCCCGCTCGACGATTCCTGGATCCATCTCCACTTCGCGCGCAACCTCGCCGAGGGCCTCGGCTTCGTGTACAACCCGGGCCGACCCGTGGCGGGCTCGACGGCACCGCTGTGGACGCTGCTGCTCGGCCTCGGCTTCGCGGTGGCCGGTTCCTCGGCTGTGGTCGCGAAGACCATCGGCGTCGCGGCCACCATCGCGGCCGCCCTCGTCACCCGCCGCGCTGCCCTCGCTGCCGGCGCGTCGGCACCCGCCGCGCTCGCCGCCGCGGTCGGCCTCACGTGGACGGGCGCGATGGCGTGGGGCGCGCTCTCGGGCATGGAAGTGTCGCTCGCCGCGCTGCTCGTTGCCGCCGCGCTCTTGGCGCACGCCCGCGCGCGCACCGCACCCACCGCGATCTTCGCCGCCCTCGCGGTGCTGGCGCGCCCGGAGGCGATCGTACTCCTGCCGTTGCTCGCGCTCGCGCGTCCGCTCGCCGGGCGCCGGGTTGGCGTGTTCGTCCTGAGTACGCTGCTGATCGTCGGGCCCGCGGTGGCCTTCAACGTCGCGACCACCGGCACGCCCGTCCCGGCCACCGCCTCCGCCAAGGTCGAGGGTGGCCTCCTCGGCTTCCTGGCCGGAGCGCAGGAGCCGCTGACGCGGCTGCTGGTCGAACGACCGTGGCAGTTCGTCCGGGAATGGGTGACGTGGCTCGCGACGACGCACTGGCTCCTGCCGCTCGCGCTTGGGCCGGGCGTGGTGGCGGCGTGGACGCGCGGCGGGCGTGCCCTCGGCATGCCCGCCCTGGCCCTCCTGCTGCACCCTCTGGCGATGGCGCTGCTGGCGCCGTACCGCGGGCCCGGGTTTCAAGAGGGCCGCTATTCCATTCACCTCCTGCCCCTGGCCTTCGTCTCGCTCGCGCTGGTGGTCGGGCCCGGCGCCGGCCGCATCCGCCACGCGGTGCTCGTCGTGTGGCTTGTGCTCGCGCCGTTCACGCTTGCCCCGGCCGCCGTCCGTTATGCCTGGGCCGTGCAGAACATCAACGCGATGCAGGTGCACCTCGGCCACTGGGTGGACGAGCGGCTGCCGCGCACGGCGCGGCTGGCGCTGAACGACGTCGGCGCCATCGCCTACTTTTCCCGGCGTGAGGTCATCGACCTCATGGGCCTGGTGACGCCCGAGATCATTCCGTACCGCCGGCACGGCGAGGCGGGCGTCATGCGCTATCTCGGAGAGCGCTGTCCCGAGTACGTCGTGGTGTTCCCGGCCTGGTTCCCCGGCCTGACGGCGCGGCGGGACGTCCTCGAACCCATCTACCGGGTGCGTCTCCCGCGAAACGAGGTCGCCGGCGCCGACGAAATGGTTGTCTATCGAATGGTGCGCTGTGCGCTATGATTTCTTGCGATGCGCCGTGCGTGGGCTCGATGGCTCATGGGTTCGGCGATGGCCACTCTCGTCGCCGTGGCGCCGGTGAGCGCCCAGATGTTCAAGTGGACCGACGAGCGCGGCAACTCGTACTACACCGAAGGGCTCGACAACATCCCGGAGCGTTTCCGCAACAATGCGGTTCCGCTCGGTCTTCGCAACAAACCAGCCGATCCGG
The DNA here is from genome assembly GCA_041492755.1 of Methylomirabilia bacterium. Lineage (GTDB taxonomy): Bacteria > Methylomirabilota > Methylomirabilia > Rokubacteriales > CSP1-6 > JBGPXN01. Next base: position 16,274 of record JBGPXN010000039.1, on the reverse strand, counting down.
CGCCCACGACGGCCGCGGGCCCGTCCGCGGGCTCGTCGGGCGGGGCCACCATCCGCTACACCCCAGGACAGCCGATCATGGTCGACGTGCGCATCAACCGGAGTGCCGCGGCCCGACTGCTGCTCGATACCGGCGCCGACCGCACCCTGATCAGTCCGCGTGCCCTCGCTGCGGCAGGCGTCGGGCTGACCCGGCCCATCGCCACCGGTCAGATGGCGGGGGTGACGGGCACCGACCAGGTCCAGTACGTCGTGGTCGATTCGCTGGAGATCGGGGACGCCCGAGTGGGGCGAATCCCAGTGGCAGCCTACGAGATGCCGAACGTGCAAGGCGACGGCCTGCTCGGGCGCGATTTCCTGGATCGGTTCGTCCTGAACATCGACTCCGCGCGCGGCGTCGTCACCCTCACGCCGAAGTAGCGCCGCTTCGGGCCGCCCCCCCGGTGGCCATGATACGATGACCCTCCCGATCATGGACTACAAGGCCACGCTAAATCTGCCGAAAACGGCGTTCCCGATGAAGGCCAACCTCATCCAGAGCGAGCCCCAGATGCTCGCCTGGTGGGAAGGCATCGACATCTACAAGCGGCTGCGGGCGGCGGCGGCCGACCGCCCGCTGTGGATCCTCCACGACGGCCCGCCCTACGCCAACGGGCACATCCACCTGGGCCACGTCCTCAACAAGGTGCTCAAGGACGTGATCGTGAAGTCGCACCAGATGCTCGGTTTCAACGCCGTCTACGTCCCGGGCTGGGACTGTCACGGGTTGCCGATCGAGCACCAGGTGGACAAGGCGCTCGGACTCGACTCGGCGACGGTCGACGTGCGTCAGGCGATGGATCCGATCGAGAAGATCCGGCGCTGCCGCGAGTACGCGTTGCAGTTCGTCGACATCCAGCGCGAGGAATTCAAGCGGCTCGGCGTGTTCGGTGACTGGGGCCACCCGTACATGACCATCGCGCCGGAGTACGAAGCCGTCATCGTGCGCGAGTTCGGCCGCCTGGTCGGCCAGGGGCTCGTCTACAAGGGACTGAAGCCGGTCCACTGGTGCATGTACTGCAAGACGGCCCTCGCCCAGGCCGAGGTCGAGTACGAGGACCAGCGCACGCCGTCGGTGTACGTGAAGTTCCCGCTGGTGGCGCCGCACCCCGACCTCGGGAGTGCGCCGAACCAATCGCTCGTCGTCTGGACGACGACGCCCTGGACGCTCCCGGCGAATCTCGCGGTCGCGATCCACCCGAACGAGGACTATGTCGCCCTCCAGTCGGGCGAGGACACGCTCATCATTGCCGAAGCCAGAATGGCGCCTCTGAAGGAAGCCGGGGTGCTGGCGGGCGCGTCGCTGGTACGAAAGCTCGAGCCATTTCAGCTCGAAGGATTGCGTTACCGCCACCCGTGGATCGACCGGACTGGCGTGGTCCATTCCGCGGATTTCGTCACGATGGACGCTGGCACTGGGCTCGTTCACGTGGCCCCGGGCCACGGTGAAGAGGACTACGAGCTTGGAAGGCGGCACGGGCTGAGGATCTACAACCCCGTCGACGACGACGGCCGCTTCGTGTCCGAGGTCGAGCATTTCGGGGGACTCACGGTGTGGGACGCCAACCCCCGGATCGTCGCGCACCTCAAGACCATCGGCGCGCTGGTGGCCGAAGCGCCGCTGGAGCACACGTATCCGCACTGCTGGCGCTGCAAGAATCCGACGCTGTTCCGCGCGACCGAGCAATGGTTCGTCGCGATGGACAGGCACGATCTCCGCACCCGCACCCTCGAAGCGATCCGGCGCGACGTGAAGTGGATCCCGCCGTGGGGCGAGGAACGCATCTACAACATGATCGCCACCCGTCCGGACTGGACGCTGTCGCGCCAGCGCGTGTGGGGCGTGCCCATCGTCGCCTTCTACTGTGCGGGCTGCGAGGCCCTTCTGCTCGAAGAGCGGGTCATCGAGCACGTGGCGCGGATCTTCGGCGAGGGGCGCGGGATCGAGGAGTGGTACCTCCACCCCGAGGCCGAGCTGCTCCCTCCGGGCACGCGGTGCGCCCGCTGCGGAGGGACCACGTTCCGTCGGGGGACCGACACCCTCGACGTCTGGTTCGACTCCGGCTGCAGCCACGCCGCCGTGCTCGAGATGCGGCCGGAGCTGCGCCGGCCCGCCGACATGTACCTCGAGGGCTCGGACCAGCACCGTGGCTGGTTCCATTCCTCGCTGCTGGAGTCGATGGGCACGCGCGGAAAGCCGCCGTACCGCAGCGTGCTGACCCACGGCTTCTTCGTCGACGGCGAAGGCCGCAAGATGTCCAAGTCGCTCGGTAACGTGATCTCGCTCGACGACCTGCTCCCGAAGTACGGGGCCGAGGTGCTGCGTCTGTGGGTCGCGGCCGAGGACTACACCGAGGACATCCGCGTCTCGTGGGAGATCCTCGATCGGTTGGCCGACGCGTACCGGCGGGTCCGCAACACGTTCCGGTTCCTGCTCGGCAACCTCTACGACTTCGATCCGACGCGGCACCGTCAGTCCTATGCGCGACTGGAGGAAATCGACCGCTTCGTCCTCGATCGCCTCGCCCGGCTCGTGGATCGGGTGACCCGCGCGTACGAAGAGTACCAGTTCCACACGGTCTTTCACTCCGTGCACAACTTCTGCGCGGTGGACCTGTCCGCGCTCTATCTCGACGTCATCAAAGACCGCCTGTACACCTCGGCGCCGGATGCTCCACGCCGCCGGGCCGCGCAGACGGCCTGCTCCGACGTGTTCAGCGCGCTCGCCCGCCTCCTGGCGCCGATCCTTACGTTCACGGCGGAGGAAGCGTGGCGCTACGTGCCGGGCGCGCACGGTGACAGCGTGCACCTCGAGCGCTTCCCCGAAGTGCCGCTCGAATGGGTGGACGACACCCTCAAGCGCGAGTGGGACCGGCTGCTCGAGGTGCGACGCGAAGTCGCGAAGGCGCTCGAGCTGGCCCGGGCGCGAAAGCTCATCGGGAGCGGGCTCGAAGCGGCGGTGCGGATCGCGCAAGCGCCCGAGGACTTGCCGGCGCTGCTCGGGGGCAAGCGCGAGTTGCTGCCGACGCTCTTCATCGTCTCCCAGGTCTCGCTCGGGGGCGGGGCCGCCGGTGTCGTGCACTACGAGAGCCAGGAGATCCCGGGACTCGTGGTCGACGTCGAGCGGGCGTCGGGGCGGAAGTGCCAGCGGTGCTGGCTGTGGCGCGAGGACGTCGGCGCTGAGGCCAGACACCCCGACCTCTGCGAGCGCTGCGTCGCCGTCATTGCCGGCGCCGGCTGATCGGCCGCGGATGGCCGCCGTGGTGGCCCTTGCCGCCGGCGTCGTCGCGCTCGATCAGCTCACGAAGGCGGTGGCGCTGAGCCGGCTGATGCCCGGCATTCCGGTCGACGTCATCGACGGTCTGCTCGCCCTCACTCTCGTGATGAACCCGGGCCTCGCCTTCGGCCTGCTCGGCGGGCTGCCGACGGCCTGGCGCTGGGTGGTGGCCGGGCTCTCCGTCGCGGCGCTCTTGATCCTCGCGCGCATCGCGCTGCGCCTGCCCCCCACCGGCGGGCGCGTGGCGCACCTCGCCGTCGGGTGCATCTTCGGCGGCGCCGTCGGCAATTTGATCGACCGCGCGCGCTTCGGCGCGGTGGTGGACTTCGTCGACTTCTACGTGGGCAAGTATCATTGGCCGGCGTTCAACGTGGCGGACTCCGCCATCACGATCGGCGTGGCGCTCCTCGCCTTGCGCCTGCTCGAAAAGCCGTCCACCGCCACCCAGACCTAGCGTGCGGCCGCCGGATCTTGCACGGTGACCGCCGCGACCCAGCTCAGGGTGGAGCCCTCCGCCGCGGGCACGCGGCTCGATCGCTGGCTGGCCGCCTCCCTGTCCGAGCTGTCCCGCGCGCGGCTGCAAGCGCTGATCGAGGCGGGCGAGGTTCGCGTCGACGGCGTGCCCCGCAAGGCCGCGCATCGCCTCCGCGGCGGCGAGACCGTAGACGTGACGGTGCCGCCGCCGGCGTCCGCCGAGCTGGCGCCGGAGCCGCTCCGTCTCGTGATCGTGTTCGAGGACGCGCATCTCCTCGTCGTGGACAAGCCCGCCGGCATGGTCGTGCATCCAGGGGCCGGGCATGCGGTCGGCACACTGGCGGCGGGAGCCCTCGCGCACGCGCCCGAGATGGCGGGGGTCGGCGGTCCCCGCCGCCCCGGCATCGTGCATCGCCTGGACAAGGACACGTCGGGAGTCCTAGTGCTCGCGAAGACCTCGGCGGCCTACGCGAGTCTCACGGCGCAGCTGGCGGCGCACAGCGCCAGCCGGAAGTACCGGGCCATCGTCCATGGACGGCTGGCGCGCGACACGGGCATGGTGGACGCGCCCATCGGCCGCGATCCGCGGCATCGTCAGCGCATGGCCGTCAGCGCGCCGGGGCGCGGCAAGCGCGCGGTCACGAGTTACCAGGTGCTCGAGCGGTTCGCCGACTTCACCTACCTGGAGCTGGCGCTGGGTACGGGCCGGACTCATCAGATCCGCGTGCACCTGGCCTCGCTCGGCCACCCGGTCGCGGGGGATACGGTCTATGGGCGGGCGGGGCGCGGGCTACCCGAGCCGCTGGAGGGGCACGCGCTGCACGCCGCCGTGCTCGGCGTCCTGCATCCGGTTACCCAGGAGCGGATGGAATTCACTGCGCCCCTGCCGGCACGGATGGAGCGCCTGCTGTCTCGCTTGCGCCACGGTGGCTGAATCGAGTGCGGCATTTCCACCACACCCGGACGGCCAACCTGCCGTGATCCGTACGAGCGAGGGCCGTGAACGCCCGATCCGTCGTGTCATCGAGGCCTGGCATGCGGCTTGCCCCGTCCTCGGCTAGAATGAGGAACGTCGAATGGATGGGCTGACCGTCGTCATCTTGACTGCCGGCGAGGGCAAGCGGATGCGCTCGCGGCAACCGAAAGTTCTCCACACCATGTGCGGCCGGCCGCTGCTCGCCTATCCCCTCCGCATCGCGCGGACCGTCGCCGACCGCATCGTCGTCGTCCTCGGTCCCAACGGCGAGGAGGTCGCGCACGCCGCCGGCCCCGACGTGCGGACCGTGGCGCAGCGCGAGCGGCTGGGCACCGCCCACGCGGTGCTGCAGGCGCGCCCCGAATGCGGCAACGGCCGCGTCCTCGTCCTGCCCGGCGACATGCCACTGCTCCGCGGGGAAACGATCGAGGCGCTGCTGGAGCAGCACGCGCGGAGTGGCGCGGCGGCGACCGTGCTCACGGCCGTCGTGCCGGCGCCCCACGGCTACGGTCGAGTGCTCCGTCAGCGCGGCCGCGTGACCGGCATCGTCGAGGAACGCGATACCACGGACGCCGAGAAGAAGATCGCCGAGATCAACACCGCCGTGTGCTGCTTCGAGGGCGGGGATCTCTGGGCCGCGCTCGAGAAGGTCCGGCCGCAGAACGATCAGGGCGAGTACTACCTCACGGACGTCATCGGGATCCTCGCGCGGGCCGGCAAGCGCGTGGACGCCGTCACCGTGCCCGATCCCTCCGATGCCCTCGGGGTGAACGACCGGCGGCAGCTGGCCACGGTCGCCGCCATCCAGCGCCAACGCGTGCTCGACCGGCTCATGGAGGGCGGCGTCACCGTCATCGACCCCGCCACCACGTACGTCGACGACACCGTCACCATCGGCGCCGACACCGTGCTCCAGCCTCACGTCATGCTCCAGGGCAAGACCGTGATCGGCAGCGACTGCGTGATCGGGCTGGGCTCCCACGTGAGCGGCTGTCAGCTCGGTGATCACGTGAGACTGCACCCGTACTGCGTGTTCACCGACTCCGTGATCGAAGACCACGCCGAGCTCGGCCCGTTCTGTCATCTGCGGCCGCAGAGCCACATCGGCCCGAAGGCCAAGATCGGCAACTTCGTCGAGGTGAAGAAGTCGCGGATCGGCCGGGGAAGCAAAGCGCCCCACCTCGCCTACATCGGCGACGCCACCGTCGGCGAAGATGTGAACGTCGGGGCCGGCACCATCACCTGCAACTACGACGGCGAGAAGAAGCACCCCACCGCCATCGGCGATCGCGTCTTCGTCGGGACCAATTCCACGCTGGTCGCGCCCGTCACCATCGGCGAGGGCGCCTACGTCGGCGCTGGCTCCGTCGTGACCCACGACGTCCCGCCGGGTGCGCTCGCGCTCGGGCGCGCGCACCAGGTCGTCAAGGAAGGCTGGGCCACCAAGCGAGCGGCGGCCCGCCGCGCGGCGACGATGCCGGCCGACAAACCAGCCGAGTAAACCACGGGCGGGCCGGCCCCCCCGTTCGAGGAAAGCCTATGTGCGGCATCGTCGGATACGTCGGTGACAAGAGCGCGGTCGACATCATCGTCGACGGGTTGAAGCGCCTGGAGTACCGCGGGTACGACTCCGCGGGGGTGGCCGTGATCGGCCCGACCGGGACCCTCGACGTGCGACGCGCCGCCGGCCGCATAAAGACCCTGGAAGGGTTGCTCCGTGAACGCCCCCTCACCGGCCGCATCGGTATCGGCCACACCCGCTGGGCGACGCACGGCCGGCCGTCGGACGAGAACGCCCATCCCCACACCGACTGCACCGGTAATCTCGTCGTCGTCCACAACGGCATCCTCGAGAACTATCTCGAAATCAAGGAGCGCCTGCTCGCCGCCGGACACACCTTCAAGTCGGAGACCGACACCGAGGTGCTCGCGCACCTCATCGAGCATCATCTGCGCTCGATCCCGCGCCTCGATCAGGCCGTGAAGCGCGCCCTCGCCGAGTCCAAGGGCTCTTACGCCCTGGGCGTGGTGTCCACGGCGGCGCCGGACCGGTTGGTGGCGGCCAAGGAAGGCGCCGGCAGCGTGGTCGTCGGCCTCGGACGCGGGGAGATGTTTATCGCCTCCGACATCCCGGCCATTCTCTCGCACACGCGCGACGTCCTGATCCTGGAGGACGGCGAAGTCGCCGTGGTGACCGCCCACGGGGTCGAGCTCTCGACCCGCGACGACGAGCCGGTCCAGCGCGAGCCGCTCCGCATCCTGTGGGACCCCATCATGGCCGAGAAGGGTGGCTACCGGCACTTCATGCTCAAGGAGATGTACGAGCAGCCGCGCGCCATCACCGACACGTTCCGCGGGCGCATCGCCCCCGAGACCGGCAACATCCTGCTCCCCGACGTGAACCTCGACCCGGCCACCGTGCGCGGCCTGCAGCGTGTCGTCTTCGTCGCCTGCGGGACCGCGTACTACTCGGCGCTCCTCGGCCGCATTATGGTCGAGCGTCTCGGTGGCTTGCCGGCCGAAGTGGACCTCGGCTCCGAGTTCCGTTACCGCGACGCCATCATCGGGCCCGAGACGTTGGTGATCGCGGTGTCCCAGTCGGGTGAGACCGCCGACACGCTCGGCGCGGTCAAGGCGGCCCGGCTCAAGGGCTGTCCAATCCTCGCCATCACCAACGCAGTCGGCTCCGCGCTCTCCCGCGAGGCGACGGGCACGCTCTACATGCACGCTGGCCCGGAGATCGGGGTGGCGTCGACCAAGGCCTTCTCGACGATGATCGTGGCGACGTATCTGCTCGGCCTCTGGCTCGGCCGGCAGCGCGGCGTGATCACCGCCGAAGACGTGAAGAAGCGCATCCGTGACCTCGTCGAGATCCCGAGGCTGGTGGAGCAGACCCTGGAGCTCGACACGAAAATTGCCGCGCTCGCGCGCCACCTCAGCAGCGCCACCGACTTCCTCTACCTCGGCCGCGGCGTGCAGTACCCGATCGCGCTCGAGGGCGCGCTCAAGCTCAAGGAGCTGTCGTACATCCACGCCGAGGGCTACGCCGCCGGCGAGATGAAGCACGGGCCGATCGCGCTCATCTCCGACGGCTTTCCCGTGGTGGCGCTCGCCCCGCGCGACAGCTCGTACGAGCGCATGCTCGGCAATATCGAGGAAGTGCGCGCCCGCGACGGCCAGGTGATCGCGATCGTCCACGAGGGCGACCGCCTGGTCGCGTCGAAGGCCCGGCACGTCATCGAAGTGCCCCCGTGTGCCGATCTGCTGGCGCCACTCGTGACCGTGGTCCCCCTGCAGCTCCTCGCGTACCACATCGCGGTCCGCCGCGGCTGCGACGTCGACCAGCCGAGAAACCTCGCCAAGAGCGTGACCGTCGAGTAGGGCCGGGCACTGTCTTCGGGCCGCGCCGGGCCCATCATCGGTCCGTTCGGCCCCGACACTACGTGCTTGAATCGCTTCGCCGCCCGCGCGGTGGCTGTTTGTCTTGCGTCCCACCGTCGTGTCTGACCCGGGTGGTGGTGGTCGGAACGAGCTGCTCGGGGAAGACCACGCCATCCAGGAGACGTTGCCGCGCGCGGCCGCGATGCTCCACTCCTTCCGGTACGGGGGCCGGTTGCCGTCACGTGGGCGAAGCGACGCCACGCGGCCCGAGACGGGCTTGATACAATCGGCGGGTGCCTGGCGGTCTGGAGCAACTCCTCGCTGACCTGAATCCCGCTCAACGCGATGCCGTCATCACCGGTGACGGTCCCATGCTCGTCCTCGCCGGCGCCGGCAGCGGCAAGACGCGCGTCATCGCCCATCGGATCGCGTGGCTCCTCGGCGAGCGCGGCGTGTCGCCCCGCAACGTCCTGGCCGTGACGTTTACCAACAAGGCGGCGGGTGAGATGGCGCGGCGGGTGGAAAGGCTGCTCCTTCCCGTCGGGATCAGATCGCCGCTCATTGCCACGTTCCACTCGGCCTGCGCGCGGATCCTTCGCCAGCACGGCAAGCACATCGGGCTCGCGCCGGGCTTCAGCATCTACGACGAGGACGATCGGCTCGCGCTGGTGAAGGAGTGCATGAAGGAGGGCGAGCTGGCGGACCGCGCGTTCACCCCGAGCGCGGCCGTCCATCGCATCTCGTACCTCAAGAACCACATGGTCAGCGTCGCCGATGCGCTCCGGGACGCGCGCGGGCCGTGGGAGCAGAAGCTCGCCCTCGTGTATTCGCGCTACGAGAAGCGCCTGAAGGAGACGGGCGCGGTCGACTTCGACGACTTGCTGCTCTCGACGGTTCGGCTGCTCACCGACGTTCCGGAAGCGCTCGCCTGGTACCGCGGACTCTGGAAGCACGTGCTGGTCGACGAGTACCAGGACACCAACCGCGCGCAGTACCAGATCATCCGGCTGCTGACCGGCGAGCACCGGAACATCTGCGTCGTCGGGGATCCTGATCAAAGTGTGTACAAGTGGCGAGGGGCGGACATCCGGAACATTCTCGACTACGAGGACGACTATCCCGGCACCAAAGTCGTCCGCCTCGAGCAGAACTATCGCTCGACCCAGCGCATCCTGGCCCTCGCGTCCGCGGTGATCGCGAACAACGTGCAGCGGAAGGACAAGTCGCTGTGGACGGAGAACGAAGAGGGAGACAAGGCGCGCGTCTATCGCGCGTGGGACGAGCACGAAGAAGCGAACTTCGTCGCCCAGACGACCCTCACCCTGCGCGGCGAGGGCACACCGTACGAAGGCATCGCGGTCTTCTATCGCACCAACGCCCAGTCGCGCGTGCTGGAAGACGCGCTCCGTCGCGCGCGCATCCCGTACGTGATCGTCGGGGGCGTGCGGTTCTACGAGCGGAAGGAAATCAAGGACACGCTGGCCTATCTGCGCCTGGTCATCAATCCGGCCGACGACGTCGCGTTCCGTCGCGCGATCCAGGCTCCCGTCCGCGGCATCGGCGCGGCGACGGTCGCCCGGCTGGAGGAAGCGGGCGCGGCCGAGACCAAGCCGCTGCTCGCGGTGGCGGCGGCGGTGCCGATGGACGTCCGCGGCAAGGCCCGGCGGGCGCTCGAGGCGTTCGCCGCCCTGATCGCCCGCCTCGCCGCCCAGAAGGCCATGCTGCCGCCGCCGGCCTTCATCGACCTCGTCCTCGGCGCCTCCGGCTATCGTGATGCGCTCAAGCAGGAGCGTTCACCCGAGTCCGAGGCGCGGCTGGAGAACCTGGAAGAGTTGATCGCGGCCGCCGAGGAGTCGACGTACGCCGGGGAGAGCGCGACCATCGAGACGTTCCTCGATCGGGTCGCGCTCGTGAGCGACGTCGACGAGCTGAAGGACTCCGTCACCGGAGTCACCCTCATGACCCTGCATTCGGCGAAAGGACTCGAGTTCCCGGCGGTGTTCGTGACGGGGCTCGAGGAAGGCGTCTTCCCCCACGCGCGCTCGATGAACGACCAGGAGGAGATCGAGGAGGAGCGGCGGCTCTGCTATGTTGGGCTGACCCGGGCCCGCGCGCGCCTGTATCTGACCTACGCGCTGCACCGGCGCGTCCACGGCTACGGGGTCGGCGAGCCGTCGCGCTTCCTCAAGGAGATGCCGGAAGAGCAGCTCGTGCTGGTCAATGCGTCGCGACCCACCTCGGCCGCGCCCGCCGCGCCGATGGTGGACGCCCCCGACGACGACGATTGGCCGATCCGCGTGGGGACGCGGGTGCGGCACGCGCGCTTCGGCGAGGGCCTGGTGGTGGGTGTCGAGCGCCAGGGCACGGATACGATCGTGACGGTGGCCTTCGCGAGCGTGGGCCGCAAGCGGCTGTCGTTGCAGTACGCGCATCTGGAGGAGATCTGAGAGTGAGCCGGTCGGGAGCGCTCTGAGCCGATGATCAGCCGTGAAGACGTCGAGCACGTTGCCCGTCTGGCGCGGCTGGCCCTCACGGATGCCGAGAAAGAACGGATGCGTGTCCAGCTCGACGCGATCCTGACCTACATCGACAAGCTGCGCGCGCTCGACGTCGACGGCGTGGAGCCCACCGCCCATGCCGTCCGCCTCGTCAACGTGATGCGCGACGACGAGATCACGCCCTGTCTGCCCCAGGACGAAGCCGTGGCCAACGCGCCCGATCCGTCCGGTGAGTTCTTTCGCGTACCCAGGATCCTCGAGGGCTGAGGCGGTGGCTCCCGCGCTGACCGGTCTCACCATGCACGAGTTGACCGATCGCTATCGGCGTGGTGACGCACGCCCGTCCGAGGTCACCGAGGCCTATCTCGCGCGGATCGAAAAGCTCGACGATCAGGTCGCTGCCTACGTCACCGTCGTTCGCGAGGCGGCGCTGGCGGCGGCGCGTGCGGCCGACGAGCGCTATCGGACCAGCCAGCCGCTGGGGCCGCTCGACGGCGTGCCCGTCGCCATCAAGGACGTGTTCTGCACGCGGGGCGTGCGGACCACGTGCAGCTCGAAGATCCTCGAGAACTTCGTGCCGCCGTACGACGCCACCGCCGTCGCTCGACTGACGGCGGCCGGAGCGGTCATGCTGGGCAAGACGAACATGGACGAGTTCGCGATGGGCTCGTCCACCGAGCACTCCGGTTTCAAGGTCACCCGAAATCCCTGGGACCTGGCGCGCGTGCCCGGCGGCTCGTCCGGCGGCTCGGCGGCGGCGGTCGCGGGTGAGCTGGCCGCGGCCGCCATCGGCACCGACACCGGCGGCTCCGTCCGCCAGCCGGCCGCGTTCTGCGGCGTGGTGGGGCTCAAGCCGACCTACGGGCGCATCTCGCGCTACGGGCTGATCGCGTTCGCATCGTCGTTGGATCACGTGGGGCCGATCACCCACGACGTCCGCGACGCCGCCGCCATGCTCCAGACGCTGGCCGGGGTCGACCCGCGCGATTCGACGTCGGTGGACGCGCCGGTGCCCGACTACACGGCCGCGCTCGCCGGCGGGGTCGCCGGCCTTCGGCTCGGCGTGCCCCGCGAGTACTTCACCGAGGGGATGGATCCCGAGGTCGAGCGCGCGGTGCGGGTGGCCATCGACCGGCTGCGGGAGCTGGGAGCGACGCTCGAAGAAGTCTCGCTGCCGACGACGGACTACGGCCTCGCCGTCTACTACATCGTCGCGCCCGCGGAGGCGTCGTCGAACCTGGCCCGCTACGACGGGGTCAAGTACGGCCTGCGCGTCCCCGGCGGTCGCGATCTGATCGACATGGAGAGCCGCACGCGGGCCGCCGGCTTCGGGGCCGAGGTGAAGCGGCGCATCATGCTCGGCACCTATGCGCTCTCCGCGGGCTACTACGACGCCTACTACGGCCGCGCGCAGAAGGTCCGAACGCTGGTGAAGCGCGACTTCGAAGCCGCGTTCGGCCGCGTCGATCTGCTCGTCGGCCCGACGACGCCCGGCGTCGCGTTCAAGCACGGGGAGAAGGAAGACCCGCTCGCGATGTACCTGAACGACGTCTTCACCGTGGGCGCCAATCTCGCGGGGCTGCCGGCGGTCTCCATCCGCTGCGGCTTCAGCGCGTCCGGGTTGCCGATCGGCCTGCAGCTCATCGGCCGTCCCTTCGACGAGGCACGGGTGCTGCGGGCGGCGCACGCCTACGAGCAGGCGACGGACTGGCGCGCGCGGCGGCCGGCGCGCTGAGCGCTTTCCCTCGCTCGTACGACTGCTCTCCTCTGACGACCTTGGCCGACGCCAGGAAGAATTCGAGCGGTTGGGTCTTGCTCCTCTCTGCCAGGTTGAGCGCGATCTCGCATTGCTTGCGCGTTATGTTGGAATGGCGTGATGCGTCCCGGCGGCTCGATGTGTACTATCTGCCGACGCGGTACGCGGACGCAGGGCCCGAAGGGGCGGAGGAAGAAGTGACCCAGCAAGAAGCCCCGGCCGCCCTGGAGGATGCCCGGAATGTCGTCGCCGATATCCGACGGAGGATCGCGTAGGTTGGCCGTCGCCACGCGGCCCGACTACGAGGTCGTCATCGGCCTCGAGGTGCACGCGCAGCTGCTGACGCGCACCAAGATGTTCTGCGGGTGCCCGACCTCGTTCGGCGCGGCGCCTAACACGCAGACGTGTCCCGTCTGCCTGGGCATGCCGGGCACGCTGCCGGTGATCAACCGGCGGACGATCGATTTCGGCGTCCGCACGGCGCTCGCGCTCAATCTCCGGATCAACACGGCGAGCCGCTTCGCGCGCAAGCACTACTTCTATCCGGACATGCCGAAGAACTTCCAGATCAGCCAGTACGAGGAGCCGCTGGCCGAGGAGGGCTCGCTGGAGATCGACCAGACGGACGGTACCGTCCGGCGCATCCGCATCCAGCGGCTGCATCTGGAGGAAGACGTCGGCAAGCTCATCCACGAAGGCACGCTGGAGACCGCCCAGGCCAGCCTGGTCGATTTCAATCGCGCCGGCGTGCCGCTGATGGAGACGGTGTCGCATCCGGATCTCCGATCTCCGGAGGAGGCTGCCGCCTACCTCAAGTCGTTCCGCGCCGTCCTCGTCTACCTCGGCGTCTGCGACGGCAACATGGAGGAAGGCTCGCTGCGCTGCGACGCCAACGTCTCCATCAGGCCGCGCGGCCAGACGGAGCTCGGCACCAAGGTCGAGATCAAGAACGTGAACTCGTTCCGTAACGTGCAGCGCGCGCTTCAGTTCGAGGTCCAGCGCCAGGCCAAGGCCCTGGACGCCGGCGAGCGGATCGTGCAGGAGACGCGGCTGTGGGACGCGGACCGCGGCTACACGCGCTCGATGCGATCCAAGGAGTTCGCCCACGACTACCGCTACTTCCCGGAGCCCGACCTCGGGCCGCTCGCGCTGTCGTCGGTCTTCGTGGACGAGGCACGAGCGGCGCTGCCCGAGCTGCCGCGCGCCCGGCGACAGCGCTTCGTGGCTGCCCATGGGCTCCCCGCGTACGACGCCGACGTCCTCACGCAGAGCCGGGCTCTCGCCGACTACTACGAAGCGGCGGTGCGCGAGTTCCCGCACGCGAAGATCGTGTCGAACTGGGTGATGTCCGAGCTGCTGCGGGAGATCGCGGCCGACGACGAGCGCGCCATCGCCGGGGCGCCGATCTCGCCGGCCCGCCTGGCGGACCTGCTCCGGCTCATCGAGGCCGGGACCATCAGCGGCAAGATCGCCAAGGACGTCTTCCAGAAGATGTTCCGGACCGGGGAGGACGCGCACGCGATCGTGGACCGGGAGGGGCTCACCCAGGTGGCCGACGCCGGCGCGCTCGATACGCTGGTCGAGCAAGCAATCGCGGCCAACCCCAGGATGGTGGAGGACTTCCGACGCGGCAAGACCCAGGCGGCCAAGGCGATCGTGGGCCAGGTCATGAAGGCGAGCGGCGGGAAGGCCAATCCGGCCATCGTGAGCCGGCTCGTCGAGGTGAAGCTGGCGAAAGCCTAGTCCGCCGGAAGGCCAGGGCGCCAGAACCTCCCTGAAACGGGGGGCGGGCGGCTATAATCGTTGCGCTCGCATGATTGAGCGGCATCGCACGCCGTGATCGAGCTGCACCGGGTCTGGAAAACCTACGAAGTCGGTCCGGTCAAGATCCCCGCGCTCAGCGACGTGTCCTTCCAGGTCCTCCGCGGCGAGTTCGTCGTGCTCACCGGGGCCAGCGGCGCCGGCAAGACCACGCTGCTCCGGCTGCTCTACCGCGACGAGGTCCCGAGCGAGGGCGACATCGAGGTGCTCGGCACCGCGCTGACCAGGCTCAAACCCTCGGCGGTGTCGGCGCTGCGGCGAGCGCTCGGCGTCGTCTTCCAGGACGCCAAGTTGCTGCCCGGCCGCACCGTCTACGAGAACATCGCGTTCGTGCTGCGCGTGACCGGCACGCCGCGGCGCGAGATCACGGCGCGCGTCTTCGACGCGCTCCGCGCCGTCGGTCTCTCGGCGCGCGCGCAATCGTATCCGGCCCAGCTCTCCCAGGGTGAGGCGCAACGGGCCGCGCTCGCCCGCGCCATCGCGCGCAAGCCGGCGCTCCTGCTCGCGGACGAGCCGACCGGCAACCTCGACGACGTCATGGCCGCCGAGGTGCTCGACGTGGTCAAGGACATCTGGGAGCGCGGCACCACGGTGGTGCTGGCCACCCACCAGGCACGGCTCGTGCGCGTGCTGCGGCGGCGCACGCTCGTGCTCGAAGGCGGGCGCCTCGTCAAGGACGAGGGCTGAGTGCTGGGCTTCCTCATCAGCGAGGCGGTGCGAGACTGTCGCCGCGCCGGCCGGGTCGCCGCCAGCGCCGTGCTGCTGATCGCGCTGTCGCTCGTGGCTCTCGGCGGCTTCTGGGTGCTCTCGGCCAACCTCGGGTACGCGGTGGCCGAGTGGCGCGACCGCGTGCGCATCATCGTCTACCTCAAGCGCGAGCTCAGCTCGGTGGAGGCGACCGACCTGCGCGAGCGGGTGGAAGCGCTCGGCGACGTCGCCAGCGTCGCCTACGTCGGCAAGGCGCAGGCGCTGTCCGCGCTCAAGCGCACGCTCGGAACGAACGCCTCCGTGCTCGACGAGCTGCCCGCCAACCCGCTGCCGGCCTCCCTCGAGGTCACCCCGGCCCCGGCGGCCGCCACGCCCGAGGGCGCGCACGCGCTCATCGAACGGTTGCAGCGGCTGCCCGAAGCGGAAGAGGTCGCGGGAGGGGTGGAGTGGGTGGAGCGGCTCGCCCAGTGGCGGCGGCTGCTCAATCTCGCCGGGGCCGGGGTGGGCGCGGTGCTGGGACTCGCGGCCATCGTGACCGTGACCACCGCGACGACCCTCGTGCTCCACGCGCGCCGGCAGGAAGCGGAGATCATGCGGCTGGTCGGCGCGCCGGAGAGCGCGATCCGATTGCCGTTGCTGTTGCAGGGCATGATGCAGGGGCTGCTCGGCGCCGGTCTCGCGCTCGTGCTCCTGGTGGCGGCGTACCGGGTCGTGGGTCCGCGGGTGGAGCCGCTGCTCACGCTGACCATCGGCCTGCCGCGGCTCGAATTCCTGCCCGTCCCCGCCCTCGCCGCGCTGCTCGTCGCGGGGACGGTGCTGGGCGGACTGGGCGGTGTGCTCGCCCGGAGTGGTCGCGACCGGTGAGGGGGCCCCGGGCCCTGGCGGCCCTGGTTATCGTGCTCGCACTGCCTCTGGTCGTGTCGGCGCAGACGCCGGCGCAGAAGCGCGAGGACCCGCTCCAGGCCGAGCAGCGCAAGCTGCGCGAGACCGAAAAGCGGCTGCACGAAGAGCGCGACAGGGCGGCGGAGGCGCGCCGGCGCGAGTCGTCGCTGCTCGCGGAGCTCGAGCAGATCGAGCGGGCCATTGCGGAGAAGCAGGCGGAAGTGGCGCGGCTCGACGGGCGGATCACGCGCCTGCAGTCGGAGATCGAGGCGCTGCACGGGGAGATCGGCCGGCTCGAGCACTCGCGCACCGGACAGGAGGCGGCGCTTGCCCGACGACTGCGGGTCATGTACAAGATCCACGCCCAGGGCGCCGCGCTGCCCCTCATCCTGAGCGGGGAGGATCCGACCGCGCGCGCGAGCGTGATCCGACAGCTCGGCAGCCTGGCCGCCCTGGACGCTCG
>JBGPXN010000250.1:0-5016 GCA_041492755.1 Methylomirabilia bacterium | reverse complement strand
CGGATCGGCGACCGAGCGCGGCACCGAGCGCATGGCGGCCTGGTGAAAGATGACCTCGACGCCGGCGGCGGCACGGGAGATCGCGTCGAGGTCGCGGATGTCGCCCTCGTGCACCTCGAGTGCGCTGCCGTGTCGGGCGCCGAAGGCGAGGTTGTCGCGGGAGCCGCTCGAGAGGTTGTCGAAGACGCGTACGTGGTGGCCGTCGGCGAGCAGGCTCTCAACGACGTGCGAGCCGATGAACCCGGCGCCGCCGGTGACGAGCACGAGGCTTTTCACCGGACGATTGTATCTTACGCGGGCGGCGACACGGCGGTATCGGCCATGTCGCCGCTTCGACCTCGACGTCCGCCGCCCCGGTGGCCGCGCCGCCTGAGATCGATCAGCGCATCATCTTCCACGGTGTGACGACGCACTCCGCCGCCACGCGTAGCTGCCACCTCGTTCCTCCTCTACCACTACCACCCCCGCGGTGGCGGATTCCACCACCGTCGACGAGGAACACTCGACTACCCAGGGATGGTCTCGACTGAGCCCGGAAGATTGCTTACGATGAGCTTCTGAAGCTCAACTTTTGCGCTTGCGTTGTCGATATCGATCCCGACCAGATTGCCCCGTACGTCGTAATCGAGAACCACGCCTTCCGAGATCTCACGACTTTCGACGCTGGGGTGCTCGGATAGATCGATATAGAGCGAATCCGTGTCGCGATAGTAGTTCAGTTTCATGGTTTGAACCGTCGGTCCGGGAACGCGTTGTGAATCGTTACCTTGTCGTCGAGCGTGATGACTCTCAAGTACCGTCCCTCCAGCTCAGTGATTTCCGCCCAGAACCGATGCCGATTGTTTTCCTGTGGCTCGGAACGAATCGGATTCTCGACAACCCGAGCGCACCACTCCTTCTTCAGGTATGGACGTTTCCTGAGAACTTCTTTCTCGAAGTACTCGGTAAACCCATAGTCTGCCACTTGCCGAGGATACCGCGGGCAGCGAAGCGGGGTCGGCGGTCTGCCAGCGGGGTCTCGGAACGGTCCACGTCACCGCCGGAGACGTCGGAAACGGTCACGAGAGCAGCAGGTCGAGGTCCTCGCGGGTCAGCGTGCGGATCAGGCTGTTCTGCTCGGTGATGATGGCGTCGGCGAGGGCGCGCTTGCGGGCCTGGAGCTCCAGGATGCGTTCCTCCACCGTGTCGCGGGCGATCAGCCGGAACGCGAGGACGTGGCGGCTCTGGCCGATGCGGTGGGCACGGTCGATCGCCTGCGCCTCGACGGCGGGATTCCACCAGGGGTCCAGCAGGAAGACGTGCTCGGCCGCGGTCAGGTTCAGGCCCAGGCCCCCGGCCTTGAGGCTCACGAGGAACAGCCGGCAGTCGGGATCGGCCTGGAAGCGCTCGACGCGCGCCTGGCGGTCGCGGGTCTTCCCGTCGAGGTATTCGTAGCGGACGCGCTCCCGGTCGAGCCGCTCGCGCACGATGGCCAGGAAGCTGGTGAACTGCGAGAAGACCAGCGCCTTGTGGCCTGCCTCACGCAGCTCGTGCAGTCGCGGCAGCAGCACGTCGAGCTTGGCGGCCGGCTCGCCGACGCGGCGGTGGTCGATCAGGCCCGGGTGGCATGCGGCCTGCCGGAGCCGGAGAAGCCCTTCCAGAATTACGATCGCCGAGCGGGCGACGCCGTCCCGCTCCACGCGGGCGAGCAGCGCGCGGCGGTAGTGATCGCGCAGCTCGTCGTAGAGCCGGCGCTGCAGCGGCTCCAGCTCGCAGTGCACGGTCTGCTCCGTCCGCGGGGGCAGCTCGGGGGCGACCTGCGCCTTGGTACGCCGCAAGATGAAGGGGCGCAGGGCGCGGCCGAGGAGGTCCCGGGTCGCCGCGTCCGGGTTTCGGCCGCCGGCCCCGTCCAGCCGGAGTGCGCTGGCCGCGCCCAGCATGCCGGGATTCAGGAACTCGAAGAGGCTCCACAGCTCGCCGAGGTGGTTCTCCACGGGGGTGCCCGAGAGCGCCAGCCGGTGGTCGGCGCGGAGCAGGCGGGCGGCCTTGGCCGCCTCCGTGCCCGCGTTCTTGATGGTCTGAGCCTCGTCGAGCACGACGTAGTCGAAGTCGACGGCCCTGAAGTGGATGACGTCGCGCCGCAGGGTGCCGTACGTCGTCAGGACGAGGTCGTGGTCCGCGAAGTGCCCGCCCGCCGGAAGGCGGTCGGCCCCCGTGTGGTCCAGCACCGTGAGCGCGGGCGCGAACCGCGCGGCCTCCTGCTTCCAGTTGAAGACCAGCGAGCGCGGCACGACGACCAGCGAGGGCTTCTTGGCGCCTTCGACCCGTCGTGACTCGAGCAGCGCCAGCACCATCACCGTCTTGCCCAGTCCCATGTCGTCGGCGAGGCAGCCGCCGAAGCCGAACGATCTCAAGAAATGGAGCCAGCCAAGGCCGTCCCGCTGATAGCCACGAAGGGTCCCGGCAAAGCTCGGGGGTGGATCGGCGGCGCCGATGCCCTCGAAGCGCCGCAGCTCCTCCCGGAAGCGGGCGAACAGCGCATCCGTCGCGATCTCCGGCTGGGCGGCCAGCAACGCGTCGAGGACGCCGACCTGCGTCCGCGCGAAGCGAAGGTGGTCGCCCTGCGCGGTGCCGAGGCCGACCAGCGGCGCGTACCGCCGCAGCCACTCCTCGGGAAGCAGGCCATAGCTGCCGTCGCCGAGCCGAACCGTGGACTCGCCGCGACGCAGCGCCTGAAGGAGGGCGGGCAACTGCGCGGTGGTGTCGTCGAACTCCACGGCGCCGTGAAGCTCGAACCAGTCGATCCCGGTCGTGACCGACAGCTGGAAGGCTCGCGGCTGACGGTACAGCCGCCCCTCGGCCTCGACGTGCCAGCCTTCGTCGAGGAGCACGCGGGCGATGCGCGGCAAGTCGCGGGCACCGATCGCCAGCCCCTGCACGGTGCCGTGGCCGGAGACGTACGCGCGCGCGCGCACGCCGAGCGCCCGTACGCGCTCGCCGGCCACGCGCTCCACCTCGGCCGCGCGGAGGACGAGCCGCCGCGGTTCCGGGTCGAACACCGCGACGCCCGGAGGGTCGGCGGCGACGACCACGCCTTCGTAGTCGAACGCGATCTCGGCGCGGAACAGGCCGGGCGCCCACTCCCGAGGACCGGGCTGCACCTTCATCTGGAGCCGCGGCGCCGGCTGCACCGTCTCGTATGCGAGCTCGGGGGGCAGCACGTGGCGCGGCGTCGCCGGCATCCGGAAGAGCTCGCCGAGGAACTGCGTGATCTGGCTCGATGGCACGCGAAGCGCGCCGGCCCCTCGCAGATGCGCGATCCACGCGAAAGCGCCGCCGTCGTCGAGACGGGCGACGCGATCCTCGAACACGACGATCCCGGCCGGAAGCAGCAGGAGTGGCTCGGCGAGGTCAACCCGGGCGTCGCCGCGGGCGAGCGCCCCGATCACGGAATACTGACGCGCACCGTCGGCGACGACCTCCAGCCGGAACTCCCACGCAGGTCCGCCGTCCCACTCGAGGGGGGCCGGCGCGCCGTGGCCGGCGTGGGACGTGCGAACGCTCGCGCGCCCGGTCCGGACGATGCGCTCGATCAGTGGTCCGAGCACGGGCGTGGGCGGGTAGTACCGGATGAACGGGGCTCCCCCATAGGGAGCGCGCGCGTACCCGTATCCGCCGCCGCCGCTTCCGGACAGCGTCGCGAGGATCTCACGATCCGTCACGTCCGGCAGCCCTTCGATGTCGTTCGAGGACAGGTGGAACGTCATCAACTGGCGCCACTGTCCGTCTTTCTTGCGCTGCCGGCAGCCGACGTCGAGGACCAGGCGGCCCGCGTCCAGCGTGTCCGGCACCGAGATCACATAGTGGATCTGCCGGCTGGACGGCCACGCCGACGCGCCCGCTTGCATCGCGCGCACGAGCTCATCGAGCTGCGGCTTCCATCCGAGAAACCGTGGCGGGACGACGAGGTGCCGCGGCGGAGGCAAGCGATCGGGCTCCGTGTCGTCGAATGGCTCATCGCCGAAGGGATCGTCGGAACCGTCCGGGTCGATCCGGTCGGGCTCGGACCACCGGAAGGAATGGGAGCGCCGCTTCAGTCGCGCCATTCAGCCGCTCCGTGCTGGCGTGGCCGTGACTGTCCCGGCGGCGGGGCCCTCAGCCGGCGTGCTCATCGCGACCCCAACCTACGGCAGAGTCGAGACCGCGTCAACCCAACATGTTGTGCGGTCAGGATCTCAACGTACGCCAGGGCCATGGCCCGGCTGGTCATAGCTCGACGACGTCGCCGGGGCGAAAGTCGCGCTTGAGCACCCAGTAGCGGACGCGACCCAGTATCCGCCGCTCCGCGCCGTTTTGCGTCAAGGCCGACCGAAGACGCTTCAGCACGCCGGTGAAGAACCCGTCGCGATCGTGGAGCAGCCGCGCGTCCTCGACGAGATCCAGATAGAGCGGCACCACGCGAGTCGCCTCGTCGCGCGTCTTCAGCACCAGAGACAGCCGCGTGCGCACTCCCTGGGCTTGCAGCCTTTCCAGCTCGGTTTCGAAGGCCTGGTCTGCCGGCTCGAGCATCCGGAGCCTGGCGAAACGCCCGGCCGGGAATGTCTCGCAGACGACGAGGAGGTCAATGTCGGAGTCCGGGCCGGCCTCGCCGCGAGCGACCGAGCCGAAGAGGACCACCGAGACCAGGTTTTCGCCGAGCGCGCCCCGCAGCAGTTCCGCGTAACGGGCTGCCGCCGCGGCGAGGCTCTCGTTTACGTCCACGGGTGGAGCCTCGGCGAGGAGCTTCTGGGTCTCGACGAACGGCGTCCGCGCACGCGGCGTTTCACCGGGCGATTGTATCAAACGGATCGCGTGCCTCTGCCTTGATCGCCCTGGCGTTGTCACCGCAAATTGCGCCACTTTTTCGCGACTTCGCCCCGTCAACGCGTCACCGGCGCGCCTCGTGCGAGGCGCGTCGGGCGTCAGGGCGCAGCGCCGGGGGCCGGGCGGAAGTCGGGATAGGTCCGGTCGCGGTCCACGATGGTGCGGTCGTCGTCG
>JBGPXN010000019.1:0-42585 GCA_041492755.1 Methylomirabilia bacterium | reverse complement strand
TGGTCGCCGACCGCGCGCCACGCTACGAGGTGGTCGACACCGAGTTCGGCACGTCGTACGGCGCCTACCGGCCGGCGGAAGCGGACACGTACTACTGGCGCATCGCGCACTACCTGTTCCCGTTCTACACGATGATCCCGACCGGCGTGCTCGGGGTGCAGGTCCTCGTCCGCGCCTGGGTGCCGATCGACGACGATCACGTCATGTACTGGGCCATGTCGGTGCCGCGCTCCCGCGCCGGCGCGGGCGCCGCCGGCGGCGCGTTCGCCCTCACGGCGGATGGACGGCCGTTCGCGGGGGCCGGCGCCGGGCCGGGCGGTTTCGAGTACCGGCCCGACACCACGGACTGGCTCGGCAAGTTCCGGATCACGCAGAACAAGGACAACGACTACGGGATCGACCGCGAGGCCCAGCGCGCGCAGAGCTTCACGGGCATCACCGGCGTCCACCAGCAAGACCAGGCGATCACCGAGAGCATGGGGTCGATCATCGATCGCGCGCAGGAGCACCTGGGCGGCTCGGACGCCATGGTCATCCGGACGCGCCGGCGCGTGATCAACGCGGCCCGCGCGCTCCGCGACGCGCGGGTCGTGCCGCCGGGCGTCGACGATCCGGCGATCTACCGGTACCGGTCGGGTGGGGTGGTCCTGCCGCGGAGCGCCGACTGGCTCGACGCGACCCGGGAGCTCCGTCGCGCCGCCGTCCCGCAGGCGCCCGAGACAACGCCGCCGATCAGCGTCGGGGACTAGAGCCGTGTCGCGACATCGAGGAGCGCCCCGGGTTTCCCGGGGCGCTTCCGAGCGTGGGGGGACTAGAGCCGTGTCGCGACATCGAGGAGCGCCCCGGGTTTCCCGGGGCGCTTCCGAGCGTGGGGGGACTAGAGCCGTGTCACGACATCGAGGAGCGCCCCGGGTTTCCCGGGGCGCTTCCGAGCGTGGGGGGACTAGAGCCGTGTCACGACATCGAGGAGCGCCCCGGGTTTCCCGGGGCGCTTCCGAGCGTGGGGGTATGGGGGCCATTTCGGGGCCCCCATGTGAATAGGTGAAGATCGTCGTCAGCGCCAGGAACGGGTCGCGCGACTTCGAGTGCGACCCCGGCGAGAAGATCCTGCACGCCGCCCTCAGGAGCGGCGTCGAGCTTCCGTACGAGTGCTCCACCGGCACCTGCGGCACGTGCAAGGCCAAGCTCGTGAATGGCCGCGCGGAAAGCGAATGGCCG
Organism: Methylomirabilia bacterium; assembly: GCA_041492755.1. GTDB lineage: Bacteria > Methylomirabilota > Methylomirabilia > Rokubacteriales > CSP1-6 > JBGPXN01. The sequence goes on along the minus strand of JBGPXN010000019.1, from coordinate 41,367 downwards.
GAGGCTCCCGGGAGCCGGTATCTCAAGAGCCCGGCCGAGATCCTGACCTGCCAGAGCGTGGCCCGGGACGATTGCGCCCTCGAAGTCTTCACGCTGAAGTCGGCCGAGCCCGGCACGTCAGCCCCACGCGCCCTGGCCGGGATCGTCCGCCGGTACCGGCGGTTGACCCACGACGTGGTCGCGTTCGACGTCGATCTGGACCGGCCGCTGGACTTCGACGCCGGCCAGTTCGCGTTGATCACCGTGCCGGGGATCGTCGGGGCCCGCGCCTACTCCATGGTCAACTTCGATCGCCGCGCCGAACGCCTGTCGTTCGTCGTGAAGAAGAAGCCGGGGGGCGCCGTGAGCGAGTGGCTCTTCGCGGACGGTGTCGAGCGCGCGCGGGTCGGGCTGGTCGCCCCGCTGGGGCACGCGACCTTCCGTCCCGGCGTCCCCAAGCATCTGCTCTGCATCGCGGGGGGAAGCGGCATCGCCGGCATGATGTCGATCCTCGCGCTCGCCGGCGAGGCGAATCACTTCGCGACGTGGGACGGCCAGGTCTTCTTCGGTGTCCGCACCGCGCGCGACGGCTTCTTCCTCGCCGAGCTGGAGGCGTTCCGGGCGCGCCATCCCGGGCGGCTCTGGGTGACGGTCGCGCTGTCGGACGAGGACGTCCCGGCGTCGCTGTCCGCCGCCTACCCGGGATTCGCGTTCGCCCGCGGCCTCGTTCACGCCGTGGCCGCCGAGCGCATGGCCGGCCGCTTCGCCGATCTCCGCGCCTACGTCGCGGGGCCGCCCCCGATGGTCGATGCGAGCTTGCGCTGGCTGCTGCGTGAGGTCCGGTTGCCGCCGGCCGACATCCGTTACGACAAGTTCAGCTGATCGAAAGGAGCGACGATGGGCCAGTACGATCGTCACGTGTTCGTCTGCACGAGCGGGGAGACGTGCCCGACCCAGGGGGACGTCGAGAAGTTCGTGAAGACCCTCCGCGCCGGCGTGCAGAAAGCCGCTGGCCAGGGCGACGTCCGGGTCAACAAGGCCGGCTGCTTCTCACAATGTGGCCATGGCCCGATGATCGTCGTCTATCCCGAGAACGTCTGGTACGCGGGTGTGCAGCAAGCGGACCTCGAGGAGATCCTCACCTCGCACCTCGTCGGCGGCGCCCCGGTCGAGCGGCTTCGCTACGATCCCGGCGTCCCCGGCGCGAACAAGATCGACGTCGAGACGAAGCCCGCGACCCCGGCGCCGGAGCAGCGGGCACCGGCCGGGGGACCGGTGTGGACGCGCGTGTGCGGATCCGCGGACGTGCCGGCGAACGGTATGAAGGAGTTCCCCGTCAACGGGGTCGGCGTGCTGGTCGCCCATACCGGTGAGGCATTCGTCGCGTATCAGGCGATGTGTCCCCACGAGGCGGTGCCGCTCGAAGGCGGCGTGCACGACGGCTGTACGCTGACGTGCCTCGAGCACATGTGGCAGTTCGACCTCAAGACCGGCGCGCCGATGGGCGATGCGGAGGTGGGGCTGAAGGGGTACCCGCTCAAGGAAGAGCTCGGCGAGCTCTACGTCCAGCTCGAGGGTTAGATGGGGGGCCTCGAAATGGCCCGTTCGATCTGAAAGGGGGCCTCGGAGGGCCCCCTTGACCCCGAGCGCTCGACGGGCCCGGGGGAACCCCGGGCCCGTCTCGATATCCGTGGCGCTCCTCGATGCTCCGGTCTCGCGTCGCTCAGGCGTCGCTGCCGAGCGAGGCGGCCGCCAGCTCGTGCGCCCGCTGTTGGACGCTCCGGTTGATCTGCGTGGTGGCGTCGAAGCCGCCGTGTAGCACCCCCCAGCTCGCCATCCATTCCCAGGCCCAGCGTGCTTCGTCCTCGGGAATGGGACCCGGCGCCTTCAACCGGATGCGGTCCAGGTTGAAGTCCGCCGGCGTCAACGCCTGCACTTCGGGATAGTCCGGGAAATCGCGGATGAAGTAGGACACGTACCGGCGCTTGTCGGCATTGATGCGCCGGACCGCGCGCGTGATCGCGCGCAGGAAGACGGCGTAGGTCTCGGCGGTGACGTCTGGCTTCGCGACCCACGTGCCGTGAAAGAACGTGGTGGTGATCACCCGGCAGCCGGCCTTCTCGGCCACCGTGATGTAGGGCTCCTGCACCACCGTCGCCTCGAAGTCACCGCGCATCAGCCCGGCGAACCGCTCGCCGGGATTCGTCACCGCCGCGCACGTGGTGATGGCGTCCCGCGGCATCGCGCCCTCGAGCATCTGGAGCGCCGCGTACGCGGTGCCGTTGCCGTGATCGATGGCCACCAGCTTGTGCGCCAGCTCCTGGGGCGTGTAGACGTCCGACTGCGGCGGCACGATGAGCGCCGCACAGACGATCATCGCCCGCCGTCCGACCTGCAGCGCGCCAATCCGATTTTCCGCCACCCGGCGGTTATTGCCGCACTCTCACGCTTGATACAGGGCGGCGTCGCCGCGCGCCTGGAGCCTGCCTTGATTCGTCACCGGCTTGGTGAGGCTGCCGTCGGTGGCGGGCCGGATCTCGTCGGGCGGGAGCGCGACGATGCGCAGGTCCAGCCCCTCCGCCGCGAACAGCCCCTCGTCCCTCGCCACCAGCACGTCGAGGCCATTGAACGCGATCACGCCTCGATCGTCATGCTCGGGCCAGCCATGGCACTCCTCCTCGATTCATTCCGGGTTGCTTCGCGATTCACTGTGAGTTGCTTCGCGATTCATTGCGGGTTGCTTCGCGATTCATTGCGGGTTGCTTCGCAACCAGTCGATGTACGCCCCAATCCCGGCGTCGAGCGTGTGCTCCGGCTCGTAACCGGCGTCGCTCTTGATGCGCGAGAGGTCGGTGGCCGGGTTGGTCGAGGTGCCGGGCGTCCGCCCCGGCTTCAGGACGGTGCCCGGCGCGCCGGGCACGGCCTTGCGAACGGCGGCAACGACGTCCTTGTTCGATGAATCCCATGCCACCGATGATCAAGATCACGCCGATCCTCTCACGCTCACGCCGACACCCCGTCGGTCACGCTCACGGCGGACCGGCTCAGCGCGCCTTGAGCCGCAGCTCCTCGTAGGGCGCGGACCACGGGAAGCCGGCGATCAGGTTCAGCGCCGGCTCCGCCACCCGCGGACCGTAGCCGTTGATGGTCGCCGTTTCCCAGAGCGGCGCGACCATGGAGCGCTCGTACATGAGCTGCTGGATCCGGTGCAGCGTCGCCTCGCGCCGCTTCCGGTCGCGCTCGAACGCCTGCTCCTGAATCAATCCCTCGATGTCGGGGTAGCTGCCGTAGGCGTAGGCGCCGCCCGCGGCCACGAACGCGTCGAGCCGGGTCGCCGCGTTGCCGTACGCCCCGCTCGCCGCGTAGGCGAGCGGGCGGAGCTTCTTGTCGCGGAGCTGGCTGAAGAACGCGGCGCGCTCGAGGCTGCGCACGGTGGCCCGGATGCCGATGGCGGCGAAATACCCGGCGATGGGCTCCGCGCTCTCGGCGAACGAGGTGTCGGTGGAGATCGCGCCGGCGTTGAAGCCGTTCGGGTATCCGGCCTCGGCCAGGAGCTGCTTGGCCCGCGTCGGATCGTACTTGTGGATCGGCGCGTGCCACGCAAACTCGAAGTCCTGAGGGATCAAGCTGCTCGTGATCCGTGAGAAGCCCAGCGTCAGCGATTGGTTGATGGCCTGACGGTCGATGGCGTGGTTGGCGGCCAGGCGCACGCGCCGATCGGCCCACGGCGACTTGGGATCCCACTGCTCGGTGAAGATCACCCAGAACGTCGCGTTGAACAGGGAGGGCTTCAGCGCCAGCCCGGGGGAGCGCCGCAGCTCCTCGGCGACGGCGCCCCGGAACGTGTAGGCGAGGTCCGCTTCGCCGCGCTTGAGCATGGCCAGCCGCGTCGTCTCGTCGGGGATGACCTTGATGACCAGCCGTTTGACGCTCGGTTCCTTTCGCCAGTAGTGCTCGTTGGCCTCGAGGACGAGCTCGATCCCCGGCGTGAAGGACACGAACCGGTACGGGCCCGCGCCGATCGGCGTTTTCTTGAAGCCTTCGTCGCCGACCTTCTCGACGTACTTGCGCGGCACGATCCACGCCGCGCCCGTGGCCGGCGTGGCGTAGAAGACGAGGAAGTCGGGCCACGGGTCCTTGAGCTGGAAGCGCACGCGAAGTGGATCGACGACGTGCACCTGGCGCACGCGCTCCTTCAGCAGCTTGCTGGACACGCCGCGGTAGCGCTCGAAGGAGAACTTCACGTCGTCGGCCGTGACCGGGTCGCCGTTGTGAAAGCGCACGCCCGGGCGCAGCACGAACTCGTAGGTGAGCCCGTCGGGCGAGACGGTCCAGCTTTCGGCCAGGCTCGGCGCCATCGGCTTGCCCGGCATCGGCTTCACCAGCGCGTCGTGGATCGCATACAGCGAGAAGAACGGGGTGAGGATCCCCGTCGTCTCCGCCGGGTCGAACCACGTCGGCGCGAGCGCAAACTGCACCGCCCACGTGAGCTGGCCTTCCGGCGCTGCGGCGGCCGGCGCCACCGTGGCCACGAGCATCACGACGAGCAGCAGCACGGCACGACCGAGTCGACGCCTCATGGCTCGAGCCTCCCTTCGATCATCGCCAGCGGGCGAATGCCCAGCCACCGCCCGTCGCGGCCGGTGTCCGATACACCGGGACGTAGGCGAGGCGCTCCATCTTCAGTGGCGTGTCGTGCATCGCCCCGCCGAGCGCGACCCAGTTCAACGACTCCGAGGCGGCGGAATAGAGTCGGTTCCGCGGCAATGACGTCAGCGTGCTCGCGTCCTTGCGCTCGAGCGCATCGAGCAGCGCGCGGTCGAGCTCCTCGTCGACGACGAAATGGCTGAGCCCGCCGGAGCCGACGACGGCCACCGTGGCCGGCTCGTCCCACGCCGCGACGGCGGCCGCGATGGCCGCGCCGACCGCGAAGCACCGGCGTGGCGTCGGCTGGTTGGGCGGGTAGCAGGTGTTCTGGAACACGGGCAGGATCGGGCGCGGCGCGTTGTCGAACAGCCGCTTGATCACGAAGGCCATGCCGTGCGGCAGTCCCTGCTCGCGCGGCGGCGTGTCGCGCACGAAGTCCAGCTCGCCGTGCTGCGTCGGGTAGCGCCGGGCCACGCGCCCGCCGTACGGCTGCTTGGGCTCGCGCACGTGGGCGACGTCGAAGTCGTGCTCGACCAGGTATTCGATCAGGAAGCGCCCGAAGCGGCTGGCCACCGGCACCTCCATCGCGACGTCACCGTACCCGCGCACGATCGCCGCGGCGATCTCGGGATCGCGACCCGGCCCGAGCGTGCGCGGCCGCAGCGGCGCGCTCTCCCCCCAGTACACGGCGAGGGCCGGCATGTTGTCCTCGAAGAACCACTCGTCCTGATCGTCGCTGATGATGATCGTGACGTCCGGGCTCACGTCGCGCAGCGTCCGGGACAGCTCGTCGAGCGCCCGCTGGCACGCGTCGGCCTGGGCGGCGAAGGGTGCCGATCCCTGGTACTTCGCGCGCGCGGCGGGGGAGACGTAGTCCAGCGCGTCCTGATAGGACATGACCCAGCCGTGGGGGGGGTAGGCCAGCTCCGGATTGCGCTCGTCACCGCGGGCGTACGCGGGCCAGTGCCGCGCCGGCAGCGACAGCATGGGCGAGTGCGAGGTGCCGATGCCGAGGACGATGGTCGCCATCGACGTGGCTATCCGGCGCTCGAGCCGGCGTCGGGCGCGGGCTCGACCGGCAGCCCCATCGCCTCGCGAAAGGCGCGGCGAATCTCCGCCGGCTGGCCCGCCTGGAAGATGAACTCCTCGCGGACGACCAGCCCCGGCGTCCGCTCGCGCCGCTTCCGCACGTCGTCGCGCGAGTAGCCGTTGACGAAGGCGTCGCGCCCGATGATCGGCAGCCGGACGCTCGCGTTCGCCTTCGGATCGCGGATGAGCGCCTTGGGCTCGCGGCCGGCGGCCACCGCCTCCGCCTCCTCCAGCAGTCGTTTGCGCATCAGGATGACGCCGCGGTCGCTCTCGCCCAGGTGTTCCTTGGTCCGGTCGGCGACCGTTCCCTGACCGGTCCAGGCGATGAAGTCCTGATTCATCACGTGCGTGGTGATGAAGCGCCCGGTGCGGGGATCGCGCGCCGGTCCGTGCCAGTACGGGATGCGGTCCTGCTTGAACGGCTCCATGTCGTTCGGGACGCGGTCGAAGAACCAGCCGACGCTCAGCGTGTTCTGGTCGTCGATCGGCACCCGCCACTCGAAGTGATTGCCGGTGAACAGGCAGTTCGGCCAGAGACAGGTCCGCCCGACCGTCCACAGCTCGTCCTCCTCGGATTGATCCTCGAGGATGCGCCGGTAGGTGAACCCGTACTCGAACTCGTCGAACCCCAGCCGCAGGTGGGTCGGGGGCGGGGCGCCGTTGACGTCGCGGAGCACACGCGACCAGTTGTTGTGCAGCCACTCGAAGTGCACCGGGTCGATGGAGTTCTCCTGGCACTGGACCCAGTTGCACGGGATCTGGGCGAACACGATCTGCACGAACCCGTTCTCCCAGGTGAACGGCTCCCACGTGGGCACGAGCGGCGCCGGCCCCGGACCGAGGTAGGCCCACAGCAGTCCGGCCTTGGCCTCCACCGCATAGGCCTTGATCCGAACGCGATCCTTGAATCGCGCGTCGGGATGCGCGATCTCCTCGAACGGCTGCTGCAGACACCGGCCGGTGTGGTCCCAGAGCCAGCCGTGGTAGTGGCAGCGCAGCCCGCGATCCTCGATCCACCCGCACGACAGGTCGGCCCGCCGGTGGGCGCAATGACGGTCGACCAGGCCGTAGTGGCCCATCGCGTCCTTGTAGAGGACGAGGTCCTCGCCCATGAGCCGGACGGGCTTGATCGGCTGGTCGTCCAGCTCCCCGAGGGCGGCGATCGGCATCCAGTACCGGCGCAGCAGCTCACCCATGCGCGTGCCCGCGCCGACCTCCGTGAGCGTCCGGTTCTGTTCCTCGCTGAGCACTGGCCTTGGCTCCCCCCGCCTGCGTCTGTACCACCCGGCCGCCGCCGGGGCAAGCCCACTGGCGTCTGTCGCGGCGAGGTCCTGCTAAGATCGGGATGCTGATCGAGCCTCGCGACTCGGGCAGAAGGGGGTGCGCAATGCTTCAGCGGACGATCAAGGCTGCGATCCGGCCCGGGGACCAGTCGGGCTACATCGCCGAGTGCCTCGAGATTGCCGTGGTCACCCAGGGTCGCACCCTGGACGAGGTGACCAGGAACCTGCGAGAAGCGGTCGAGTTACATCTCGCCGACGAGGATCTGGAGGCTTTGGGGCTGGTTCCGGAACGCTGCAGTACGCGGCCAACGCGACCGACGCGCTGATCGAGGCCGGCGTGACCGGGATCAGGCCGGCCGGCGTGCCGCACTACATCGACGTCGCGCTCAAGCACGCGTTCGACACCGGGCAGCTCGTCGGACCGCGCATCCGGGCCGGCGGCTGGTTCCTCACGACGAGCGGCCGCCACGCGTTGAAGACGGAGTTCGCGCGTCGGCTCGTGCTCAAGGATGGCCGCATCGTCGCCGATCACCGCGACCGGGAGACCTGACCCGCAGTTCCGGGCATGAGGAGACCGCATGCGGAAGAGCGAAGACCGCATCCTGACCACCCACGTCGGCAGCCTCCCGCGCAATCCGACGCTGCGGGACCTGCTCGTCCGGCAGGATCACGGCGAGGCGATCGACGAGGCCGCGCTCGCGCGTGAGGTCGAGGCGGCCGTCACCAACGTCGTCGCGCGGCAGCTCGAGGCCGGGATCGACGTCGGCAACGACGGCGAGCAGCCGCGCGCGGGATTTTCGACGTACGTCGTCCGGCGGATGCAGGGATTCGGGGGCGAGAGTCGTCGGCGCCTCGCCCGCGACCTGGTCGAGTTCCCCGACTACGCGGCGATGCTCGACTACCGCCGCCGGTTTGCCGCCCGGATCTCCAACGCGCCGCAAGCGGTCGGCGAGATCCGGTACACGGGGCGGGCGGAGGCCGTGAACGAATGCGACCTGTTCGATCGGGCGGTGAAGGCGCAGTCACGAAAGTTCACCGAAGGGTTCATGACCGCGGCCTCGCCGGGCGTCATCGCGACCATATTGCTCAACGCCCACTACGACTCGCACGAGCGCTACATCGCGGCGCTGGCCCGGGAGATGCGGGCGGAATACGAGCTGATCCACTCCCGCGGGCTCGTGCTCCAGATCGACGCCCCCGATCTGGCCATGGAGCGCACGCGGTTCTTCCAGGACGAGTCGCTGGAGCACTTCCAGCGGATCGTGGAGACGCACGTCGAGGCGATCAACGTGGCGACCGCGAACGTTCCGCCCGATCGCATCCGTTTGCACGTGTGCTGGGGCAACTACGACGGCCCGCACGTCCACGACGTCCCGCTGGAGGCCATCCTGCCGCTGCTCTATCGCGCGAGGGTGGGGGCGCTGTCCATCGAGCTGGCGAACCCGCGTCATCAGCACGAGTACCGGGTGTTCGAGCGCCTTCCGTTGCCGGACGGCATGCTGCTGCTGCCGGGCGTCATCGACTCCACCACCAACTTCGTCGAGCATCCGGAAGTCGTCGCTGACCGGATCGTCCGCGTCGTGCAGGCGGTGGGTGATCGCCGCCGCGTGATCGCCTCGGTCGACTGCGGCTTTGGCACCTTCGCGGGCTCGGACATGGTGGCCGAGAGCGTGGTGTGGGCGAAGCTCGGGGTGCTCAGACAGGGCGCGGATCTGGCGAGCGCGCGGCTGCGGGCTTGAGCGTCGCTTCCGAGCTTCGACGGCATTGCCGGCGTCTTCGCTGAGCGCGACCTGGGGCACTACCGCGGCCGAGCGGGCGCGGCCGTATCCGTGCGACGGCTTGATCCCGACCCCGGATGCCGTCCTGCACCGCGGTGTCACGGTCACGGCCCCGGCGCCGGCCGTGTTCCGCTGGCTCTGCCAGCTCCGGGCCGCGCCGTACAGCTACGACTGGATCGACAATCGCGGCCGCGCGAGCCCGCGTGAGCTGACCGCGGGGCTGGAGCACCTCGCCGTCGGCCAGGACGTGATGGGCCTCTTCAGTCTCGTGGCGTTCGCGACCGACGACCACCTGACCATCCGCATCAAGCCGGGGACGAGCGGCCAGCGGCTCTTCGGTGACGTCGCGGGGACCTATCGAATCGTCCCCGAGGCCGGCGGCGCGTGTCGTCTGCTCGTCAAGCTCGTTGTCCGCTACCCGTCCGGGCTTCGCGGCTCCGTGATGCGCGTGCTCCTGCCGTGGGGCGACCTCGTCATGATGCGACGCCAGCTGCTGAACCTGAAAGGGCTCGCCGAGCGCTCCGCCCAGTAGGTCGGTCGATTCACGTGGTCAGATAGGCGTGGCGGACGACTTCGGAGGCGCCCAGCTCGGCCGCGGTCCCGCGGCCGATGATCTCGCCCTTCTGGAGGATGTAGCCGCGATGGGCGATGGCGAGCGTCTTGCGAGCGTTTTGCTCGACCAGGAAGACCGTCGTGCCCGCGCGGTTGATGGTGCGCACCAGCTCGAAGATCTGATCGACCAGGAGCGGTGACAGGCCGAGCGAGGGCTCGTCGAGGAGCAGGAGCGCGGGCCGGGCCATGAGCGCGCGCCCCATCGCCAGCATCGCCTGCTCACCGCCGCTCATCGTCGCCGCCACCTGGCTCCGGCGCTCCGCGAGTCGCGGAAAGAGCGTGAAGATCTCGCTCAGGCGCGGCTCGAGGTCGCGAGAGCCCCAGTCGCGGTACGCGCCCATCCGGAGATTTTCCACCACCGTCATCCGCGGGAAGAGACGGCGACCTTCGGGCACGACCGCGATGCCGCGCGCCACGATTCGATCCGTGCTGACACCGTCGATCCGCCGGCCAGCAAACGTGATGGTGCCCTCCACCGGGCGGACGATGCCGAGGATCGTGCGGATGAGCGTGGTCTTGCCGCTGCCGTTCGAGCCGAGGAGGCAGGTGATCTCGCCGTCGGCGAGCGCCAGCGAGACCCCGCGCAGCACGGTCACGGCGCCGTAGCGCGTCGAGATACCGGACAGCTCAAGCACTGCTCGCCGTCTCCCGGCCGAGATAGGCCTCGCGCACTTCCTCGGTGGCGGCCACGGACGCGAACGGGCCTTCGGCGATCTTGCGCCCGTAGTTGAAGGCGACCACGCGCTGGCTCACCGCCTCGATCACGTACATGTCGTGCTCGATGACGATCATCGCGAGTCCCGGCATCTCGTCGCGGACGACGCGGAGGTCTTGCATCAGCTGCGCCGTCTCTTCGGGGTTCATCCCCGCCGACGGCTCGTCGAGGAGCAGGAGCTGCGGTCGAGAGACGAGCGCGCGACAAATCTCCACCCGGCGGCGGTCGATCTGCGGCAGCTCGCGGGCCCGGTCGAAGCCGCGCCGAGCGAGGTCCGGATTGAACGTTTCCAGGAGGTGGCCGGCCACCCGCAGCGCCGCCTGCATCTCGGCGACGAAGCGCCGGCGCTCCACGAGCGCGCGCCAGAGACCGGCGTGGACGTGCGCGTGCAGCCCGATCAGCACGTTGTCGAACGTCGAGAGCTCGAGGCAGAGCCGGCTGGACTGGAACGTGCGCGCGATGCCCCGCCGGCTGATCGCGTGCGTCTCGAGCCCGCTGATCCGCTCGCCCGCGAACCGGATCTCGCCGCCGGCCGCGGGGTACAGCCCGGTGATCGCGTTGAACAACGTCGTCTTGCCCGATCCATTGGGACCGATCAACCCGACCGTCTCGCCCGCGTCGACGCCGAGCGAAACGCTGTCGATGGCGACCAGGCCACCGAAGCGAACCGTGAGCTCCGCCGTCTCGAGCAGGCTCATCGCGATTCGAGCGCGGGCTTGGCCGGCACAATCCGGTCGGAGGGGGAGGTCGCGGAGGGGGCCGTCGAGGCCCCCGCCAAAGGAAATCGCCGGACGCTCGCCGGCCAGAGCCCGCGCGGCCGGAACAGCAGCATCAAGACGATCACGATGCCGTAGAGCAGGAGCCGGTACTCGTGGAGGAACCGGAAGCGCTCGGGGAGCGGAATGAGCAGGCAGGCGCCGAGGACGATGCCCGGCACCGAGTCCACGCCGCCGAGGATGATCACCGACAGCATGATCAGCGAGTAGCCGAAGTCGAAGTCGGGCGGCGACACGAAGCCCACCATGAGGGCGTAGAACGCGCCGCCCAGACCGATCGCGAAATTGCCGATGGAAAACGCGACGAGCTTCTGCCGGGCCACGTTCACGCCGCTGCAGCGGGCGGCGATCTCGTCGTCGCGCAGCGTGTTCAGGGCCAGGCCCAGCCACGAATTGTGCAGGCGCCACATCCCGAGCGTGACGACGGCCGCCATGACGAGGGCCGCGTAGTAGAAGTTGGCGTGCGACGGCAGGACGAGGTCGCCGAGGCGCAGCGGACCGCTGAACACGTGGCCGAACGGCCGCAGGGTCGGGATGTTCTTGATCCCCTGGGGGCCGCCGGTGAATTCGAGGTTGTTCATCAGGATGTTGAAGATGAAGCCGAACGCGATGGTCACCAGGGCCAGGTAGTGGCCGCGTGTCTTGAGGATCGGCACGAACAGGATCGCGCCGACGACCATGGCGGCCAGCGGGCCGATCAGGAGCGCGAGGAGCGGTGGGACGCCGAGTCCGACGGTGAGGAGGCCGACGGTGTAGCCGCCGAGACCCGCGAAGGCGGCGCCGGCCAGGTTGATGACGCCGGCGGTACCGATCTGGAAGTTCAGGCCCTGGCCGATGGTCACGTAGAGCAGCGCCATGGTGGCGACGAACGTCCAGTAGGGCGACCCGCGCAAGGCCGCCGGCAGCAGCAGGGCGAACACGGCGCCACCGAGCCAGGCGGCGCGGCGGTGGCGCGTGAAGATCACGCCGAGCTGACGGCGAAGGCCCGGGCCGAGCCAGAGAAGAACGGCCACGGCGGCGAGGGTGACGGCGGTGGCGGCCAACGGCAGCGGGCGCTCGGCCAGCAGCGCGGCCACGACGAGGGCGAAGACGACCGCCTCGACGGCCCAGACGGAAATCACAGGCTCGCCTCCCCGGGACTATTCGTGAACGCGCGACGCGTTCGCCGACCGGGGGGCACGGCCGGAGCTGGGTGGACGGGTCCTCTGACCACAGCCGACGGCGTACCGATCACCGGCGAGCCGTTCCCATTCCATACGGCGACGTCGTCGCCTCGCGTGGCGGGAATGGGTCACCCGGACCCCATCCACCCAGCTCCGGCCGTGCCCCCCGGTCGATCGCGGTGTGCGCGTTCACGAATGATCCAGGTTAGCCGGCGGCGGTGGCTGGCACGGCTGCCATCACACGCGCTCCACCGTTTTCTCGCCGAGGATGCCGGTGGGCTTGAAGACGAGGAACAGCATCACGACCGCGAAGGCAACGACGTCGCGGAACTCGGAGCCACGCGGAATGAAGGCGGCCGCCATCGTCTGGAGCATGCCGAAGAGCAGGCCGCCCAGGATGGCGCCGTAGACGTTGCCGAGCCCGCCGATGGCGGCCGCCGAGAAGCCGATGACGCCGCCCATGATGCCCATGATGAAGTGGACCTCACCGTAGTACAGGCCGTTGAGGATGCCGGCGACGGCGGCGAGCGCGGAGCCGATGAAGAACGTCCAGTCGACCGTCCGATCGAGGTTCACGCCCATCATTTGCGCCGCTTCGGGATCCTGGGCGACGGCGCGGATGGAGGCGCCCAGGCGCGTGCGCTTGATGAGCACGTCGACGGCGATCATGGCGCCCAGCCCGATGGCCAGGATCGCGAGATTGTCGTAGCGGACGAAGACGCCGGCGACGTCGAAGCCTCCGGCCGGCAGCATCGACGGGAACGGCTTGGGATCGGCGCCGCGCGGATAGAAGATCAGCACGGCTTCCCGGATGACCAGCCCCAGCGACAGCGTGGCGAGCAGCGTCATGAGGGGCGAGGAGCGGGCCAGCGGCTTGACGCACGCGCGCTCCGCGAGCACACCGACGAGCCCGGTGATGACGAGGGCGCCGGCGAACGTCAGCGGGAGGGTGACGGCAGCGGCTTTCAACCCGGCCGCCGCCCACGCCGCGGTCAGCGACAGCCCGGCGAAAGCGCCGAGCATGAAGATGTCGCCGTGAGAGAAATGGATCACGTCGAGCACGCCGAAGAAGAGCGTGAACCCGACCGCGATGAGCGCGTACATCACCCCCAGCATCAGGCCGTTCAGCCCCTGCTGGAGGATGACCTCGAGTGGCGGCATTTAGATGGTCGGGAGCGGCGCCTACGTCTTCTTGAACTTGACGCCGGGCAGCTGGCGCTTGCCGCTCGCGTACTCGGAGTCCTCCCACACCAGCCACTTGCCGTCCTGGGTCACGTACTTGGTGATGAGCGCCACGGTGTTCTGGCCGTTGGCGTCGAACTCCACGGGGCCGATGATGGTGTTGGCGTTCTTCGTTCGCTTCAGCTTCTGGGCGAGCTTGGCGCGGTCGGGGCCGACCTCCTCGATGGCGTCGATGATCAGGTTGGCGGCTACGTACGCGAACGGACCGTACGCCTCCGACGGCTCCTTGTAGCCGGCCTTCTCGTAGGCGGCGAGGAATTTCTTGCCGCCCGGCAGCTTCTCGGTGGGCGCGCCTTCCACGAACGCCAGCGAGCCCTCGGCGGATGCGCCGGCCGTCTCGTTGAAGGTGTCGCTCTTGATGCCGGACGTGCCCTGGAACTGCGCGCGGATGCCGAGCTTGTCCATCTGGACCCTCACGCGCACGCCGTCCGGCGTGAGGCCACCGTACCAGATCACTTCCGGCTTCTCGGCCTTGGCCTTGGTGAGCTCGGCCGCGTAGTCCTTCTGGTCCTTGGCCGTGCCCTGCGCGGAGAGCACCTTCCCGCCCGCCTTCTCGACGAACTGGGTGAAGTACTTGGCGTGGGCGCGCCCGTAATCGGTGGTGTCGTGGATGAGCGAGAACGTCTTGAACCCGAGCGTCTTCACCGCGAAGTCGGCGGCGACCTGGTTCTGGTTGATCATGGTGCCGTTGACGCGGGTGATCTCGACGTAGTCGTGACCGTAGGTGATCTCCGGGAGCACGGCGCCCCAGACCATCGAGGGCACGCCGGCCTTGTGCCAGGTGTCGACGGTGGCGATGGCGACCACCGAGCAGTAGTGCGAGACCGACGCGACGACCTCCGGATCGGACGACGCCTTCAGCGCCGCCTGCACCGCCACCGTGGGCTTGCACTCGTCGTCGAGCACGAGGGACTCGTAGCGGTACTTGCCCTTGGGATCGGCATTGCGCTCCTGCAGCGCGAGCAGGTACGCGTTGCGGCCACCCAGCCCGTTGGAGGCGGTCCCGCCGGTGAGGGGACCTACGAACGAGATCTTCACCATCTTCTTCTGCGCCGCGGCGCCGCGCGCCTGTGCGCCGATGGCCAGTCCCGCGCCCACGGCCGTTGCCGATCGGAGGAGATCGCGTCGAGTGATCATGGTGGGCCTCCTTGGTGGATGCGCCGGGATAATAGCGTAGAATCTGCTCTTCGCGCGAAGTCGGCGCGGAGCGGAGGGCACGATGGACGCCGTCAAGGACGCCAGTCATCTCTACGAGGTCGAGCGGCGCGCGCAGCATGCCGCGCGGCCGGGATTCCGGATCACCGAGCTTCAGATCGGCCCGCGCCAGCAGGTGCCGTGGCACTCGCACACGAACGTGCAGGACACGTTCTACGTGCTGGAAGGCACGCTGCGCCTCTTCGCTCGTGACCCGAAGGAGGAGATCCGGCTGGCGCCCGGCGAGACGTACAGCGTCCGGCCCGGCCGGCCGCACCTCGTCACCAACGGCGGCGACATCTCGGCCGTGTTCCTCGTCCTGCAGGGCATCGGCGAATACGACTTCGTTTCGCTCACGTGACGTCCGCGCTTCGGCCCGCTGACGATTCGGCGCTGCTCGCCGGCATCACCGTTCTCGACTTCACCCGCGTGCTCGCCGGGCCCTATTGCACGCGGCTGCTCGCCGACCTCGGCGCCCGCGTCATCAAGATCGAGCGGCCGGGCGAAGGCGACGAAACGCGTCGCGGCTATTTTCAGATCGAGGACGGCCGCGACGATCAGAGCACCTACTTCCTCCGGATCAACGTCGGGAAGCTGAGCGTCGGGCTCGATCTCGGCAAGCCCGAGGCCCGGGTCGTCGTGCGCGATCTCGCCCGCAGGTCGGACGTCGTCGTGGAGAACTTCCTGCCCGGCGTGGTCACGCGCCTGGGTTGCGACTACGCGAGCCTCACCGCCGTGCGGCCCGACCTCGTGTACTGCTCGATCTCCGGGTTCGGCCAGACCGGCCCGTGGCGGGACCAACCCGCGTTCGCGCACATCGTCCAGGCCGTGTCCGGTCACATGCACCTCGAGCAGGCGGCCGACCCGACGCCTCAAGTCCAGTACCTTCAGGCGGCCGATGTGCTGTCGGGCACCCACGCGTTCGGCGCGATCCTGGCGGCGTTGCTCCGGCGCGGCCGCACCGGGCAGGGCGCGTATCTTGACGTGTCGATGCTCGAGTGCATGCTCGCCGCCGAGGACATCACCTACGGCGCCGTGCTCAACGGCGGGCCGGAGTACCGCGGCCCTCGGCCCGGCATGGGCATCCACGCGGTCGGCGGCCGGCACATCGCCTGGCAGATCGTCGGCGCCCCGCAGCTCTGGTCACGACTCGTCACCGTGATGGGACGTCCCGAGCTCGAGCACGACGAGCGCTTCGCGACCCGTCAGGCCCGCCGCGACCACTGGCCCGAGCTGCGCGACGTCGTCGGCGCGTGGCTCGCGCGCTTCAAGTCGGCCGACGATGCGCTGGCGACGCTGAGCGCGGCGCGGGTGCCGTGCACGGCCGTGCTGTCGCCGGCCGACGTCGTCGCGCACCCGCATCTGGCCGAGCGGGGCGCCTTTCCGTCCGTTCCGCATCCCGCGCGCGGTGAGATCCGGGTGACGGCCACGCCGTTTCAGGTGGACGGGCGCCCGGTGGCGCCTCGAGGCGCCGCGCCCCATGAGGTGGGCGAGCACACCGCCGCCGTGCTCGCCGAGGTGCTGGGATATTCGCCGGCCCGTATCGACGAGCTGAAGCAGAGCGGCGCCATCGAGGTCGCATGAGGGGAGGAAGCCCACGATGACCTGGGATCCGGAGCTCGAGGAGCTCAAGCGCCGCGAGGCGTTCGCCGAGCAGCTCGGCGGTCCCGCGCGCGTCGAGCGTCAGCGGGCGGCCGGACGACTGACCATCCGCGAGCGGATCGCGCGGCTGCTCGATCCCGGCAGCTTCCACGAGGTCGGCAAGATCGCGGGCTCTGCGACCTACGATTCGCACAACGATCTCGTGGACCTCACGCCCTCGAACTTCGTCTTCGGGCGGGGCCGCGTCGACGGCCGCCCGGTCGTCGTCGGCGGCGACGACTTCACGGTGCGCGGCGGCTCCGCCGACGCCACCATCAAGGAGAAGCACAACCAGTGCGAGCGGATGGCGCACGACCTGCGGCTGCCGCTCGTCCGGCTCGTCGAAGGCTCCGGCGGGGGCGGCTCCGTCAAGACCATCGAGACCACCGGCCGCGCCAACGTCCCGGCCGTGAGCGGCTGGGAGCTCGTCGTCGCCAACATGGGCACCGTCCCGCGCGTGGCGCTCGGCCTGGGCTCCGTCGCGGGACTCGGCGCCGCGCACCTGGCCGCCGCGCACTACTCGATCATGATCAAGGGCCGCTCCGCGCTCTTCGTCGCCGGCCCGCCGGTGGTCGAGCGGATCGGCCAGAAGCTCACGCAGCAAGAACTGGGCGGCTGGGAGATCCAGCTCAAGGCGGGCGCCGTCGACGACGCCGTGGACACGGAGGACGAGGCGTTCGCGCGGGCCCGGCGGTTTCTCTCGTACATGCCGTCGTCGGTCTACGATCTCCCGCCCCGCGGCCCCCAGACCGACGATCCGAACCGGCGCGAGCCGAAGCTCGTCGACGTCGTCCCCCGCGATCCGCGCAAGGTCTACCGGATGCGGTCGATCGTGGACGCGGTCGTCGATTGTGGCTCGTTCTTCGAGATCACGCCGCTCTACGGCCGCTCGGTCATCACCGGGTTCGCGCGCCTCGACGGGTGGCCGGTCGCGCTCATGGCGAGCGATCCGATGTTCTACGGCGGCGCGTGGACGGCGGACACGTGCCAGAAGGTCGAGCGCTTCGTCGACACCGCCCAGACGTTTCACGTGCCGGTCGTGTATCTCGTCGACTGCCCGGGATTCCTGATCGGGCGGGAGGCGGAGCACACCGGCACGATCAAGCAGGGCGTGCGCGCGATGTCGGCGATCTGGCAGACCACGGTGCCATGGTGCGCTGTCATCATCCGCAACGTCTTCGGCGTGGCGGGCGCGGCCCACCGCAACGGCAGCCGTTACTGCATGCGGTACGCGTGGCCGTCCGGCCGCTGGGGCTCGCTCCCGCTCGAGGGCGGCATCGAAGCGGCCTACCGCGCCGACCTCGACGCCGCGCCCGATCGTGCGCAGAAAATGGCCGAGATCGAGGCGCGTTTGACCAGGCTCCGCTCGCCGTTCCGGTCCGCCGAGACGTTCTGGATCGAGGAGATCGTCGACCCGCGCGAGACCCGTCCGCTCCTCTGCGAGTTCGCGAACCTCGTGGCGCCGCTCCGCGAGCCGGGGCCTTCGTCGCACCCGATGCGTCCTTAGCCGCCACGCTCCGATCTCGCTCCCGGGCGGTCTCGCTGTCGCCTTCCGCGCTGTCTCTCTCGACCCTCGCCGCCGGCGGCCCCGGGGCCCGGTGCGCCGCGCATAGTTAGCGAAGCACCCGGCCCCGGGGCCGCCGTCAGTGCGCGCCGGGCGAACTATTGCGGTAGTCAGAGCGCGCGTGGACTGGCGCGAGTCGGTGAGGCGTGCCGGCCAATTTCCTACCGGATGGACGGGTCAGTGCGCGCGTCGGAGCCGGCAAGAGTTGCCGGCTCGCTGTGAGCGTCTCTGCGCGTGGTGCGTGTTTCTGCTCGGTTACGACACGCCGTGCGGGTTTTGGGGCTGGTACGGGTCTCGCATTGTCCTCCGTCGAGCCGGACGGGCGCTCGCGCCGCGGCATCGAGGAGGACGAGATGGATATGCAGGGGCGGACGACCGGCTTCACGATCGAAGCGGACACTCCGATCACGCTCGACACCGAGATCACCGCGCTGCGCGCATTGAGCGCGACCGACCGGTTGCTCGGACTGTACGAGCTCGGGCTCGAAGGCTGCGACCGCAAGGACCCGCGCCAGGTGGCGACGATCCTGATCGAGCTGATGGGCACGCTCGACTTCGAGTACGCCGAGATCGCCGAAGGGTTCCAGCGTCTCTACGACTACTGCCTGCGCCAGAGCCGCGAGGGCGAGTTCACCTCCGTGTCGTTCGTGCTCCGCGATCTTCGCGACACGCTGACCCAGGCCGTGACCGAGACCGCCGGGAGCGACGCCCCAATCAGCGCCACTGCCTGAGCCGGCGAATGAGCCGCTGCACGGGCGGGAGGCTCAGCAGCAGCACGACCCAGCCGAACGGCACGACCAGGGCGACGATGACGCGCAGGACGGCGGCGTCGACGCTCGGCTCGACCGTCCACAGCGCCGAGCATCGCGCGCGCACCGACGCGACCCAGGTGCTCATTCAGCGCCCCGTGGCGTCGTGCCGCGCGCGCGCGCGCGCCGGCACCGGGCTCAGCCCGTTACCCTCGTCTCGGCCGGCGACGATGCTGCCGAACCACACGGCAAAGCAGACCGTGGCCATCCAGGCGATCCACTCCCACCAGGCAACCATGACGCGCCTCCTGTGGCTGGTATCGGCACGAACGGCGCGATGCGTGAGGGCGGCATGACCACGACGACAGAGCGCTCCGCGACCACCGCGGTCGAAGAAGCCATCGACCACCACCGCGCCGGGCGGATCCCCGAGGCCTTCGCGCTCTACCACGAGGCGCTGACCACCGACCCCGAACATCCCGACGCGCTTCACTTGCTGGCGCTCCTGGCGTATCAGTGCACGGACCTGGGCGCGGCGGAGACCCTCCTTCGCGAGGCCACCCGGGTGGCGCCCGGCGTCGCCGAGTTCCACGGCGATCTCGGGACCGCGCTGCTCGCGGCGGGGCAGCCGGCGGACGCGGTGACCTCCCTGGAGCAGGCGACGGCGCTCGATCCGACGTACGTCGAGGCGCACACGAACCTCGGCACCGCGCTCCACGTGCTCGGGCGGTTCGACGACGCGGTCGCCAGCTTCGAGCGCTCGCTGGTCCTGCGGCCCGACGCCGCCGAGGCGCACAACAATCTCGGGGCCGCCCTGCGCGCGCAAGGACGGTTGGCCGATGCGATCGCGCGCTACTGGGTCGCGCTGACGTTCCGCGCGGACTATCCGGAGGCGCACAACAACCTCGGCAACGCGCTCTGGGAGCGCGGCGAAGTGGACGCGGCGATCGTGTGTTTCGAGCGCGCGCTCGCGCTGCGCCCGGAGTACGCGGAGGCGTACAACAACCTCGGCAACGCGTTCCGCGACTGCGGCCGCCTCCCGGAGGCGCTCATTGCCTACCGGCAGGCGATCGAGCTGCGGCCCGACTACCCGGCGGCCCACAGCAATCTGATCTTCGCGCTCGATCTCGACCCCGCCGTGACGAGCGCGCAGGCCTTCGCCGAGCGCCGGCGGTGGAATGAGCGCTACGCGCGCCCGTTCGCCGCGACCCACGCGCCCCACGACAACGAGGGCGATCCGGAGCGGCCGCTCCGGATCGGGTACGTCTCCGCCGATTTCCGGCGGCACTCGGCGGCGGCGGTGTTCGGGCCGGTGCTCCACCATCACGACCGCCGCGCCTTCGAAACGGTCTGCTACGCGGGCGTGGCCAGCCCCGACGACTTCACCGCGCGGTTCCGGGACGGCGCCTCCATCTGGCGGCCGACGATCGGCATGTCCGACGAGGCGCTGGCCGCGCGCATCCGCGCGGATCGCATCGACGTCCTCGTCGATCTCGCCGCGCACTCGGCGGGCAACCGGCTGCTTGCCTTCGCGCGCAAGCCGGCGCCCATCCAGGTCACGGCGTGGGGTCACGCCCACGGCACCGGCCTCGACGCGATGGACTACTTCTTCGCCGACGCGGTCACGGTGCCGGCGGCCACCCGAGGAGACTTCAGCGAGACCGTGGTCGACCTGCCCTGCATCGTGTGCTTCGATCCGCCGTCGGCGCCCGACGTGGAGCCGTTGCCGGCGCGGCACGGCGCGGGCGTGACGTTCGGCTGCTTGAACCGCCTGGCCAAGGTCACCGACGAGATGCTCGACCTGTGGGCGGCGATCCTGCGTGACGTGCCGGCCAGCCGCCTGCTCTTGAAGGATCACAACCTGGACTCCGCCAACGCGCGTGACCGACTCGTGGCCTTCTTCGGCGAGCGCGGCGTCGCGGCGGAGCGCCTGCGGCTGCTGGGCGGCACTCCGCATCGCGAACACCTCGCGGCCTTCGGCCAGGTCGACCTTGCGCTCGATCCGTTCCCGCACGGCGGCGGCGTGACGGCGCTCGAGGGCCTCTGGATGGGCGTGCCGATGGTGACGTTGGCCGGCGCCCGGGTGCCGAGCCGCCTCGGCGCCTCGTTCCTCGCGCTCGTGGGCCTCGATGACCTCGTCGCCGATTCCCCGCGCGCGTACGCCGAGATCGCGGTCCGCGCGGCGGCGGACGTCGCACGGTTCGCGCCCCTCCGCGCCGACCTCAGGCGCCGCCTCGCGAGCTCGCCGCTGTGTGACCACCGCGCGTACTGCGCGGCCGTCGAGGCGGCGTACCGGAATATGTGGCGCCGCTGGTGCGCCGGCCAGGTCCCGGGCGCCCTGGAGTCCGTTGGCGCGTGAACCGACACGAGCGACGGGCCCACGGGCGGTTGCAAGAGCGCGCCCACCGCGTCGAGGGTTCGCTCGACGACCGGCTGCGCGAGGGGCTGGACCATCACCGCCACGGGCGTCTCGCGGAGGCGGCCGCCAGCTATCGCGCCGTCCTTCACCGTGTGCCCGGACACCCGGACGCGCTGCATCTGCTGGGTGTCGTCGCCCACCAGGCCGGTGATCACGACGGCGCCGTCGAGCTGATCGAGCGCGCGCTCGAGCGCCTGCCCGATCTCGCCGACGCCCACAACAACCTCGGCACCGCGCTCCGCGCCCGCGGCGATCTGCCCGCCGCCATCGCGAGCTTCGAGCGCGCGCTCAGCCTGGCGCCCGAGTCCGTGGAAGCCTGCAGCAACCTCGGCGCCGCGCTCGCCGACGCCGGCCGGGCCGAGGACGCCGTGGGCGTGCTGGAGCGGGCGATCGGGATGTGCCCCGGACGGGCGGAGCCCCACAACAACCTCGGCAAAGCACTCTGCGCCGCGGGCCGGCTGGAGGCGGCGGCGGCGAGCTTCGTCCGTGCGCTCGCCATCGAGCCGGGCTACGCGGCGGCGCGCCGCAACCTCGCCGAGACGTACACGGCCCGCGGGAACGCGCTCCGGGCCTCCGGCCGGCTCGACGCGGCCGTGAAGGCCTTCGAAGAGGCGGTCGGGCTCGAACCCGACGATGCCGCGGCCTGGAGCGACTTCGGCTACGCGCTCACGACGCGGGGCCGGCTCCCCACCGCCGTCGCCGCCTTCGAGCGCGCGCTGGCGCTCGCGCCCGACCCGCGCACGCACAGCAACCTGATCTTCACGCTGGATCTCGATCCGCGCGCCACCCGCGCGCAGGTGTTCGCCGAGCGCCGCCGATGGAACGAGCGGTACGCGCGGCCGCTTCAGGCAACCCACCAGCCCCACGCCAACGACCCCCATCCCGAGCGCCGTCTGCGCGTGGGCTACGTGTCAGCGGACTTCCGCCATCACTCGGCGGCCAGCGTCGTTGCGCCGGTGCTGCTCGGCCACGATCCCCGGTGTGTCGAAGTCGTCTGCTATTCGGACGTGAGCCGTCCCGATGCGGTCACCGAGCGCGTGCGCGCCGGCGCCACGCGGTGGCGGCCGACGCTCGGGATGTCCGACGAGGCCGTGGCCGATCAGGTCCGCGCCGACGGGATCGACGTCCTGGTCGATCTCGCCGGTCATTCGGCCGGAAATCGGTTGCTGGTCTTCGCGCGCCGGCCCGCCCCCGTGCAGGTGACGGCGTGGGGCTATGCGGTGGGGACCGGGCTCGACGCGATGGACTACTTCTTCGCCGATCCGGTGACCGTGCCCGCCCACGCCCGCGAGCACTTTTCGGAGGAGGTCGTGGACCTGCCCAGCATCGTCTGCTTCGAGCCGCCCGCCGACGCCCCGCCGGTGGCGGTGTTGCCCGCGCTCCAGCGTGGGTACGTGACGTTCGGCTGCTTCAACCGCCTGGCCAAGCTCACGGCCGCGGCGTTCGACGTCTGGGCGAAGATCCTCGCCCGTATCCCCGACTCCCGGCTCAGCCTGAAGTTCACCGGTCTCGACGAGCCCGCCACTCAGACGGAGCTGCGCTCGGCGTTCGCCGCCCGCGGCGTCGATCGGGCCCGGATCGATTTCGGCGGGAGCACGTCGCGCGGCGAGCATCTGGCCGCGTACGCCGGCGTCGACGTCGCGCTCGACCCGTTTCCGCATGGCGGCGGCGTCACCGCGCTCGAGGGGTTGTGGATGGGCGTGCCGCCGGTGACGCTCGCCGGCGACCGGGTGGTGGGGCTGCTCGGCCCCTCGTTCCTCACCACGCTCGGCCTCACGAGCTGGATCGCCCGGACACCGGAAGAGTACGTGGAGCGTGCCGTCGCTCACGCGAGCGATTCGCTCACCCTGGCCGCCCTGCGGACGATGCTGCGGCCGCGGCTTGGCGCCTCCCGCCTCGTCGATGCCGCCGCCTACTGCCGGCGCGTCGAGGCGGCGTATCGCGCGATGTGGCGGCGCTGGTCGACGGGAGGCGCGCGATGCTGACCGAGGCGCTCGCGCACCATCAGGCCGGGCGCTTGGGCGATGCCGAGGCGCTCTACCGGAAGCTGCTCCGGACCAGGCCGAACCATCCGCAGGCGCTGCATCTTCTCGGCGTCCTCGCCAGCCAGATGGGTCACCACGCCGAGGCGATCGGTCTCATCCGACGCGCCATCGCGGGGGAGCCCGGCGTTGCCGCCTTCCACAGCAATCTGGCGAATGCGCTCTGGCACGAGCGCGATCTTCCGGGCGCCGAAGCGAGCAGCCGGCGAGCGCTGGCGCTCGATCCCGACCTGCCCGAAGCGCACCTGAACCTGGGCAACGCGCTGTGGGCGCAGGGACGGCCGGAAGAAGCGGCGGCGGCGTATCGAGCCGCCGTCGCGCGCCGCCCGGATTCGCTCGACGCGTACAACAACCTCGGGGCCGTGCTCCGCGATCTCGGGCGCCTCGACGAGGCGGCCGCCGCGCTGGAGTACGCGCTGGCGCTCGATCCCGACTTCGCCGACGCGCACAACAACCTCGGCGTCATCCGCCGCGCGCAGGGCCGGACGGCCGACGCGATCCTCCACTACCGGCGCGCGTTGAGCGTCGATCCCGACGACACGGACGCGCTTTGCAACCTCGGCGCCGCCCTCAAGGACACCGGCGACGTCGACGGCGCCGTGGATGCCCTCGACCGCGCGGTGGCCCGACGGCCCGACTTCGCCGAGGCGCACAATAACCTCGGTACCGCGCGGCAGGCCCAGGGCGACTTCGATGCGGCCGCCGTCCACTACGAGCGCGCGCTCGCCCTCAGACCGGGCTACGCGGAGGCGCACAACAACCTCGGCAACGCCCGCCTCGCGCAAGGCCGGCCGGCGGAGGCGCTGGGCGACTTCCAGCGCGCCCTGCTCCTCCGGCCCGATTACGCCGAGGCGCTGAACAACCGCGGCAACGTCTTCACCGAGCTGTGTCGCTACGACGACGCCATCGCCAGTTGTCAGCAAGCGCTCGCGCTCAAGCCCGGATTCGCGGAGGCGTGGAGCAACCTCGGCAACGCCCAGGCGGCGGCGGGCCGGCACCGCGACGCGATCGACAGCCACCGCCGCGCGCTCGCGCTGCGCCCCCAGTTCGCCGAAGCGCACAACAACCTCGGCACGACCGAAAACGCGCTCGGCCGGTTCCAGGACGCCGTCGCCGCGTTCGACGTCGCGCTCGCGCTGCGCCCCGACTACCCGGAGGCGCACAGCAACCGTGGTCACGCCCTGAGTGGGCTGGGCCGGATGTCCGATGCCGTGGCCGCGTTCCGCCGGGCCCTTGCCCTGCGGCCGGACTATCCGGCCGCCCACAGCAACCTGATCTTCACGCTCGATCTCGATCCCGGCGCCACCCGCGCGAGCCTCTTCGGAGAGAAGCGGCGCTGGAACGATCGTCACGCGCGGGCGCTGACCACGACCGCGCCGTCGCCCACCAACGATCGCGACCCCGAGCGCCGACTGCGGGTCGGCTACGTCTCCGCCGACTTCCGCTACCACTCGGCCGCGACCGTCTTTGCCGGCGTGCTCCTCGAGCACGACCGCGATGGGTTCGACGTCGTCTGCTACTCGGCGGTGGCCAGGCCCGACGGAATGACGGAGCGACTTCAGGCCGCGGCGACCCTCTGGCGGTCGACGATCGGGATGTCGGACGAGGCGCTCGCGAACCGCATCCGGGCGGATCGCATCGACGTGCTCGTGGATCTGTCCGGCCACTCCGCGGGCAACCGCCTGCTCGCCTTCGCCCGCAAGCCGGCGCCGATCCAGGTCACCGCGTGGGGCTATGCCGTGGGCACCGGACTGGACGCGATGGACTACTTCTTCGCCGACGCCGTCACGGTGCCGCCCGAGGCGCGCGCCCACTTCAGCGAGGAGGTCGTCTACCTGCCGAGCATCGTCTCCTACGATCCACCGGCGTGGGCGCCCGCGGTGGCCCCGGGGCCGGCGCGGACGCCCGGCGCCGTCACGTTCGGCTGCTTCAATCGCCTGTCGAAGATCACGCCGGAGGTCCTCGAGGTGTGGGCGCGGATCCTCCTGCGGCTGCCCGCGTCCCGCTTGCTGATGAAGTTCAACGGCCTCGAGGACGCGGCCCAGCGCGCCCGCATCCTCGCCGTCTTCGCCGGGCGCGGGGTGGACGCCGCCCGGATCGAGCTCGTGGGGGGATCGCCGCAGGCCGAGCACCTGGCCGCGTACGGCCGCGTGGACGTCGCGCTCGATCCGTTCCCGCACGGCGGGGGTGTGACGGCGCTGGAAGGCCTGTGGATGGGCGTGCCGGCGATCACGCTGGCCGGCGATCGGGTGGTGGGCCTCCTCGGCCCCTCGTTCCTCACCACCGTCGGCCTGCATGACTTCATCGCGACGACCGCCGACGCGTACGTGGACATCGCGGTCCGTGTCGCCGCCGACATCGGGCGACTGGCCGAGCTCCGGCCCGGGCTTCGCGACCGGATGCTGGCCTCGCCGCTCTGCGATCACGCCGCGTACACGCGAGCGGTGGAGGCCGCGTATCGAGCGATGTGGCGGCGATGGGCGAAGGATCGGCCGGCGTGACCCTGTCGCTCTGCATGATCGTCCGCGACGAGGCGGACTGGATCGCGGCGTGTGTCGCCCACCATCGCGCCCTGGCCGACGAGGTCGTCGTCCTCGACACCGGATCGACGGATGGCACGCCGGACCTGGCGCATGCGGCCGGCGCGCGCGTGAGCGCGCGGCCCTGGTCGGACGACTTCGCGGCCGCGCGTAACGCCGCGATCGACACGGCCACGGGCGACTGGGTGCTGTCCCTGGACGCTGACGAATGGATCGACCCCGCCGAGTTCGCGGGGATCCGCGCCTTGATCGAGGGCGGCGAGGCCGCCGGCTATCGCCTGCGGCTGCGGACCTATACGAACGACTCCGAGCTGTTCGACTGGCGGGCGCTCACCGGCCCCGTGCCGGAGGTCGTTCGCGCCCGAGGCTTCACCGGCTACTGCGAGCATGCGCTCGTGCGGCTGTTCCCCCGCCGTCCCGAGATCCGCTACCGGGGACGCATCCACGAGATCGTCGAGGCCGCGCTGGCCGAGCACAATGTCGAGTGCCGGACCACCGACGTCGTCGTCCATCACCTCGGTCACGCGCGGCCAGCGGCCACGCACCGCGAGAAGGCGCGGCGATATCTCGAGCTCAGTCGCCTCAAGGTGGAGGAGCGTCCGACCGACGCGCAGGCGCATCTCGAGCACGGCATGGCCGCGCTGGAGCTCGGGGACCGCGCCACCGCCGTCAGGGCGTTCACGCGCGCCGTCACGCTCGCCCCGGGCCGGCGCGAGTGCCGCGAGCACCTCGGCGCCGCGCTCCAGAAAGCCGGACGGCACGCCGAAGCGCTCGCCGTCTTCGGGAAAGCGCTGAAGGCATTTCCCCGGGCCGCCTCGCTGTACGCGGGGGCAGGGGAGGCGGTCTCCGCGCTCGGTCGTCAGCCGGAAGCTCGGACCGCGTACACGCATTGCCTGGCCCTCGATCCCGGGCACTTCCGGGCCCGGCTCAACCTGGGTGTGCTCGAGATGGACCACGATCCGGACGCCGCCCGGCGGCACCTCGAGGCCGCCGAGCGCCTGAACCCGCGCTCCGATCTGCCGCCGCTGAACCTGGGACTCCTGTACGCACGCGCCGGCGATGCCGCGGCCGCCCGCAGGGCCCTGGAGCGCGCGCTCGGCCTCAACGCCGGCCGCTGGCAGACCCTGGCCGCGCTGGGCGCGCTCTGTTTCGACGCCAACGACTTCGACGGCGCCGCGGTCTGGTACGGGCGTGCCGCGGCGATGCCCGACCACGGCCCGGAGGTGGAGGCCAAGCAGTGCGCGGCCGAAGTGGCGCGCGGCAACCTTTCCGAGGCGCGCGAGCGCGCACGGGAGGCGGCCCGCCGCGACCAGCGCTACGCCTACCTCGAAGAGCTGTGCGCGGAAGCGAACACGTAGCCGGGGGCTGATCGGGACGTCCCCGCGCCACCGTCGACCCCGGCCGTGCGCCGGGCCGGCATCCGCTCGTGGGAGACGCTCACGGGCGAGCGCCTGACGTTCGTGGGCTCGAGGCTGGTATCCCTGCTGGAGGAGGCGTGGCCGCGCGCCTTCGGCGGCCGGCCGATCGGCGATCAGCTCATCGGGAGGAAAGCCACAAGGATCTCACGTCGCCCGGCGGTTTCCCCCGCCTCGACCGAGCGGCGAGGTCGAGGGACGTGACTCAGAGGGTGTGAGGGAATTCGAGGCGCGCCACGGGTCCCCCGGGGCGTGCCGAGCGTCGGGGGGGGTATGGGGGGCCATATCGGGGCCCCCCATGTATTCAACCCAAACGCTCGATGTACGACGGGGCGCCGGGAGAGCCGTCGAGGTAGGTGCGCAGCATGCGCCGGCCGACGGCGAGGCCGGCGAGTCGCTGGATGATCTCGTGCTGGCAGTCGCGGAGCAGCGCGATCAACTCGCGGTCGCAGGCCGCGAGCGCCTGCACGATGGCCGGATCGGTCGCCTCCGGGCTGGCCGTGATCGCGGCCGCGAGCGCGGTGCGATGCTCGACGAACGCCGCCATTCCCGACTCGTCTCCGGCCTGGACCTCGGCGTGAAAGCGCCGGGTCAACGCGAGGAGCTCTTCACAGAGGCCGGCGGCGGGCTCGGTCACTTCGCCGACGGTACGGGCTCGCTCGTGATGGCGCCGTCGAAGGCGTCGCGCAGCGTCTCGAGGATGCCCAGGACCTGCTCGAGGTTGTCGCGGCGCCGGCCGATCAGCGCTTCGCTGAGATGGCGGAGCATGAAGCCGTAGAGCCGAGCCAGGTTCGCCGCCACTTCGCCGCCCACCTCGTGATCCAGGCTCGTCGACAGCTCGCCGATGATGCCGTTGGCCCCGCTCAGCGCCTGGCCGAAGGCGGCCGTGTCGCCCTTCTCGAGCGCGCGCAGGGCGCGCCGCAGGTAGACGGTCGCGCCGTCGTAGAGCATCAGCACGAGGCGGCCGGGATCAGCGGTGATCGTCTGGATGTTCTGGTACGCGGCGGTCTGGACGTTCGCCATGTTCTCTCCGAGCCTTGGCCCTAGCGTCTGGTGGTGGTGGTGGCGTCGAGACGGGAGAGCTGCGCGATGAGCGAGCTACCCGTCGACTGGATGCGCGAGACCGTTAGCTCGAGCGCCGCGAAGCGCGCGCGCAGCGCCGTTTCCGTCGTCTGCAGGCGGCTCAGCCCCGCCTGGATATCCGCGTCCAGGCTCTTGATCACCGTGCTGATGCCGTCCCGCCTGAGCGCGATCGTGCCGGTCAGGGCCTTGGTGGCGGTGTCCAGCGTGCGCGCGAGGAGATCGCCGATGCCGTCGCGCGTGCTCGTCCCCGCGATGACCGCGCTCACCGCCGTGGCGTCGTCGGTCAGCGCCTTCTGGAACTTGGCGCTGTCGAGGCTCAGTGTTCCGTCGCTGGCGGTGGTGACGCCGAGATCGGCCAGGCTACCGATGGCGCCCGTGAAGACCGTGGCCATCTGCGTCTTGAGATTGGTGCGGATCTGCCGGGCCACCGCGTCGCCCGTGAACACGCCGGTGGTGGTGGTGCCGTCGGAGTTGCGCTTGACCGCGGATTGCGCGTCGATGGCCTTGACGACCGCGTTGTAGCTGTCGATCAGGCCGTTGACGCGGGACTGGGTGGCGCCCTTGTCGTAGTCGACGACGAGGTCGGTGCTCCCGCTCCCGTCCTTGAGGGTGATCGTCACCCCGTCGAGGACGTCCGAGAACGTGTTGGTCGAGCGGGTGAAGCTGCCCAGGCCCGTGATGCTGAAGCCGGCGTCGGTGGCCGTCTGGGTGTTGGCGATGCCGAGCGTCGTGTTGTCGGTGACGACGACGATGTTGTTCGCCGCGCCGGTGCCGGTGCTCGTGAGCGAGAGCTTCCAGGCGGGGGAAGCGCTGGTGCCGGTGTTCACGGCCGTCGCTTGCACGCCGGCGTTCTTGTCGTTGACGTCCTTCACGAGCTGCTCGAGCGTGGTGGCGCTGCTCACCGCCACGCTGACCACGCTGCCGGTGGCGCCGAGCTTGAACTCGAAGACGCCCGTGGCCGTCGCCACCGTCGACGTCAGAGCGGTCGTGGTATTGCTGGCGGCGGCGATGGAGCCGCGGGCCAGTGACGTCGTGGTCACGGTGAAGGTGCCGCGGGTCGTGCCGGGCGCGGCCGTGGCCGTGGCCACGGTGTCGGTCGACGACGTCACCGAACGGGCGAAGAACGTCGCCGGGTCCTTGAGGAGATCGGCGCTCGACTTGAACGCCGCCAGCTTGGTGTTGAGGTCCTGGTAGGCCGCCGACTGTGTCTGCAGCTTGAGCTTGCGCGTCTCCAGCAGCGTGATCGGCCGTCGCTCGGCCGCAACGAGCTGCGAGATGAGCGCGTTCGTGTCGAGGCCGGTTGCCAGTCCGCCGAGGGGAATTTGAGCCATGGTTGCCGTGGATGACGTTTACACGGGACGTGCCAGGCTCCCGGGAGGCGTCTACCACCCCCCGGAAGCCTGGTAAAACTGCCGTCCCGACGCGGGGTTACCGCGGCAGGAGCGACAGAACGCGCTCGGGGCCGGTGTTGGCCTGCGACAGGACGGAAATGCCGGCCTGCTGCAGGATCTGCGCCTTGGTCAGCGCCGCCGTCTCGGCCGCGAAGTCCGCGTCCAGGATGCGGCTCTTCGCGTCGGACACCTTCTCCGAGACCGTGCTCAGCGTGGACACCGTCGACGCCAGCCGGTTCTGGACGGCGCCGAGGTCACCACGGGCCGCGGAGATCGTGTTGAGGATCGCGTCGGCCACGTACATGGCCGTGTTGGCGTTGGCCACCGAGGAGACCGAGAGGGTGTTGAGGTACGTGGCGGTTGCCGTGGCCAAGCCCTCGCCGCCGATCTGGGCCTGGGTGGTGGCGTCGCCGAGCGTCGTCGTGAAGTTGCCGCCGCCCTGCAGGGTGATCGAGCCACGCGCCCGGACGACTTCCGTCGCCTGGGTCGTGGTGAAGCCGAAGGTGTCGCCGCCCACCGTGCCGGTGGTGGCGCCCGAGGCCAGGATCGAGATGTTGCGGCCGTCGGCGGCGGTGAGGACCACGCTCGCCGTGCCGGTGGTGGCGGCGGACACTCCGCTCACCTGCGTGTTGACGGCGTCGATGAACTGCTGGCGCCGGGCGGACACGCTGGCGCCGTTGAGGTTGACGACCACCGTCGTGCCGTTGATCTTCAGCACGTTCGTGGTGCCATCGAGGTTGATGGCGTTGGCGAAGGCCGTGCTGTCGGTCGAGGTGAAGATGGCCGAGCCGATCGTCGCGCTCACGCCCGTGAGCGAGGTGCCCTCGTTGATGGTCTTGGCCACCGCGATGGCGCTCCGCGAGCCCTGCAGGAAGGACACGCTGTCGTCCGACGAGGTCGTCGTGCGGATGAAGCTCGTGCCTGTCGGGCCGCTGACCTGGAGGTCGGTGCTGGCGTCGAGGCCGAGGAAGGAGTTGGCATCCGCCGCGCCCACCTGGCTGGTGTCCGCGAGGAACGACAGGGTCTGGCTGGCCACGCTGCCGGAGAGCGCGGACGCCTTGTAGTTGCCGATCGACTGGCTGACCGTCTGGCCGGTCTCCACGCCGACCTGGAAGACGCCGCTGTAGGAGCCGTCCAGGAGGGAGATGCTGCCGAACTTGGTCTGGCTGGCGATCCGGGTCACTTCGTTGACGAGGGCCTGCACCTCGCTGTTGAGGCTGGTGCGGTCCGACGTGCTGTTGGTGCCGTTGGCCGACTGCACGGCCAGCTCCTTGATACGGGTGATGATGTTCGACACCTCGGAGAGCCCGCCTTCGGCCGTGCCCACCAGGGCGTTGCCGTCGTTGGCGTTCCGGATGGCCTGGTTGAGACCGCGGACCTGCGAGTTGAGCCGGGTCGCGATGGCGAGGCCGGCCGAGTCGTCGCCCGCGTTGTTGATCCGCAGGCCGGACGACAGGCGCTCCAGGGACTTGTTGAGGAGCGCGGTCGTCTTGTCGAGGTTGCGCTGAGCGTTCAGCGCCTGGATGTTGGTGTTGACCGTGAGACCCATGTTCGTTTCCTCCTTGGAGATCGTTCTTGATTTCGTTATCGGTCGTATCCGCTTCCGGCTGAAATCCTTTGGCGCCAACCTACCGGCGCCGCGCCCGGCTGCATCCTGCTGCCGGTCCTGCTCCTCGAGTCATTCCCCCCCCTTTCCTTGCCGGCGCGCGGAAGCCGGTTCCGCAGGCCTGATGGCGTTCTTGGCCCTCCTATCGGCCGGGCCGGTGGCGAGCTTGAGGGGGCGTCGGCGCGCGCCCGGGGCGCGACGGGCGGGACCGTGCCTCAAGAGGAGGGAGGACAGCGCCGATAAGAGGAGGGACGCTCCAACGGGAGGTTAGCCATGCGGTTCGCTCGTGCCCGACTCGCTCTCGCGCCACTCGCCGTGCCGCTCCTGTTCGCCACCGCGCTGGCGGCGACGCCGATCGCCGACGATCCCTCGCCGACCTTGCAGGCGCTCGTGGAGCGCGTGCTGGAGGCCGGACGCTGCGCGGATCAGGGTGAGTGGGCCGTCTGCTCGATTGACGCGTTCCTGCACGACGGCCAGGTGCGCCGCGTCGCGGACGGCCCCCCCGCGCCGCCGTTCGAAGCGGTGCGGTTGAGCGTGGTCGTGGTGCAAAGCGGCGGCGCCGCGGTGGTGACCGAGGTGTTCGGGCGCCGCCAGCACTGGCGCCGCGACGGCGACGTGACCGTGATCGATCAGGTCCTCGTGTCCTACTGGGGCCCGCACCGCGACGAAGTGGCCGGGCGGCGGTTTCACCTGGATGCCGATCAGGCGCTGATCGGGACCGACGCGCTGCCGCGGGACCCCGAGGCCCGCGACGCGGTGTGGTCGCTCCTCACGCGGCTCTTCCTCGGCGTTCGGATCTGATCGTGGCCAGCGACCGGGTGCTCGACCTCTATATCCGCGGCGTCGACGCCTGCCGCCGCCAGGACCAGCGCGAGGCCATGGGCGTCGTCAAGGAGTTGATGGACAACCTCGATCTGGACTTCGGTGACGCGGCGAGCGGCCTGTTCCGTCTCTACGACGCGGCATTCCGCCACGCACGAAACGCCCGCTTCGGCCGGGCCCTGCTGATCCTGACCGCGCTCCGCGACGCCTATGCGGGCGTCAGCGTGCCGGCGTCAGTATCGTCGTGAGCAGGGACTGCAGCGTCGTCGTGGAGAGCGGCTTCGAGAGCACGCGATCGACGCCGTGGGCGCGGGCCCGACCCTCGTCGACCTGACCGCTCCAGCCCGTCATGAGGACGACGGGCGGGCCCCCGGCCGCCTTCACCGCCCGCGCGACGTCCCAGCCGCTCATGCCGGGCAGCCCGAGATCGCTCAGCACGAGATCGAAGGCCTCGGCGCGCGCGCACTCGACCCCACTCGGCCCGTCCGGGCACGCGACGACCTCGTGCCCGTGCTGCTCGAGGATGTCGACGACGACCTGGCGCACGAAGGGGTCGTCGTCGATCACGAGCACCTTGGCGCGACGGCCGGGCGGGCGCGTCGGTGTGCCGGCCGCGGCGGGGTCGGCGGCGGGGAAGCGCAGGGTGACGATGGCCCCGCGGCCGGGCGCGCTCTGCAGCTCGACCTGTCCGCCGTGCCGGGTCATCACGCCGTGCACGATGGCGAGTCCCACGCCGCGTCCGGGGTCGCCGGTGGTGGTGAAGAACGGCTCGGTGGCGCGTCGCTGCACGTCCGGCGACATGCCGCGGCCGGTGTCCTCGATCTCGCACACCACGCGCTCGTCGGCGTGCGCCGTTCTCAACGTCAGGCGGCCGCCGTCCGGCATCGCTTCCAGCGCGTTGACGATCACGTGCATGAGCGCCTCGCGCAGCGCGGGCGGCTCACCGGCGATGGGCGGCAGCGTGCCCTTCTCGGTCCGAACGTCCCACGCGCTGCCGTGTCCGTCGTCCTTCCAGCGGTTGCGCGTGAGCTCGAGGACTTCGTCGAGCAGCTGATTGAGGTCGACGGTCTGGAACGCGCGCGTCGTTCGCGCCCGGGCGAACTCGTGCAGCCGGCGGACGGAGTTGCCGCCTTCCTTGGCGAGCGCCTGGATCGTGGTGACGTGGCGCGCGAGCTGCGGGTCGACGAGATCGGCGGTGAGGATCTCCGTGCGGAGCAGGATGGCGGCGAGCGTGTTGTTGAGGTCGTGGGCGACGACGGCGGCCATGCGGCCGAGCGCGCGCAGCGGGTCGCCGACCACGAGCTGCTCGAGCGCGGCGTCGAGGTTGCCGCGGTCGCGGGTGAGCAGCGTGTGCAGGCGCGCGGTGTAGACGGCGAGGGCGACGAGCCGGCCGGCGACGGCGAGCAGGGTGTCGTCGCTGGCCGCGAACGGCACCGTCCCGCGCGCGACGGCGAGCATGCCGAACGTGGTACCGCTCGCGGCGAGCGGGACGGCCAGCCAATGCATGTCGCCGTGGCGCGTCTGGTGAGCGGCGAGCAGCGGGTGGCCGGTCGCGAGCACGGAACCGGCCGGACCGAGTGTCTCGCGGGGCAGCCGGCGTGGCCGTCCCGGCGCGGCCTTGCCGTCGCGCACCGGGAGGAGCACGTCGGCGGCGTCCGCGCCGGCGCCGTGGGTGGCGAGCAGGATCTCGGTGGCGTCGAACCCGCGCTCGAGCGCGGTGTGGACCGGGGCGAGCAGCCCATTGGCGTCGGAGCTCTCGGCGAGGCCCTGGGCGAGCGCGTCGAGGATCGCCATCGCCTGGGAAGCACCCGGAGCCGACATCGTGAGCTGACGATAGCACGAGGCCATGCCGGGATCGGCGTTCTGGAGCGCGCGCCGGCCCGCGTGGCCGGCAAACTTTGCCCGGCCGCCCCCCGTCGCGCTACGCACCGATCGCAGCGGCGCGGGGTTGGACGCGCCCCGGGTCTGGCCCTGGTCTTGCTCCCGGCCTGGGCGTGATCACCATGTCTGCTCGGAGGCGTCATGACGGCTGACCCGCTGCTGGAGGCCTTCTTCGAGGAGGCCAACGAGCTGCTGGCCGACTTCGAGGCCGCCCTGCTGGGGCTGGAGGAGGCTCCGGGCGACGTCGAGCTCCTCAACCGCATCTTCCGCAGCGCGCACACCCTCAAGGGCAACAGCGCGATGCTCGGCTTCGGCGAGATCGCGCGGTTCACCCACGCGCTCGAGGACCTGCTCGACCACGTGCGCAAGGGCCAGCGCCGGCTGAGCCCGGCCGTCGTGGACACGCTCCTCGCCTCCGAAGACATCGTCCGAAGTCTCGTCGATCGCGCGCATCGCGGCGCCCCCGCGTCGGCGGCCGACGCCGCGGACGTCGAGCGCGTGCTCGCCGAGCTCCGCGAGCACCTGCATGGCGCGGGCACGCCGGCGCCGGCCACGGACACCGTCGTCGCCGCTCAGCGGCGCCTCTACGAGGTCCGGTTCACGCCGCCGGCCGATGTCCTTCGCCGCGGCATCGACCCGCTCACGCTGCTGCGCAAGCTCACCGCGTGCGGTGAAGTGCTTCGCATGACGCCGGACCTGCGCGCGCTGCCGCCGCTCGCCGACCTCGATCCCGAACGCAGCTATCTGGCCTGGGACGTCGCGCTGGTGAGCCCGCAGCCCCGCGCCGAGATCGTACGGTGCTTCGCCGAAGTCTCCGACCGGGCCGCGCTGCAGATCACCGAGCTGCCGCTCGATGAGCCGCCTGTCGCGCCGGTCGGGTCCGAGCCGGCCGCGGCCGGCGACGCCGCCGGCGCCCTCCGGACGGTCACGGTGCACGAAGCGGCCAGCATCCGCGTGCCGATCGACAAGGTCGATCGCCTGATCAACCTGGTGGGTGAGCTCGTCATCACGCAGTCGATGGTCGCGCAGCTCGTGTCGGCCGTGCCGAAGGAGGCGCTGCCGCAGCTGGTCGAGGCGGTCGCGCTCATGGACCGCCACGCGCGCGAGCTGCACGAGCGCATCATGACCGTTCGCATGGTTCCCATCCGCATGCTGTTCGCGCGGTTCCCGCGGGTGGTGCGCGACGTGGGCGCCGCCGTCGGCAAGCAGGCGGTGCTCGAGATGAGCGGGGAAGACACCGAGCTCGACAAGACCGTCATCGAAGCGATCAGCGATCCGCTCACCCACCTCGTGCGCAACGCCGTCGATCACGGGCTGGAGTCGCCGGAGGATCGTATCGCCGCCGGCAAGGTGGCCGCCGGCCGCATCGCCCTCCACGCCCACGCCCAGGGCGGCAGCATCTTCGTGGAGGTGCGAGACGACGGCCGCGGGCTCGACCGTGACCGCATCGTGGCCCGCGCCGTCCAGCAAGGGCTCGTCACGGCCGATCAGCCGCTGAGCGACGAAGACGCCTTCGCGCTGGTGTTCCGTCCGGGCTTCTCCACGGCGGAGACCGTCACCGAGCTGTCGGGCCGCGGCGTCGGCATGGACGTGGTCCGGCGCAACGTCGAGTCGCTCGGCGGCAGTATCGCCATCCAGAGCGTCCTTGGCCTCGGGACGACGTTTCGCCTGAAGCTGCCCCTGACTCTCGCCATCCTCGACGGCCAGCTTCTCCGCGTCGGCGGCGAGCGGTACGTCGTGCCGCTGGCCTCCATCGTCGAGTCGGTCCGGCCCCGGAGCGGGCAGATCACCCGCGTGTTCGATCGCGAGGACATGCTCGTCATCCGGGGTGAGGTGCTGCCGATCGTCAGGGTCGAGCGGCTGCTCGGCCGGAGCGACACGGCCCTTCATCCGACCGAGGGGCTCGCCGTGATCGTGGAGCACGAGGGGCGCAAGGCGGCCCTGCTCGTGGAGGAATTGCTCGGGCAGCAGCAGGTCGTGATCAAGAGCCTCGAAGCGAACTTCCGACGGCTGGACGGCATCGCGGGCGCGACCATCCTCGGCGACGGACGCGTCACCCTCATCCTGGACGTGCCGGGGCTCCTGGCCCTGCGCGACGCGCAGGCGGCCGAACCGGTGATGGCGGGCTGAGACGACGGTGGCTCAAGCAAGGCCAGCCGCGGACCGATTGGACAACAAGGAGACTTTCCGCATGACCAGGCGCATCACCATCGGCAAGAAGCTCCTGGCCCTGAGCGTCCTCATCGCGGTCCTCACCGTCGCGGTGGGGGTGTCGGGCTACTGGGGCATCAGCGGTGTGGCCGCCACCGCGGCCCGCGCGCTGCACGACGACGTCGCCATCGCGCTCCACGTCTCTCGCCTGCGCGCCGATGCCCTCGGCTTGCGCCGGTGGGAGAAAGAAGCATGTCTGGCCGTTCCCGACGCCCGCCAGGTCGACGACGCCGCCCACCGCTTCGACGAGCAGCGCCAGCTGATGAACGGGCGGTTGGAGGCATTGGCCCGCGTGGCGACGTCGCCCCGTGATGGCGAGCGCCTCGCCGAGCTCACCCGGTCGGTCGCCGCCTACGCCGGAGGTCTCAAGGCCGTCGTCGCCCGCGTCCGGACCGGCGATCTCAAGCGCCCGGCGGATGCGATCGAGGCGATGGCCCAGCATCGGGACGTCGCCCAGCGGGTCGAGCAGATCGCCGAGGAGTGGGCCACGGCCGGGAGCGGGCGGATGGAGGAAGCCAAGCGCGAGGTCGCCGCCACCGCCAGCAACGCGCTCTGGCTGATGTCGGTGTTCGTGATGGTCGCCGTGCTCGGCGGCGTGGGCCTCAGCGTGGCCGTCGCGCGCAGCGTGACCGGACCGCTGACCCGGCTGGTCGGCATGCTCAAGGACATCGCCGAAGGCGCGGGCGATCTCACCCGGCGCCTGGACATCACGAGCCGCGACGAGGTCGGTGACACCGCGTACTGGTTCAACACGTTCATCGCCCGGGTGCACGACATCATGGCGCAGGTTCGCGACGCCGCCGCGCACGCCGCCACCGCCTCGCGGCAGGTGTCCGGAGTGGCCGGCCAGCTTGCCGGAGGCGCCCAGGCCCAGGCGTCGTCGCTGGAGGAGACCGCATCGTCGCTGGAACAGATCACGGGCACCGTGAAGCAGACGGCCGAGAACGCGCGCCAGGCCGACCGGCTCGCCGCCGGGTCACGCGAGACCGCCGAGAAAGGCGGCCAGGTCGTGACCACCGCGGTGGCCGCCATGGACGAGATCAACCGCGCCTCCAAGCGCATCGCCGACATCATCACGACGATCGACGAGATCGCGTTCCAGACCAATCTTCTCGCGCTCAACGCGGCGGTGGAAGCGGCGCGCGCGGGCGAGCAGGGCCGCGGATTCGCGGTGGTGGCGGCGGAGGTGCGCAACCTCGCGCAGCGCAGCGCGACGGCGGCCAAGGAGATCAAGGCGCTGATCCAGGATTCGGTGACGAAGGTCGATGCGGGCTCGTCGCTCGTCCACAAGTCGGGGCAGACGCTGGAGGAGATCGTCACCTCGGTGAAGCGGGTGACCGACATCATCGGCGAGATCGCCGCCGCCTCGCAGGAGCAGTCCTCCGGGATCGATCAGGTG
Source organism: Methylomirabilia bacterium (assembly GCA_041492755.1). GTDB lineage: Bacteria > Methylomirabilota > Methylomirabilia > Rokubacteriales > CSP1-6 > JBGPXN01. Next base: position 4,126 of record JBGPXN010000019.1, on the reverse strand, counting down.
AACCGCGCGGTGGCGCAGATGGACCTCGTCGTCCAGACCAACGCGGCCCAGACCGACGGACTGGCCTCCACGGCCCAGACGCTCGCGACCCAGGCGGCGCAGCTGCAGGCGCTGGTCGGCCGGTTCAAGCTGGACGCCCTTCGCCCGGCGACGCCCGCCCCGCCGGCCCCGGGCCCGCTGCCGCCGGCCGCGGGGCCGGCGAAGTCGCCGTCGCTCGCCGCCGCCGGCGCGCACGGGAGCAACGGGAACGGGCGCCGCGCGAACGCGTTTGCCGACGACGGCTTCGAGGAGTTTTGAGCGATGCAACCGCTGGAGGCGCTGGGCACCCAGATCCGGTTCGCGACCGACGGCCGCCAGTACCTGACGTTCGCGCTCGGTGGCCAGGAGTACGGCATCGACATCCTCAACGTGCAGGAGATCAAGGGCTATTCGCCGATCACGCCCATCCCGAACACGCCGTCGCACGTCAAGGGCGTCATGAACCTGCGCGGCACGATCATTCCCGTCATCGACCTCCGGACCAAGCTCGGGATGCGCGAGGCGGAATACGGCTCGTTCACCGTCATCGTGGTGGTGCGGGTGGGCGTGAAGGTCGTCGGGCTGATCGTGGACACGGTGTCCGACGTGCTGAACATCCCGGAATCGGACATCCAGGCGCCGCCCGACTTCGGGAAGCCAGTGGAGGCGAAGTTCATCGAGGGGATGGCCAAGGCCGGCGACCGGCTCGTGGTGCTGCTCGGCATCGAGGAGGTCCTCGGCGGCGACGTCAAGGAGGCGGCATGAAGATCCTACGACTGATCGTTCCGATCGCGCTGCTCTCGATTCCCGCGTTCGTCATCGCGCAACAGGGGTTCCAGATCACGCCCGCCATGCAGGCGGAGATCGATCGCCAGAAGGCGGTCGTGGCGGGGTGGGCGGCGGATCCGACGGTGGTGTCCGCGGTGAGGGAGCAGAATGCCCGCGGACCTCTCCCCGGGATGGACAATCCGCGCTGGAAGGTCACGCGCCGGAGCGATCCGCTCGTGAAGGGCTTCCAGGGCAACGCCGCCGGTCGTTTCCTGCGCAGCCGACTGGAGGCGGCGGGCGGTACGTTCAGCGAGGCGTTTCTGAGCGCGAGCCGCGGCGAAAAGGTCGCTTTCGTCGAGAAGACCACGAGCTACATCCACGTGGGCTCGGCGAAGTTCGACGTGCCGTTCGGCACCGGCAAGTCCTGGCAAGGCAAGCCGGAGTTCGACGAATCGTCCCAGACCTACGCGGTGCAGGTCGCGGTGCCGATCCTGGCCGACGGCAAGACGATCGGCGTGCTGGTCGCCGGCATCAACCTCTCGCATCTGGAGAAGGTTGCCCGGAAGTAGCGGCATGCGATTCTCCGGCCGGCTCTCCATCCGCGCCACCCTGATCGCGGGGTGCGGCACCCTCGCCGCCATCACGGGTCTCGTCGGCCTGTGGCTCGTCTGGACCCTCGACCACGCCAGCGTGGCCTTCCAGGTGGCGACGTCGCAGAGCCTGCCCGCGGTGGACGACTTACTACAGGCCGATCGCGACATGCAGCAGGCCCTGGTGGCGGAGCGCAGCCTCATGTTCCTGAGCGGCGGCAGCCCCGAAGGGGCGCGGCAGGCCGAGGGACACGCGACCAACCTTCGCGAAGTGGCGGAGCACTGGCGGCAGTACACGGCCCTGCCCGCGGCCGACGGGGAGCGCCCGCTCCGGACCGAGTTCCAGGAGGCGTGGGCCGAGTGGAAGCTCGTCTCACTCGACGTCGTCGCGACGTTGCGGGAAGACACCCCCGCGGCGCGGCGGGATGCGATCGACCTGTCGATGGGCGAGGGGGCCGTGAAGTTCGAACGCGCGCGCGCGGTGCTGGCCCGTCTCGGCGAGCTGCGCCAGGCGCAGGCGCGCGCGCACGCAGTGGCGGAGCAGCAACGGGCCGCCGCCGCGCGGGTCTGGCTGCTCGCCGTGGTCCTGGCCGCCTTCGCGCTGGCGATTGGATTCGGCCTCGTGCTGTCGCGCTCCATCGCTCGCCCGCTGCGGGAGACCGCGAGCTTCCTCGAGGACGTCGCCAACGGCGAAGGCGATCTCACGCGGCGCCTTTCGACCGATCGCGCGGACGAGGTGGGCGACGTCGCCCGGTGGTTCAACGCGTTCGTGGAGCGGCTGCAGGACATCGTACGCCAGGTCCGCGAGGCCGCCGACCACGTGGCGGTGGCCGCCCGCCAGGTCTCGGGCACGACGGAATTCCTCTCCTCCGGCGCGCGCCAGCAGGCGGCGAGCCTGGAGGAAACGGCGGCGTCGCTCGAGCAGATCACGGCCACGGTCAAGGCCAACGCCGATCACGCGCGCGAGGCCGACCGCCTCGCCGTCTCATCCCGGGACACGGCGACCCGCGGCGGGCAGGTGGTGGCCGATGCCGTGGGCGCGATGCAGGCGCTGACCGCGTCGTCGGGGCGGATCGCCGACATCGTCGGCGTCATCGACGAGATCGCGTTCCAGACCAACCTGCTCGCCCTCAACGCGGCCGTGGAAGCCGCCCGCGCCGGCGAGCAGGGGCGCGGGTTCGCGGTGGTGGCGGCCGAGGTCCGGAGCCTCGCGCAGCGAAGCGCCGCGGCGGCGCGGGAGATCAAGACGCTCATCCACGACTCGCTCGACAAGGTCGCCACCGGGGCCGCGCTCGTCACCCAGTCCGGCACGACGCTGGCGGAGATCGTCGACGGCGCGCGGCGCGTGACCGACTTCATCTCCGACATCGCGGCGGCGTCCTCCGAGCAGTCGTTCGGCATTCAGCAGGTCAACCGCGCCGTGATCCAGATGGACCAGGTCGTGCAGGAGAACGTGGCCCAGACGGAGACACTGGCGTCGACCGCGCACTCCCTCGCCGCCCGCGCGCTCGACCTGCAGACGCTCGTCGGCCGCTTCAAGCTGGATGCGGGCCCCGCCGCGCGGCCGGACGTTCACGAGCCCCCGCGACGGCCACCGCTGGCCACGCCGCCGGCCCCGACCCTGGTCGGGGTGTAAGCGGCCCGCCGTGTCCGAGGCCGCGGGCTTTGCCGCCGGCATCACGGATCGGGAGTTCGAGATCTTCCGCGCGCTCGTGCACGCACGGACCGGCATCGCGCTCACGCCGCAAAAGCGACTGCTGCTGCAATCGCGACTGGCCAAACGGCTGCGCGTCCTCGGCCTGGCCACGTTCACCGAGTACCACGAGTACTTGACCCTCCGCGATCCGGGCGGCGAAGAGATGGTGCACTTCATCAACGGCGTGACGACGCACAAGACGGAGTTCTTCCGCGAGCCGCACCACTTCGCGTATCTGCGGGACGAATGGGCGCCGCTCAAGCGCCTGCGCTCGCGCCGGGCCGGCGACCGCGTGCTCCGCTTCTGGAGCGCCGCCTGCAGCACCGGGGAAGAAGCCTACAGCATCGCCATGACCCTGCTGGAGGCGTTGCCGGAGGTGGGCGAGGACTGGGACCTCCGCATCCTGGCCTCGGACATCGATACCGACGTGCTCACGCACGGCGCCGACGGCACCTATGGCGTCGATCAGATCGGGCCGATCCCGCCGCCGCTGCGCAGCCGCTACCTGCTGCGCGGCACTGGACCCAAGGCCGGGCTGGTCCGGATCCGCCCGAGTCTCCGCGGGCTCATCGTCTTCCGGCGCATCAGCCTGCTCGACGAGCCGTGGCCGATCCGCACCCGCTTCGACGCCATCTTCTGCCGCAACGCGCTCATCTACTTCGACCGGCCGACCCAGGCCCGGATCCTCGAGCGCCTGGTGGGCTTCCTGAAGGATGACGGATTCCTGATGCTTGGACATTCCGAGACCGTGCATGGCCTCGGACTCGAGCTGGTTCCGGTGGGGAACACCATCTATCGCTGCACTCGGCCTGCCGAACCGCGCGGGTGAGGCCGCTGAAAAAGGGCCATCTGCTTCGTTGACTCGTCGCTCCTCCCTGCGACGTGGGCAGGCCATGTCTCAGAGGGTGTGAGGGAATTCGAGGCGCGCCACGGCTCCGCCGGGGCGCTCCGAGCCGGGGGGTATCGAGGAGCGCCACGGGTTCCCCGGGGCGCTCCGAGCGTGGGGGGTATCGAGGAGCGCCACGGGTTCCCCGGGGCGCTCCGAGCGTGGGGG